>NZ_JBHMIQ010000059.1:0-20155 GCF_048060315.1 Micromonospora sp. LOL_013
GACCGTGCAGGTCGCGGCGATCAACGAGTGGCTGTGACCGACTTTGATACACGCCCTAGGGCAGCGGCAGTATCGATGTAATCGCGAGGGGCAGCCCGGGTAGCGAGTGCTACCACCTTTGAGGCAACCACGTCATCAAGGTGCAGCACCGGCCCGATCTGCATCATGACCGGCTGGTGGTGCCGGTCGAACCGCACCATCTGCAGCCGCACCGTCTGGTCTCCGCGACGCACCTCGCACTCGACGAGATCATGCTCGAAACCGTCGAAGACGTCGCCGAGGTCGGCTGAATCCGTGACCGCCTCGACGTGCAGTCCAGCACGACTCAGGGTCGACATCACCAGGTCGGCAGCCGCGGTGACCCCACCGGACTGGTCCGTGAACAGGTCGACGTCTTCGGTCGGCCGGTCCACCACGCCGTATGCGATCAGCGCGTGTCCGCCTGCTAACGCGAAGCCGTGTCGCTGGGCCACGGCGAGCGCCAGCCGTGCCACCTCGGCCTGGAACTCCTCTGATGTCACGCGGCGGCGGGCTGGTGGGCGCTGCGCAGCTGAGGGTGCCGTTGCTCCCAGGCCTGTCTGACGCCACGTGGAACCCACAGGTCCGGCCAGAGCCGGACCAGCGTCGGGCCGTGGAGCCAGGTGACCAGCTCGACCGGGGTGACCGCCTCGACCAGGACGGTTTCGTACATCCACCGCAGCAGTGCGGGGTTGTCGAGATTGACCCGGCGGTCGGGCTGCCAGTGCAGCCGATGCGGCAACTCGACGACGCCACTGACTGGTCCGTGCAGCTGCGCGAGTTCAGCAACGACTGCCGCGCGACGACCCGGCCGAGCCAGGTACGGCACGATGCCACCCTCGGCTTCGCTGCGTCTCACGTCATCCAGGGTAGCGGGCGATCCCGCCGCGAGCTGGCCCTACGGTGTCGACGCGGCGGGCCTGAGCCGGTTGTCGGCTACGCCGAACCAGCGCGGCAGGTGATGCAGCAGATCCTGCTGGTCGTCGCCGACCCAGGCCACATGGCCGTCGGGACGCAGCAGGACGGCGGCTACGTCCAGGTCGTCGCTGGCGTCGACGACGTGGTCGACCCGGTCCACCCAGCCGGTGACCGACAACCGGCCGGTCTGGTCGAGCAGCAGCCCACGGCCGCCACGCGTCAGCTCGTACAGGCGGCGGCCGCCGGTCAGCGCTACGTCGCGCAGCCGCCGGCCGAGCAGGTCATGGGTCAAACCGCCACCGCCGTCCCCGTCCTCGCCGCCGACGCCGTAGCGGATCCCGATGGCAGTGACCTTCTCGATCAGGCGGCGGCTGACCTCCTCGATGTCCATCAGCTCCGCGAGTAGCCGGCGCACCGCCTGCGGGCCCGGCTCGGTGGACAGCAGCTCCATCTGCGCCCGGGTGTTGTCCAGCACGGCGGCCGCCACCGGATGCCGTTCGGTGTGGTAGCTGTCGAGCAGCCCGTCGGGTGCCCAGCCGGCGACCACGGCCGCGAGTTTCCAGCCGAGGTTGACCGCGTCCTGGATGCCGAGGTTGAGGCCCTGGTCGCCGAGCGGCGGGTGGATGTGCGCGGCGTCGCCGGCCAGCAGGACCCGGCCGACCCGGTAGCGCTGCGCCAGCCGGGTGGCGTCACCGAACCGGGACAGCCGGCGCGGTGAGTGCACGCCGAAGTCGGTTCCGGCGGTCACCCGCAGTTGCCGGGTGAACTCCTCGATGTTCGGTGCGACGCTACGGTCGGCGGCCACCCCTGCGGCGGGCACCCCCAGCCGGTACACGCCGTCGCCCAGCGGCGCCGCCCCGAACCGTTTCTCGCTGGCGCGGACCTCGGCGACCACGGCGGCGACGGTCTCCGCCGGTACGGCCACCCTCATCTCGCCCAGCAGGGTGTCGACCCGGGTCGGTTCGCCGGGAAAGGCGACACCGAGCAGGTTGCGCACCGTGCTGCGGCCGCCGTCGCAGCCGATGAGGTAGCGCGAACGCTGCCAGGTCCCGTCTGCCAGCTCAGCGGTCACCTGAACGTCGTCCTGGCGCAGGCCGACCAGTTCGCAGCCGCGCCGGATCTCGGCACCGAGTTCGGCGGCGCGTTCGGTCAGCAGGCGGTCGGTGACGGGTTGCGGGATGGCGAGCACGTACCCGTGCGCGGTGTCCAGCCGGTCCGGCACGGGTTTGTCGATGCCGGCGAAACCGCCGAACGGATACCGCTGGCCGTACGCGAGGAACCGGTCCAGCAGGCCACGCTGGTCCATGATCTCGATGCTGCGCACATGCAGGCCGCCCGCCCGGACGTGGCTGGTCGGCTCCGCGTCCTTCTCCACGACGAGTACGGACACGCCGTGCAGCCGCAACTCGCTGGCCAGCATCACCCCGGTCGGCCGTCGAGGAACGGGCTGATGGAGCGTTACTGGCAGCTGCTGGGCGTCCTCAACGGCTGGCTGGCCGCCCCACCGCAGGTGCCGGCGACGGAATGGTTCATCGCCGCGCTGCGCGCCCACGCCGACTGACGACGAATCGGCCGGGTCGCCACGGCGGCAACGTCGTGGCGACCCGACACCCGCTCGACATCGATCTGGTCCCCTGGCTGGACCGATCCGCGTCATCACCGGCTGGCGGTGCCGGTCGAACCGCACCGGCTGCAGCCGTACCACCTGGTGTTGGTGCCGGTCTCGTACATCCACCGCAGCAGCGCGGGATTGCCGAGAGGTCGACCCGGCGGTCCGGCTGCCAGTGCAGCCGGTGCGGCAGCTCGACGATCCCGCTGACCGGTCCGCGCAGCTCGGAGAGATCAGCGGCGACGACCGCGCGGCGGCCGGGCCTGGCATGCACCATGCCTGGCTGCGCCCGTCGGTCTCGCTGCGTCTCACCCTCTCGGGGTAGCGGGCAATCCGGCCCGTGACCGGCCTACGGGCCGCTCACCTGGCTCGCCGCAGCTGTCACGCCGATCCGATGGGCCGCCCGTGACAGCCACAACGCCACCAGCCAGATGGCGGTCACCGGCAGGGCGAGCGGTACGAGCAGCGGCAACCACAAGCCGACCAGCACGGCGGTGGCCGGCACCGCCAGACACGCCGCCAGCACCACTGTCGCGTACGCCGGACGGACGTAGGACGTGACCAGCGGAATCGCGACGAAGGCGATCGCCGCGCAGACGCCCACCACGACACCCCAGAAGGCCTGTCGTGTCGCCGCCGACGTGGACACCACGCTGACCCACGCCAGGCCGGGCAGCGCCACCACCCAGGCGGCCAGCCACAAGCCGTGCCGGGCCACGCGGGCAACCGTGGAGGCGTCGCCCCGCCGGCTGAGCAGCTCCGCCGCCACCGCCAGGACGACGACGCAGCCGAGACCCGCGAACACCAACGCCGGGAGTACCTTGCCGGTGCCGTCGGGGCACTGCAGCTCGCCGCTGGGCAGTACGTCCCCACCGGTGGGACGACACCCGATTCGCAACGCGGACAGCACCAGCAGGCCGACTCCGCCGGCGACCACGCCGACCACCGCAGCGGCGGCTGCGGTCGCGAGGTACCAGATGAACAGCTGTTCCCCGCCGAATCGGCGCCGAGGACTCTGCTGCGACATCCTGATCATCTCCCTGAGACCGACAATGGCCCGTGCGCCCAGGCAGCCATGAAACCGGTGACGGTCAGACTACCTGGGCCGGCACTATCAGCGTAGGCGTCAGTAGTAGACCACGGTTGGACAGCCACTTACTCCCGGAGCGTAGCGAATCGGATTGGTGAATTCCTCTCCCATCAGGAAGCAGGCCGGCACTGTCCAGTTGCGACTTGAGTTGACCAGCAGGGCGCTGCCGTCGAACCCAACTGGAGGATCTCGATCGGTGTTCAGTCCCATGCAATCGGTCTGCGGGGATAGTCCAAGATTGTTGCAGTCGTTACTCTTCATGCTTACGGACGCGGCCATCCGCGAAGAGCTTTCGTTGCCAGGATACAGCTCGGCGAACGCCAGGTACAGTGTGTCCTGGGCCAGTTGGCGCGGGAAACCGATTCCGATCTCGACTCCGTTCTCGTCGCAACCATCACTTGCGATGTTGTAGTCGGCGTAGGGAGCAGAGGATTCCGGGACGTTCGCCCCCCCAAATGCCACCCATCTCGTAGGTGCCGGACCAGAAGTCCCAATCGGAGTCACCAAAGCCGGGCGGGCAAAACGGGCGGACGACCCAGCCAGGAAGATCGTCGTTCCACGTTGTTATGCCGAGTTCCATTCCCCAATCACTCGGAAAAGTCGAAGGTTGCGCGCTGTAGGCGCTTTCGTAGACGAACCAGTAGTCATAAGCTCGAAGTTCTTCCTGTACCGGTGGGTAAACGGTACGGTAGGTGTCGCCTTCCCATATTGATGGGCAGTGCTCATCGATGGAACCGTCGAGAGGTTGTACGGTGTCGCGTGCACGCTTAACCGAAAACCTTCTCGACACCACTGCCGGCGCGGTGGTGGTGACCGCAGGTGACGCCGCAGCCATCACGCTCTGCAACCTCTCGATCTCGGTCGAGGATGTCGACGCCCGGACGACCAGTGCGGACACCACCGGGCGACGATTGAACCGTCGCTGAAACGCGAGCTCGGCCCAGTTTGCCTGGTCCTTGGCGGTCACGCCATCCATCGGGATGATGCCGCCCACCACGCCATTGCCGGAGAGCCGCAGCTCCAGAACCTAGATGTCGATCTTCTCCAGGTCCTCGGCGACTGCGGCGAGCAGCGCGATCGCTTCCTGCACGTACCGCCAGGCGGTGGCGACGCCGACGGCGAACCCGGCGGCGAGCCGGGTGTGGGTGTCGCCGTTGCGTAGGTGGGCCAGGGCGAGTAGTGCCTGGCGGCCGGGGTCGAGGCGCCGCCAGCGGGATCGATGCTGGTTGCGGTGGGCTCGGATGAGGTCGGTGAGGTGGTTGAGGGTGCGGCTGGACAGCGGGATCGTGGAGGGGTAAGACAGCACGGGCGAGGCTCCCGGTCGGGGCATCGGATCTTGGTCGACTGCTGTCGTACCTGGAGCCTCGCCCTCATCGCTCTCCGGGCGCGCTGCGCCCGCTCTGACCTGCAAGATCAGGTTGGAAGAGGCTCTGTGGTGTCCCTGGCGCGGCTACGGTCGGCCGTCGAGGAACATCCGCAGCCGGGTCAGGGTCTGCTTGTCGTCGCCGGGCAGGTGCCCGTTGACCGCGCGGCACACCCAGCCCAGGCGCGATGCCACCCGGGTCGCGGCCACCAGGTCGCCGGTGAACCGTTCGGCGTACGGCACCAGGTAGGCGTCCCGCAACGGCGCGGTGTCGACCGAGTCCCGCACGTCGTCGAGCCCCCACGCCAGCCCACCTTCGAGGGTGACCGACAGGGTGAGGAACGGATGCGACACGCAGGCGTCGCCCCAGTCCATGATGAGATGGCGGCCGTCGCGGACGAAGACCTGCGCGTCGTGCAGGTCGTCGTGCTGCAGCAGCTCCGGCAGCCCGTACTGCGCCAGCTCGGCGCACAGGTCGGCCACCATCGGCGCCGCGTCGCGGAACCGTCGATCGGCGCCGACGATCCGTGCGTACGCCTGCGGCAGGGTGGCCAGCCGCCGGTCGGGCACGCCGAGGGCGAGCAGGTCGTCGACGTCGTCGGCCAGGTCGAGCTGCACCACGTCGAGCCGGCCGTCGGTCCAGTCCCGCACCCAGGCCAACCACTGCGGATCCCGCCACCGTCTGTCGTCCACGGCCGGTGATGCTAGTCAGCCGTCGACGTCGGCCGACACTCGTTCTAGCCGGCCGGGCCAGCCGGCAATGTGGGATCAGTCGTGGTCGGGGGCTCCGGTCAGGTGATGGTCGGCGGCGTACAGGGCCTCGGTGACCAGGCGGCGGACGTGGCCGCCGCGTGCCCGGTAGAGCACCCGGCGGCCGTCACGGCGGCTGGCGACCAGGCCGGCGAGCAGCAGTTTCGCCAGGTGCTGCGACACGGCGGGGCGGGCGGCGCCGACCGCCGCCGCGAGGGTGCCGACGTCGTGTTCGCCGTCGCGCAGCTGCCACAGCAGGCGTAGCCGGGTCGGGTCGGCCAGCATCTTCAACGCGGTCACCGCCGTGTCGACCTGCGCGCCGGTCGGTTGCTGCTGCCCATCCGTGGCACCTGCAGCGTTGTCGCGTGCGTACATGAGCACGTATTCTGCCATCGCCATGGACCACGACCACCACCGTCACGACCACCACCCGCACGGTCACCGGCATCCGGCGCGGCGGGCCTGGTGGCGACGGGCGCTGCACCGGCTCACCCCGCACACCCACGACACCGCCGCCAAGGTCGACGACTCCCTCGAAGCGTCCCGCGACGGACTCCGCGCCCTGTGGATCTCCCTGGCGGTCCTCGCCGCCACCGCCGCCGCCCAGGCCGTCATCGTCGCCGCCAGCGGCTCGGTGGCGCTGCTCGGCGACACCCTGCACAACGTCACCGACGCGCTCACCGCCGTACCCCTGGCGATCGCGTTCCTGATCGGCCGGCGCGCCGCCACCCGCGCCTACACCTACGGGTTCGGCCGCGCCGAGGACCTCGCCGGCGTCGTCATCGTGGTCGTCATCGCCGGCTCGGCAATCGCCGCGGGCTGGACCGCCGTCGACCGGCTGATCCACCCGGCGTCGATGACCCACGTGCCGTGGGTGGCCGCTGCCGGGGTCGTCGGCTTCGCCGGCAACGAGATCGTCGCCCGCTACCGGATCCGGGTCGGCCGGCGCATCGGCTCGGCCGCGCTGGTCGCCGACGGGCTGCACGCCCGTACCGACGGATTCACCTCGCTGGCCGTCGTCGCCGCCGCCGGGGGCGCGGCGGCCGGCTGGCAGTGGGCCGACCCGCTGGTCGGCCTCGCCATCACCGTCGCGATCGGGTACGTGCTGCGTGACGCCGCCCGCGAGGTGTACCGGCGGCTGATGGACGCCGTCGACCCGGCCCTGGTCGACAACGCCGAAACGACCCTGCGCGCGGTGCCCGGCGTCCGCGACGTGACAGCGGTACGGCTGCGCTGGATCGGCCACCGGCTGCACGCCGAAGCCGACCTCGTCGTCGACGCCGACCTGAGCCTGCTCGCCGCGCACGAGGTGGCCGCGGACGCCGAACACCAGCTCACCCACGCCGTACCCCGGCTGGTGTCGGCGACCGTGCACACCGACCCGGCCGGGCACGCCGGGGCGCACCACCACGTCACGTTGTCGCACCGCCGTCGGGCCGCGACGCTGCGGTAGAAGATGGCAGCCGGTCACAGCCCTGGGCTTGCACTCGGGTGGAGTGGTCGGCGCGTGCATCGCCTTTCACCAGCCGGTGACCGAGGTACTCACGGTGTGCAACGCCCGGGTGTACTGACTCCGGTGCCAGTGCGCCGGTGACGTGCCCGGCCCGTCAGATCAGCCCCATCAGGTTGAACCGGCGGGCCCACCCGGCCAGGTCGGCGACGGTGACATTGCCGCCGCAGACCACCAGGCCGAGCCGGACGTCCGGGCCGACCCGCTCGACCACCCGGCGGGCGGCCGGCAGCAGGCACCCGGCCGCCGGCTCCGCCCACACCTTGGCGTGCTCGGCCAGGTCCAGGCTGCCACGCACCGCCTCCGTGTCCGACACCACCAGCACGTCGGTGACCAGTTCGGTGACATGGTCGTAGGTCAGCTGCGACACCGTCGGCGCGCTCAACGTCGACACAATCGACGACAGTTTCACCGGCACGGGGCCGCCGTGCCCGCAGGCCTGCGCCATCGCCGACGCGCCGTCGGTCTCCACCCCCCAGACCCGGACGCCGGGCCGGCGGGCCCGCAGCGCGGCGGCCACCCCGGAGATCAACGCGCCGCCGCCGACGCTGACCAGCACGTCCGTCGGCGCCGTGCGGTCGTCGGCGAACGCGTCAGCCGCCAACTCCAGACCGACGGTGCCCTGCCCGGCGACCACCACCGGGTCGTCGAAGGGATGCACCATCGCCAGCCCGTCGGCCCGCAACCGCGCCGTCAGGTCGAACGCCTCGTCCATGGTGTCGACCACCCGCACCGTCGCCCCGGCGGCGGTGGCGACCTCCACCGCCCGCTCCGGCGCGGAACGCGGCATCACCACCGTCGCCTTCACGTCCAGGGCCTGCGCCATCACCGCCACCGCGATGCCGTGGTTACCGCCGCTGACCGCCACCACGCCGGCCGCCCGCTGCCCGTCGTCGAGGGTCAGCAGCTTCGCCGCCGCGCCCCGCGCCTTGAACGACCCGGTCCGCTGCAGCAGCTCCAGCTTCGCCGTCACCGGTACGCCGAGCAGCCCGGACAGGCCGGGGCTGGGCACCGTCGGCGTCCGCACCACATGGTCGGCGATCCGCCGCGCCGCCGCCTCAATCTGCGCGACGTCAATGATCATCATGCCCTCCGGGTGCGCTGGTCAGCAGCGCTACCAGTATGCCCACCGGTACGGCGACCCGTTCACCCGCGCCGAGCCACCTCGTTCAGCACCACGGCGGCGGTCAACAGCGCCGTCGAGCCGAGCAGCGGGACGTGCCCGGCCAGGCGGGACCGGTAGTCGGGTCCGCCGCTGTCCGATGTTCAACTGCCGCCCGGCGGCGAACAACGAGTCCCGGTCCGGTCGCGCCATGTCGCCATTGTGGCAGGTCCACTCGCCACGGCCCGGGGACGCGGCACCGGTCAGCGTCAAGCACGTGGCCGGAAGTCGCCCACAAATGGGCAATGGCACGGTGTTCAGCGCCGCCGCCAGCGGCGATGATGATCGCCGTCCTGACCGGACATCTCACGTTCACCAGATCGCAGGAGGACTGTGTGAGGGATATATCCACGCCGATCAGACAGATCGGCTCCGCGTTGGCTGCCGCCGCCGTACTGGTCGGTGGCCTGCTGGCCAGTCCGGCGGCCGCTGCCGCCGGGCCCGCCCCCGAACTCGGCGGTGAGGCCGCCCTGGCGCTGGCCGACCGGCTGGGTGACCGGTCCGCCGGGGCGTACCGGGACGAGGTCACCGGTGACCTGGTCGTGACCGTGACCGATGAGACGGCCGCCCGGGTGGTGCGGGCCGCGGGTGGGGTGGCCCGGACCGTCGATCGGGGTTCCGGCGACCTGGCCCGGGTCACCGGTGCTCTGTCGCGGTCGGCGGCTGTGCCAGGGACCAGTTGGTACGCCGACCCGGTCAGCAACCAGGTCGTGGTCTCGGTCGACGCGACCGTCACCGACACCCGGCTGGCGCTGGTCGAGGCGGTCGCGGCCCGCTTCGGCGACGCGGTCCGCGTCGAACGCGTCGCCGGCACGGTGGAGACCACCGCCGCCGGCGGCGACCCGATCTACTCCAACGGCCGCTGCTCGCTCGGGTTCAACGTGTACGACAGCGCCGGCCGGCCGGGTTTCCTCACCGCCGGGCACTGCACCGAGTCGCGGACGCAGTGGATGGTCGACGGGGTCGCCGCCGCCGGCACCACGGTGGCCAGCAACTTCCCCGGTGACGACTTCGGCCTGGTTCGCTGGGTCGACACCACCGTCAACCGGCCCGGGGCGGTCAACCTGTACGACGGGACGTTGCGGGACATCACCGGCGCCGGTAACCCGTACGTGGGGCAGACGGTCAGCAAGAGCGGCAGCACCACCGGGGTCACCACCGGCCCGGTCGTCGCGGTCAACGTCACCGTCAACTACTCGGCAGGTCCGGTGACCGGGCTGTTCCAGACCAGCCTGTGCGCGGACAAGGGCGACAGTGGCGGCGCGGTGTTCGCCGGCACCACCGCGCTGGGTCTGCACTCGGGCAGCAACCGGGCCGAGTGCCGCGCCTACCACCAGCCGGTGGCCGAGGCGCTGTCGGTGTACGGGGTCAACGTCTACTGACCGTGCCCTGAGTGGGCGGCCCGACGGCCGCCCACTCAGCCGGTCCCGGTCACGGACAGCACCCGCACCTGATGGTCGGCGGTGACCACCGCGACGGTGTCGCCGCTGACCACCGCGTGCGTCGCCCGGCTGTCCACCAGGTCGGTGCCGACATCGACCGGCGCGGTCCGTCGACCGGTCGCCGCGTCCCACACCGACACCTGCGGCACAGCGGTCCTCGACGCCGTGTCGATCCGGTGGCCCAGCACCACCACCCGGCCGTCGGCCACCGCCGCCGCCGACCGGGTGTCTTCGGCGGCGGTGATCTCCCCACCGTCCTCGTCGAGCAGGCAGAAGTCGTCGACCGTGCCGAACGTCTGGTCACCGAAGACGAGCCCACCCGGCACCGCGTACCAGTTGTCCTCGAATCCGAACTCGCTTGTGCGGTTCCACTTCTCGTCGCCGGTGCCGATGTCGACGGCGATCGTGCGGTACGTGCCGCCCTCGACCGCCGCGCACACCAGTCGCTCCCCGCACGGCTTGACCAGTTCGATGGTGTCACCGGCCGGCAGCGGCACGTCCCACGCGCGGGTGAACCCGTCGAGGTCGTACGCGGCCAGCACGGCCCGTCCCGGCGACGCGGTGTCGGACAGCCGGCCGATCGCGAGCCCTTCGTAGACGGTCCACGCGTCGTGGTCCAACGGCAGGTCGCCGCTGGCGACCGGGTCGCCGTCGCCGGTGTCCAGCACGAACCCCCGGCCGCTGCCCTCACTCAACTCGACGACGCGGCCCGGCTCGGCGTGCCGGTTGTCCCGCAGCCCGTACCCGGAGGCCGGCAGCACACCGGCGTCCTCGACGGGGACCGCGCCGGTCCACCGGGTCGCCGCCCGGATCCGCGACGCGTCGAGAACCAGCAGGTCGTCGTCGGGGGCCTCACGTCGCCACCGCTGCTCCCCGGTGGTCAGGTCGACCCGGGCGACCGCGTTGTCGAAGATGCCGTCCTTGATCTCGACGATCACGTCGGTGCCCAGCCGGACCACGTCGGTACGGTCCTGCCAGCTGCGTTTCCACCGCACCGTGCCGTCGGCGGCGTCGAGCACGACCCGCATGTCGTCGCCGCCGTCGGTCGCCGAGTCGACGGCGTCGACGACGAGCAGCCCACCGACGGCGGTGAGCCGCACCTCCGTCGGTTCGACGTCCACCGTCGCGGTCCAGGCCGGGTCGCCGCCGCCGGCCGGTACCGCGGTGACGGTGGTGCCGCCGACGGCGACCGCCGCGTACACGGCGAGGTCACCGGCGAGGGTGACCGTCGACCCGCCGGTGCCGGCGGGCAGCGTCACCTGGTGGACCTCGGTCAGGCCGCCTGCGGTGTCCCCGGTCCCGCCGTCGTCGTCGCGACCGAGCAGGCCGCCGATCAGGTTGGTCCCGACCGGGTCGCCGCCGTCGTCGCCGCCGGTGATCCGGTCGAGCAGCCAGCCGTCGGTCAGGCCGATCCCGACGGCAAGCGTCACCGCCACGGCTGCGGCGACCGCCGTGACCGCCCGGCCGCGACGGCGCCGACGTGCCGGCGGCGACGGCAGATCGCCGCCAGCCGCCCGTTCGATAGGGCCGGGCACCGGTGGCCCCGGCCGCGCAAGGTGCGGCACGGCCGGGGCGGCGGTCGACGGTGCCACGACGTCCGCCGACGGCGTGTGGTGCAGCGCACCGAACCCCACCGGCAGCTCCGGCTGCTCCGGCACCGACGGGGCTACCCCGAGCCGGGCGTGCAACCGGCTGGCGACCAGCGGCATCCGGCTCGCCCCGCCGACCAGCAGCAGCCCGGCCAGCCGCGCCGGATCGACCCCGGCCAGCTGCAGCACCCGGCGGGTCTCGTCGACCGCCCGGTCGACCAGCGGCCCGGCGATGCGGTCCAGCTCCTCCCGGGTCAGATGCATCGGATCGTCCCGCCCGGGCACCGTCACCGGTGCCGCCGAGGCCCGCGACAGCATCTCCTTCGCGGCCCGCACCTCGGACCAGAAGGCAAGCCGGTCACGGCGGTCGGCGGCGGTCACCGGCCGGCTGAGCCGCTGCCACAGCTGCGGGTCCCGGACCGCGACCAGGTGACCGAGGTGGGCGACCAGCGCCTCGTCGACGTCGAGCCCACCGAGGTCGTCGAGCCCGCCGGTGGCCAGCACCCGCAGCCCGCCGGCCCCGCCCACCGCAGGCTCGTTGCGGACCACCGCCACGTCGAGGGTGCCGCCGCCGAAGTCGAACACGGCCAGGGTGCCGCCCGGCGGCACCTGCCGGCCCAGCACCCGGACGCAGTAGGTGGCGGCCGCGATCGGCTCGTCGAGCAGGCGCACCGGGCCCAGCCCGGCGGCCGTGGCGGCCGCCCGCAGCAGGTCCCGACGCGGGGTACCCCAGTCGGCGGGGCAGGTCAGCACGGTGCCGCCGGCCGGATGCACGCCTGCGGTCGCGGCCTCGGCGGCGACCCGGCGCAGGGTCACCGCCAGCAGTTGCGCGACCGGCAGCTCCCGGTCGCCCAGCAGCACCGAGCCGTCGTCGACGCGCCGTTTCGGGTGCGGCTCGAACCGGTGCGGCTCCCCGGCGGCCAACCGCTGCGCGTCACGTCCGCTGTGGACGCCACCGGCGGCGTCGACGCAGACCCCGGAGGCCAGCAGCGGAGTGCCGTCGAACAGCAGCGGCCGGGGTGGCTCGTCGCCACGGCGGACCACCGCGACGGTGTGCGTGGTGCCCAGGTCGACGGCGAGCCGTACCGGTCCGTTCACGGTCCTGATGTCCTCTCCCGGGATGGCGCCGACGTGCGTACGCCGCCGGCGGGGATGCTATCGGCCGGCCGCCACCGAGGTGTCGGCACCAAGCTGCTTCAACACCCGGGTACGCAGCGTCTCGTACTGTTCGCGGCAGCGGCGCGGCGGACCGTCCGGCCGGTCGACGACCGTCCCGCCGCTGATCCGCTCGTGCGGGCCGAACTGGTCTCGGGTCAGGTCGATCTCGACCACGCCGAGCCGGTTCCACCAGTGCTGGCCGGTCCGTCGCCCGCCGGCGCTGACCTGCCCGACCAGCAGCTCACCGCCGAGCAGGTCGTGCAGCACCAGCGCGGTGACGCCGCACTGGCCGCGGGCCGGGTTGCCGGTGTGCCAGTCCGCCAGGTCGGTCGGATCGCAGGTGTCGGCGGACCAGGCGGTACGGATGACACGTTCGATGTGGGTCAGGGTCCAGGTGCGGGGGAACATGGCGGCAGATCCTGCCACAGTGGTCCGACATCGCCGCCCGGCCAGACAACGCGACCCGGGCCGCCGGTGCCGACGGAAACGGCTAGTAAGCTGCCCGGTCGTGACCGACGACAGTCAGCCGAGGACAGCCGGGCCGGGCGGCGGCGACCAGTCCGCGTTGGCGACCGCCTGCCTGGCCGCCGGCGACGGACGGCTACGGCACGGGGCGGCGTTGAAGTTCTTCTGGGGTCCGATGGACTGCGGCAAATCGACGCTGGCCCTGCAGATGGACCACAACCACGCCCGGCAGGGCCGCCGGGGTCTGGTGCTGACCCGCAACGACCGGTCGATGGGGCCGCAGGTAACCACCCGGATCGGGCTGGCCCACTCGGCGATCGAGGTCACCGACGACCTGGACCTGGTGGCGCTGGTGCGCGGCCGGTGGGCGGACGGCACTCGGGTCGACTACCTGATCTGCGACGAGGCGTGTTTCTACACCGTCGACCAGGTCGGACAGATGGCCGACCTGGTCGACGGCTACGACGTCGACGTGTTCGCGTTCGGGCTGGCCAGTGACTTCCGGTCGGTGCTGTTCCCGGCCGCGCAGCGGCTGTTCGAGATCGCCGACGAGGTGTGCCGCATCCAGGTCGAGGTGCTGTGCTGGTGCGGCCGGCAGGGCCTGCTCAACGCCCGAGTCGTCGACGGTGTGGTGGCCCGCCACGGCGAGCAGGTGGTGATCGGTGACACCGTCGACCACTCCGACGTGCGGTACCAGGTGCTGTGCCGCCGGCACCACCGCACCGGCGACCTCGGCCCCGGCCGGGCGAACCGTCAACTGACGGACGGATCCGGTCCGGCGGCGGCGAGCAGCGCGGCCTCCTGACCCGCGTCGAGCCCCAGCGGCGGCAGGTCGGTCCGCAGCGCCGGACGGTGGTCCACGCCGACCAGCCAGGCCCAGGTGTCGGCGACGGTCTCGGCCGCCGGCCGGCAGCGCAGCCCGGTGGCCAGTGCCCGGGACACGTCGCCGTGGTGCAGCGCGTCGTGCAGCTCACCCGGGGGCAGCCAGATCGGCAGCTCCGTCCAGGGCGCGACACCGGCGGCGGCCACCGCCGCCGGGTCGACCCAGCGCAGCCGGGCGGACGACCCGGTCACGTCGACGCAGTGGGTCAGCAGCTCGCCCATCGTGGTGTGGCCGCGCGGGCTGACCACGTTGACCGGCCCGCCGACACCGGCGGCGGCCGTATCGAGCAGCCAGGCCGCCAGGTCCCGGGCGTCGACGTACTGCAGCGGCAGGTCGGGCGGCCCGGGGGCGGGCACGTCGCCGCCCCGGGCGACGCGGTGCAGCCACCACGGCAGCCGACCGACGTCCTCGTACGGGCCGAGGATCAGCCCGGCCCGGGCCAGCAGCGTCCGGTCGCCGAAGGCGGCGACCGCGGCGAGTTCACCGCCGCGTTTGGCGCGGGCGTAGGGGACGTCGCCGCCGTCGTCGGCGTCGGCGTCGACCAGCGGCCCGGTCTCGTCGAGCCCGGCCGGCGGCGGGTACGCGTACACCGAGCGGCTCGACACGTACGTGTAGTGCCCGACCCGGTCGCGTAGCAGCCGGGCCGCGTCGCGGACCACCGACGGCGCGCCGGCCCAGGTGTCGACGGCCAGGTCCCAGTCACCGGTGCGCAGTGCGGCGAAACCGTCGGCGGCCGTCCGGTCGCCGACGAGCACCTGCGCGCCGGCCGGCGCCGGCCGGCGGCCGCGGTGCAGCACGGTGACCGACCAGCCGCGCGCCAGCGCGTCCTCGACGACGCACCGGCCGACGAACCCGGTGCCGCCCAGCATCAGCAGTCGCATACCACCACTGTGCCGCCCGGCCCGACGACGCGGAAGACCGTCACGCTGCCAGCGAAACCCACCACAGGTTGCCGTCGGGTAGTAACGGCTGTGCGTGGCGAGGAGGATCGATCATCGGCCGACCCGGGCGGACCGGCGGCCATGAGCAACCGAGCCTGCGCGGCCGCGCACCACCCGGCGGCCGGACATCGTAGCGCAACGTCCCGGATTGTCCACCAATGCCATGTGTCAGCGCGCGCGACGCCGCCGACAGGTGCACGATCTCTGACATGGGTTCGCTGGAGATCGGCCCGGGCGTGTGGGCCGTCACGCTCGTCGTCATCATCGCGCTGCTCACCCTCGACCTGGCGGTCGCGGCGATCCGACCGCACGCCGTCGGGTTCGGTGAGGCGGTCGCCTGGTCGGTGTTCTACGTCGCGGTCGCCGTCGTGTTCGGCCTGGTGTTCATGGCCTGGGCCGGCGGTGACTACGGCACCGAGTACTTCGCCGGCTACCTGGTGGAGAAGAGCCTGTCCGTCGACAACCTGTTCGTCTTCGTCATCATCATCAGCACCTTCGCTGTTCCCGAGGAACATCAGCACAAGGTGCTCACCTTCGGCATCATCGCCGCGCTGGTCCTGCGGGCGATCTTCATCGCCGCCGGCGCCACCCTGCTTAACCTGTTCTCCTTCATGTTCCTGGTCTTCGGCCTTCTGCTGATCTTCACCGCCGTGCAGCTGTTCCGGCACCGCAACGAGGACCCGCAGGTCGACGACAACGTGCTGGTCCGCGCCACCCGGCGGGTGCTGCCGGTGACACCGGACTACGTCGACGGGCGGCTCGTCACCCGCCTCGACGGTCGCCGTGTCGTCACCCCACTGTTCATCGTGCTGATCGCGATCGGCAGCACCGACCTGCTGTTCGCCCTCGACTCGATCCCCGCCGTGTTCGGTGTCACCCAGCAGCCGTACATCGTCTTCGTCGCCAACGCCTTCGCCCTGATCGGGCTGCGGGCACTGTTCTTCCTGGTGAAGGGTCTGCTGGACCGGCTGGTCTACCTGTCCACCGGGCTGGCGCTGGTGCTCGCGCTGATCGGCGTCAAACTGGTGCTGCACTGGGGCCACACCCTCGACGACCGGGTCCCCGAGGTGCAGACCCCGGTGTCGCTGGGACTGATCCTGGTGATCCTCACCGTCACCGTCGTCGCCAGCCTGGTCAAGGTCCACCGCGACCCGACCGCTCGCGCCCACGCCGGTTCGCTGCGCGGCCACGACGACCAGCAGCGGCAACGGTGACCCACCGGATCGGGTGAGACGCTCAGCCGGACGCGGCGGCGCGGGCGGTCCGCGCCGCCGCGATCCGGTACGCAGGATCCCGATCCAGGTTGTACCGGTCCCGGTCGTACCGGCGGGTGGTCCGTGGGTCGGCGTGCCCCATCGCGTCCTGCACGTCCTCCAGTGGCACCCCTTCGGCGCGGGCGGTGGTGGCGAACGCGTGCCGCAGCGAGTGCGGCGACAGCCGGTCCCACGCCGGCAGACCGGCGGCCCGGGCCAGCCGCCGGACCAGCCGGAACACGGCGTGCCGGTCCAGCCGCGCGCCGCTGGCGGTGGCCAGCAGCGGGCCGTCGAGCGCATCGGCCGCGACACCGGCGGCTCGGGCCCGGCCAGCCAGGTACGCGTCGAGCGCCGCCGCGGTGTCCGGCGCCAGCGCCCGGCGGCGGGCCCGGCCGCCCTTGCCGACGAACCGGACACTGCGGTGCCCCCGCTCGTCGCCGACGTCGGCGACGTCCAGGCTGACCAGTTCACCGACACGCAGCCCCAGATCGGCCAGCAACGCCAGCACGGCGAGGTTGCGCGCACCGCTCGCCCCGGTGTCGGCGCGGGCCGCCGCGAACAACGCGTCGACCTGGTCGGGGCTCAACCCGACAGTCGCCGAATGGTCCCGGTCGATCCGCGGCCGGTCCGCGTCGGTCACCGGGTTGGCCGGCACCGCCCGCAGCCGCACCAGGAACGCGTACCAGCTGGACATGGCGGACAGTTTCCGGGCCACCGTCGCCGGGGTCAGCAGCCGTCCGCTGCGCTGGTCGACGGTGGCCTCCAACGCCCGGGCGTACGCGTTGACGTCCAGGAACGACGCCTGCAGCGGGTCGAGTCCAGTCGCGGAACACCACGACAACCAGCCCGTCACGTCCCGGCGGTAGGCGGCCCGGGTGTGCTCGGACAGCCGACGGTTGCGCAGCCACGCCTCGGTGAAGTCGACCGGGGCGGTGGCGGCGGTCAGGCCGCGGTCGACCGGCCGGGGGACGAGACCGGGGGTGGTTCGTTGGCGCATCGCAGCAGGATGCCAAAGCCGGTGCCGCCGACGACGCCGAAACGCCGTACGTGATCTTTCCGCGCTGAACCTGACCCTGACGCCTGCCCGGGCGGCCGCGACACGCGGTACGGCGCCGTCAGGACATCCGGACGATCTGGCCGGTCACGTAACGGGCCTGGTGCGAGGCGAGCAGGGTGACGACCTCCGCGACGTCCTCCGGGCGGGCGATACGGCTCAGCGGACTCGAACCGGTGATCTGCTTCTCCACCTCCGGTGTCACCCAGCCGGTGTCGGTGACCGGCGGCTGCACCATGTTGGCGGTGACCCCGTACGGGGCGAGTTCGGCGGCGGCCGACATGGTGTAGTTCTCCTGCGCGGCCTTGGCCGCCCCGTACGACACCTCCTCGGGGAAGCCGTGCGGGCCGCCGGAGGTCAACCCGACGATCCGCCCCCAGTTGGCCTTACGGGCCAGGTGCCGGCGGGCGAACTCGGCGATCAGAAGCGCCGGGGCGCGGGCGTCGACGGCGAACTGGCGGTCGAAGGTGCCGGCGTCGACGTGGGTCAACGGCCGGCCGAACCGATCCCGGCTGTCCGGCCGGAACGTGTCGCTGAGCCAGCCGCTGGCGTTGTTGACCAGGATGTCGACCGGGCCGAACGAGGCCGCCGCCTCGTCGAACAGCCGGGCCGGGGTGGCCGGATCCGCCAGGTCCGCCTCCACGGCCACCGCCTTGCCGCCGGCGGCGACGATCCGGTCGACGACACTGCGGGCGTCCTGGGCGCGGACCCGCCCGTACTGAGCGGGAAACGACGGATCGTCGGCGTAGGGGGACGGGTCCATCCGCAGGTACGCGGCGAGCACCGCGGCGCCCTGGGTGGCCAGGGCGAGCGCGATCGCCGCGCCGATGCCCTGGTTCGCGCCGGTCACGATCGCGACGTGCCCGGTCAACCGGGGGTCGATCATCTGCCCAGGATGCCCGGCCGACGACACCGGCGCGAGGCGTTCTCCGGCTTGTCCCCCCGCCGGGCACGACGAGTCCCCGCCCGGCGCCGGGCGGGGACTCGGTCAGCTGGGTTTCAGCTGCTGAGCTGCCGGCGGCCGTCGTCGCCGACGCTGATCGAGACCCGGCGCGGCTTGGCGCGCTCCGCCACCGGGATCCGCAGGGTCAGCACGCCGGCCTCGTAGCCGGCCTCCAGCTTGTCGGTGTCGAGGGTGTCACCGAGGAACAGCTGCCGGGTGAAGGTGCCCATCGGCCGCTCGGCGGCGACGAGTTCGACCTTGTCGCCGGTGGGGCGGTGGCGCTGGGCACGCACCGTCAGGACGTTGCGTTCCACGGTGCACTCGATGCTGTCCGGGTCGACGCCGGGCAGGTCGAACGCGGCGTAGAACCAGTCGCCGTCGCGGTAGGCGTCCAGGTGCATGACGGCCGGACGGGTGGTGGTGCCGAAGAACTGCTCGGCGATCCGGTCGATCTCCCGGAACGGGTCGGTGCGCATCAACATTGTCGGACCTCCTCACGGGCGCGGGCTTCTCACTCCCTCAAGTTGAGCCCCGCAGACTCAACTTACTTATAGCTATAGCGCGCAACCCTGAGAGCGTCAAGTCGTCCCGTACGCGGGACAAACCGGTCGACCGGACCCGCTGGCGCGTGGACCCCCGCTGTGCACGCCTTCCTCGCCCACCTGCACGACGCCGGGTTCGGCGGCGCACCCCGACCGCTCGGCGTCGACGCCGCCGGCCGCGAGGTGCTGACCTACCTGCCCGGAACGGTCCCCTGGCCGGACCGGTTCGACCTGCTCGGCCCAGACGCGGCCCTGCGCCGGGTCGGCCGCCTCGTACGCGACCTGCACGACGCGGCCGCCAGCTTCACCCCACCACCGGGTGCCGTCTGGCGGCGGCTCATCCCACCCGACGGCACCGATCTGGTCGTCCACCACGACCTCGCGCCCTGGAACCTGGTCGTCGGCGACCGCTGGGCCTTCATCGACTGGGACACCGCCGCGCCGGGCACCCGGCTGTGGGACCTCGCCTACGCAGCCAAGGCGTTCGTGCCGCTGACCGCCGACCCCGCCTGGCAGCGCCCCGACGCCGCCCGCCGGCTACCGGAATGCGGGCCAGTGCTCCGGCCTTCAGGCCCGGGGGTGAAGGCCCGCGCTGGGAGGGCCGCCAGGGCCCGAGCAGTGCTCTAACCTGGCCGGTCCTGCTGCTCGATGTACTGCTTCACGATGCTCAGTGGCGCGCCGCCGACGGAGCCGGCGAAGTACGAGCCCGACCAGAGCTTGTTGGCCCGGTGGTAGTGGCGTGCGAGGTCGGGGAACTCCTGCCGCGGGTGGCGCGACGAGACGCCCTTGAGTGAGTTGACCAGGCGGGAAACGGCGACTTTGGGTGGGTGGTCGACCAGCAGGTGGACGTGGTTGTGGCCGCCGTTGAACTCGACCAGTTCGGCCTCGAAGTCGCGGCATACGTCCAGCATGATCGCCTCCATGCGGGTCAGGTGCCGGTCGGCGAACACCGTGTGCCGGAACTTCGTCACGAAAGCCAAGTGGACATGCGTCGCGAAGACGCAGTGCCTGCCGGTACGGACACCTTCGACTTCTGCCATAGACCAACGATGATGTCGTGTGGTTCGTGCAGCTCCGGTACCAGTTCCGGGTCTACCCGACACCCGGCCAGCAGATCGCGCTGGCCCGGGCGTTCGGATGCGCCCGGGTGGTGTTCAACGACGGGCTGCGCCTCCGGCAGACCGCACGCGAGCAGGGCCTGCCGTACGTGTCGGACGCCGAGTTGTCCAGGCGGGTCATCACGCGGGCCAAGACGACTCCGGAGCGGGCGTGGCTGGGCGAGGTGTCGGCGGTGGTGTTGCAGCAGGCCCTCGCGGACCTGAACGCCGCGTACCGCACCTTCTTCCACTCCGTGTCGGGCAGGCGCAGGGGCCGCATGGTGGCGCCGCCGAGGTTCCGGTCCCGTAAGAGCGACCGGCAATAGGGTCCAAGATCCGGACATGCGGGTACCTGGAAGTAGTAGGCA
>NZ_JBHMIQ010000060.1:0-20142 GCF_048060315.1 Micromonospora sp. LOL_013
CACCCACCGGTCATAACGGACTTCTACTGACATCCGTTACACAGATCTCCCTACAGGCCCGACTGCTCAGGCTGCCAGCCCGCCTCGGCCAACAAGCGCGTGATCCCGTCCCCGCTGACCGCCACCGCATCGACCCTTCACCCGTAGTGGTCGCTTTCACGCACGGTAGCGGACCTGGTGTCCGGCAGGCTGCTCCGACACTGATCCGCACCACGCGCACCTCCTCCTGTCACCACCCGACTGAGGTCAACTGGGCACATCGGATTCCGGCGATGACCCGAATCCGATTCCGGCCCCCGCCAGAAGGTGAGTGCTCGTGATCGCCAGACTGCTACCGATCGTCTTCGCCGGCCTGATGCCCGGCTTCCTCCTCGGCCTGTTCGCGTTCCGCGTCAAGTCCCGGTGGTGCCCCCGCTGCGGCGCGACCACCGAGGCCATCCACCGGAGCATGCACCGATGACCGCGCCCGGCCGCCACCGCATCGCCGACCAGCCCATCGGCCGGCGGATCGCCCAACTGCGCGCCCGGCGTGGCCTGACCCAGCAGGTCTTCGCCGACCGGATCGGCAAACCCCACTCGTGGGTCGACAAGGTCGAACGCGGCATCCGCTGCGGGTGTACCACCCCTCTACCTCCGCCGCAGGTACCGCCGTACAGATTCCTTCGGACACGGCTTATCCGGGCGTCAAGGGACTCGGCTGACCGCCGCCGCGTCGTCGATGTCCACGGCAGCTCCGCCGGTGGTCAGCCGTGCTGGACGAAGGCGATCTTCTCGTAGACGTGGACGGCCCGCACGGGTAGGGCGGGCCGTCCGTGCCACCCGGCCCAGTGCCGTCCGTTCACATCGTCGCAGAGGCTCTGGACGAGTCCGACGGATGTGCCTTGGTCTCCGGGCGGGCCGCCGCCGTACTCGTCGAGGTAGGCCGTCGACATGTCCTCGATGATGTAGAAGCCCGACGGTCGCACGTGGTCGACGAAGAGTGCGTCGAACGATGCCCGGATGTGCGCGTTGACGTGGCTACCGTCGTCGATGACGACGTCGAATGGCCCGTACCGGCGCCCGAGCTCCCGCAGGTAGGTCTGGTCGGACTGGTCGCCGCGGTGAACGTGGATTCGCGGCTCGTCGATCTGCTTCTCGGCGATGTCGAGGCCGTGGATCTGGCCACGCTGGAAGTAGTCCCGCCAGGTGCGCAGCGACGAACCTCCCCAGGTGGTGGAGTCGTAGCCGCCGATGCCGATTTCGAGCAGGTTGATCGGGCGGTCGCGGAGGTCGCCGAGATGCCGCTCGTACAGCGCGGCGTAGCCGTGTCCGCGACCCTTGTCGGTGTCGTAGACCCTGGCCAGCAGGGTCAGGTTGCGGCGCACGACAGGTGCCACGAGCCGTTGGACACGGATGACCCGCTGGTCACCGATGGCGTGCCGGATTCTCGCCCGAGTACTAAGCATAGACAGAACTATAGGCGGTTTTGCCCGTTTATGCGGGACAGTCAGGCAAAAGACCGGATCGACCATGCCGATCCCGGCTCCGCCGGCGGTGAGCATCCACCGCAGGATTCTGCCGTTCGACGGGGACAATGCGCCCGCAGTGATCATCACCAGACGATGCCGCCGGCCAGGGATACTGTCGATCACCGACGTGACGATCATCCACCAGATTGGGATCACGGCGCGTTCAAGATGCCCATCTCCAGAACCGCCTTCGGGCTGCGAAGTGCAAGTGGGCCAGCACGGCTTGTGGGTCGGGAAGTAGTCGGAGGCAGCGGCCTCGCGGGGGGGGCTCATCGGGCGCGGCGCCAGGGCGGCAGAGGCAGGGGGCAGAGCCGCAGAGGCAAGGGGCAGGGCGGGGCAGGGCGGTGGCGGCTCAGAGACGACAGCGCGCTCATCGCCACGCAAACCCCTGCCCGCTCATTTGCACCGACCATTCGAGACGATCGAGCAGCGGCCCTCGACCGGGATCGACCCCGCCCTTCTTCGGAGCCACACTCCCCATATCCTGCCAGCACATTCTACGAAACTCGATAATTGATTCACTGTCAAAAGTTTGTATTCAATCCGAACCGTCGCTCCCGCCGCTTATTCCGCAGATCAGCAGTGGCCCACCCAGTTACCGACGGATTGTTATCCAGGTCTATGAGGCGAGGTGCGGCGACCTGCGAGCATGGGCCCTCCGCCGGGCGTCCTTGGGCGTTGCCGCCGCAGGTCAGGGGCTCTACCCCGGGATAACCGGAGGTTCCTCGTCATACCTCGCATTTCGGGCCAACGAGCGCGGCGTGTGCTTTGCCGTACCGCCAGCACATATACCTGATTCGGTGGCGATACCGTCGACAATGGAACAGCTGGAATGGCAGCACCGCCCCCAGACACCCCGTGCGAGATGTCCGAAACATCCCGTACGGGGATGTTTTTCGTTCGTGGCAGACCGTCGGGTATGGTCGAGTGCAAACCCCCACCACAGACCTGGTTTGACTTGCCCACCGACCGTCCGACGACTCGATTTCGGTCGATGAACACCTGCCGTGTGCGTCGATTGGGACCAGCGTCACGACATTCGTTGGAATGGAGATCGTGTCCGCAATCGTCGTGAAATCGTTGTACAAAATCTTCGGCAAACGTGCTGACAAGGCGCTCGAGCGCCTCAAAACCAGCCAACCCGATGCTCCGGCGAACCTGGGCGGCGCCACCGCAGCCGTCGTCGACGCCAACTTCGAGGTCCGGCCCGGCGAGATCTTCGTCGTGATGGGGCTCTCCGGGTCCGGGAAGTCCACCCTGATCCGGATGCTGAACGGCCTGCTCACCCCGACCGGCGGCTCGGTCGAGATCGACGGCGTCGACCTCACCAAGCTCAAGCCGGCCGCGCTGCGCAAGCTACGCCGCGAGAAGGTCAGCATGGTCTTCCAACACTTCGCGCTGCTGCCGCACCGCTCGGTGCTGGAGAACGCCGGCTACGCGCTGGAGGCGGCCGGGCTGCCCCGCGCCGAGCGGCGGGAGCGGGCGATGGAGGCACTGCGCCTGGTCGGTCTGGACCGCTGGGCGGACAAACTGCCCCAGGAGCTGTCCGGCGGGATGCGTCAGCGGGTCGGCCTGGCCCGGGCGTTGGCGGCCGGCACCGACATCATGCTGATGGACGAGGCGTTCTCCGCCCTCGACCCGCTGATCCGCCGCGAGGTGCAGGACCAGTTGCTGGACCTGCAGGCTCAGCTCGGCAAGACGATCGTCTTCATCACCCACGACCTCAACGAGGCGATGCGCCTCGGTGACCGGATCGCCGTGATGCGCTCCGGCCGGATCGTCCAGCTCGGTACCGCCGAGGAGATCCTCACCGACCCGTCGAACGACTACGTCGCGCAGTTCGTGGCGGACGTCGACCGTACCCGCATCCTCACCGCCTCATCGGTGATGGAGCGACCGCTCGGCGTCGTCGACGTCAACTCCGGTCCCCGGGTCGCCGCCCGGATCCTCCGGGAGACCCAGACCTCCGCGATCTATGTCACAGGAAAAAACAAGCAGTTCCTCGGCACGGTCTCCGACGACGTCGTCGACCAGGCGGTCCGCGACGGCCGGCGGAACCTGCAGGACGTGGTGACCACCGACCACGTCCGGGTCGCCGGGGAAGACACCCCGGTCGCCGAGTTGTTCACCCCCTGTGCGGAAAGTTCGCACCCGCTCGCGGTGACCGACGCCACTGGCCGGCTCGCCGGCGTGATCCCCCGGATCACCCTGCTCACCGCGCTCGGCAGCATCGGCAGCGACGCCGGCAACGGGACCAGCGACGGCACCGGCGACGACGCCGAGCCGACCAGCACCAGCGAGGTGGGCACCATCACCGCGACAGTCCCCGATCAGGCGGCCCCGGCTGATGCAGTGTTGAGCCCGGAGGGAGACCGTTCATGAACGCCGCTGACGGCATTGACAGCATCCTCCCGTACGTCAAGATCGGCTCGGCGTTCGAGGCCGTCGTCGACTGGACGACCGAGTACCTGGGTGCGCTCTTCGACGGGATCTCGACATTCGTCGAGTCGCTGGTGGATCCCCTGGTCGACGTACTGCTCGCACCGCCGGCGATCGTCGTGGTGCTGATCTTCGCGGCGCTCGGCTGGTGGCTGCGCGGGTGGAAGTTCGGCATCGGCACCGCCGTCGGGCTCGGCATCGTCGCCGGCATGCCCTACTGGGAAGAGACCATGAGTACGCTGGCGTTGGTGCTGGTGGCGAGTGCTCTGTCGCTGGCGATAGCGGTCCCGCTCGGGATCCTGATCGCGGAGAACCAGCGGGCGGCGGCGGTGACCCGTCCGGTGCTCGACCTGATGCAGACGTTGCCGGCGTTTGTCTACCTGATCCCGGCGATCTTCTACTTCGGCATTGGCGCCGTTCCCGGGGTGATCGCTACGGTGGTGTTCAGTATGCCGCCGGGGGTCCGGCTGACCCAGCTGGGCCTGCGACAGATCGACCGCGAGGTGATCGAGGCCGGTGAGGCGTTCGGCGCGTCGCCCTGGGCGGTCCTGCTCCGTACCAAGCTGCCGCTCGCCCTGCCGACCATCATGCAGGGGGTCAACCAGGTGATCATGCTGGCGTTGTCGATGGTCGTCATCGCCGGGATGGTCGGGGCCGGCGGCCTCGGCGAAGTGATCAACACCGCACTCGCCCGGCTCCAGGTCGGCCAGGGCTTCGAAGGCGGCATGGCCGTGGTGATCCTGGCGGTGGTGCTCGACCGGCTGACCGACTCGATCGGGGCCCGTACCCGGTCGGCGAAGGCCCAGCGGGCGCTGCAGGAAGCCTGACCCGCAAGTCCGACCGGGCCGGCCGAGACCGGGCCGGCCCGAAACCGAACCAGAGCTGCACCGTATCCGAACCGAGATCCCGCAGGGAGGGTCACCGGTGCCGGCGCCCTGCCTCGCTGCCGCGAGTACGCCGGTGTAGGGCAACACGATGGAAGGACGACAACGAATGTTCCGCAACAACCCGCTACGCCGGGCCGCAGTGGCGGCCACCGCCGCCCTGGCCCTGGGAGTCGCCGCCTGCGGTAGCGACGCCGACAGCGACACCGGCAGCGACAACGGTTCCGACGCCGTCGACAAGAGCATCACCATCGGCTACATGGCCTGGGACGAGGCGATCGCCGCCTCCTACCTGTGGCAGAACATCCTTGAGGCCGAGGGGTACGAGGTCGAGCTGACCAACGTCGAAGCCGGCGTGGTCTACTCCGGTCTGGCCTCCGGCGACATCGACCTGTTCCTGGACGGCTGGCTGCCGCAGACGCACGCCTCCTACATGGAGGAGTACAGCGGCGACCTGGAGACGATCGGGGTCTGGTACGACAACGCCAGCCTGAGCATCGCCGTCCCCGCCTACGTCGACGGGGTGGACTCGCTGGCGGACCTGGCCGACAACGCCGAGCTGTTCAACAACGAAATTATCGGCATCGAGCCGGGTGCCGGTCTGACCGCCGCCACCCAGGACAACGTCATGCCGACCTACGGGCTGGACGACTACGAGCTGCGGACCTCGTCCACCCCGGCGATGCTCGCCGCGCTGCAGAGCGCGATCGGCGACGAGGAGCCGATCGTGGTGACCCTGTGGCACCCGCACTGGGCCTACTCGAACTACGAGCTGAAGGACCTGGCCGACCCGGAGGGCACCCTGGGTACCGCCGAGGAGATCACCACGCTGGCCCGGACCGGGTTCAGCGCGGACTTCCCCGAGGTGACCGCGATGCTGGAGAAGTTCCAGATGGACGACCAGCAGCTCGGTTCGCTGGAGGACCTGATGTTCAACGTGCACGAGGGTGACGAGCCGGCCGCGGTCGAGGCGTGGCTGTCGGAGAACCCGGACTACCTGTCCACCCTGGGTGTCTCCTGACCCGGAACGACTGACCGAAACACCGCGGACCGGGGTGTCCGGGCTGGCCTGACGGCCGGTCCGGGCACCCCGGTCCCGTCTGTCGTAAGCCCGGCAGCAGCCTCCGGCAGGCCGGCAGCAGCGCTGCTCGGTGGAGAAGTTCTTGCTTCTGATGCGCGGTGCGCAGTAGATTTTCCTGCATGAAGCGATGATGTCTGGAATTTTTGCCACCCCTCACCGGGGTGCCGTCCCGCCGAAAGGAGTTTTCCGTGGCCGCACGCTTCCGGGTCACCTACGCGACCCTGTCCGCTGACAACGAGGACCTGCACACGGCGTACGAGGACGGCGCGGACCGGGCGCGGGCCTGGCTGGGCCAGCGCCTCACCCCGGTGGTCGACGGCACCGCCCGGCCCGGGGTCGACCCGGCCGAGCTGGTCAGCCCCGGCGACGTGACGCTCAAACTGGCCACCGTCACCGCCGCCACCGACCAGGACGTCGACGCGGCGGTCACCGCCGCCCGCGCCGCCGCGCCCGGCTGGGCCGCGACCCCGTGGCCGGACCGGGTCGCGGTGCTGCGCCGGGCGGCCGATCTGATCAGCGAGCGCTCCAACGAGTACGCCGCGCTGATGAGCATGGAGGTCGGCAAGAACCGGCTGGAGGCGCTCGGCGACGTCGAGGAATCGGCGGACCTGATCCGCTACTACTGCGACATGTACGACAAGCATCACGGTTTCGACCAGCCGATGGCGACCATCGCCGCCAACGAATCCACCCGCAGCGTGCTCAAGCCGTACGGGGTCTGGGCGGTGATCAGCCCGTTCAACTTCCCGATGGCGTTGACCGCCGGGCCGGCCGGCGCGGCACTGGTCGCCGGCAACACCCTCGTCCTCAAGCCCAGCCTGCAGGGCACCTTCTCGGCCTGGAAGTTCTTCGAGTGCCTGGTCGACGCCGGGCTGCCGAACGGGGTCGCGCACTTCCTCCCCGGCGGCGACGACCCGGGCCGGGCACTGGTGGCGCACCCCGGCGTCGGCGGCCTCACCTTCACCGGATCGTACGAGACCGGCATGTCAATCATCCGGGCGTTCACCGGCGCGTACCCGAGGCCCGTCGTCTGCGAGATGGGCGGCAAGAACGCCGCCATCGTCTCGGCCCGGGCCGACCTGGACCGGGCGGTCTCCGGCGTCGCCCGCTCCGCGTTCGGCTTCTCCGGCCAGAAGTGTTCGGCCTGCTCCCGGGTGTACGTGGCGCGGGAACTCCACGACGAGTTCGTCACCCGACTCGCCGAGCGGGCCGAGTCGCTGGTCGTCGGCGACCCGTTGGCCCGTGACACGTACCTCGGTCCGGTCATCGACGCCGCCGCCGTACGCCGCTACGGCGAGGCCGTCGCACACGCCGCGACCGTCGGCCGGGTGGTCACCGGCGGCCAGGTGCTCGCCGGGGTCGACGGCCGCCCCGACGGCTACTACCTGGCACCGGCCGTCGTCGCCGACGTACCGCCCGACGACGACCTCTTCCAGCGCGAGCTGTTCGTGCCGTTCGTTGCGGTCAGCCCGGTCGACTCGGTCGACGAGGGCCTGGACCGGGCCAACAGCGTGCCGCTGGGCCTGACCGCCGGGTTCTTCTCCACCGACCAGGGCGAGATCGACCACTTCCTCGACCGGATCGAAGCCGGCGTCGTCTACGTCAACCGGCCGGCCGGCGCCACCACCGGCGCCTGGCCCGGGGTGCAGCCGTTCGGCGGCTGGAAGGGCTCCGGCAGCACCGGCAAGGCCGGCGGCGGCCCGTACTACCTGCAGCAGTTCCTCCGCGAGCAGTCGCAGACGGTGGTGGCCTGATGACAACGACCCCCGACTGGTTCGACCCGGACCGCCCGCAACCGCACCTGATCACCGAACTGCCCGGACCGCAGGCCCGCGAAGTGCTGGCCCGCGACCGGGCGGTGACCAGCCCGTCGCTGCCCCGCGCCTACGCGATCGCGCCCCGGCGCGGCCACGGTACCGTCGTCGAGGACGTCGACGGCAACCTGTTCCTCGACTTCAACGCCGGGATCGCCGTCACCTCCACCGGCCACTGCCACCCGAGCGTCGTCGAGGCGGTGCAGCAGCAGGCCGCGACCCTGCTGCACTACTCGGCCAGCGACTTCTACCTGCCGATGTACGGACAGATGTGCCAGGCGCTGGCCGAGACCGCACCGATGCACGGCCCGGTACGGGTCTTCCTGACCAACTCCGGGGCCGAGGCGGTCGAGGGCGCGCTGAAGCTGTCCCGGTACGCCACCGGCCGGCAGTACGTGATCAGCTTCTACGGATCGTTCCACGGCCGCACCTACGGGGCGATGACGCTGACCGGGTCGAAGTCCAAGTACCACAAGGGATTCGGCCCGCTGCTGCCCGGCGTGCTGCACGCGCCCTACGCCCCGGCGTCGCTGGACTTCATCGAGGAGGTGCTGTTCGAGCACCAGGTGGATCCGAGCGAGGTCGCGGCGATCTTCGTCGAACCGATCCAGGGTGAGGGCGGCTTCATCGTGCCGCCGGCCGGCTGGCTCGCCCGGCTACGGCGCATCTGCGACCAGCACGGGATCCTGCTCGTCGCCGACGAGGTGCAGTGCGGCATGGGCCGCACCGGCCGGATGTGGGCGATCGAGCACACTGGCGTACAGCCGGACATCCTGATCAGCGCGAAAGGCATCGCCTCCGGCCTGCCGCTGGGCGCGTTCCTGGCCCGAGCCGAGCTGATGGAGGCGTGGGGTCCGGGCGCGCACGGCTCCACCTACGGCGGCAGCCCGGTGCCGTGCGCCGCCGGCCTCGCCACCCTGCGGGTCATCCAGGACGAGAGCCTGCTGGACAACGCCACCGCGCAGGGTGAGTTCCTGCTCGCCGGGCTGCGCGAGCTGCAGCAGGCGTACCCGCGGCTGCTCGTCGACGTACGCGGGGTCGGCCTGATGATCGGCGTCGAGTTCCCCACCAGCGAGATCGCCGGCCAGGTGCAGCAGGCGGCCTTCACTCGCGGCCTGCTGGTGCTGGAGGCCGGCGTCAACGCGGTACGGATGTCGCCACCGCTGGTGATCACCCGGGCCCAGGCGCAGACCGGTCTGCGGCTGTTCGGCGCCGCCGTCGCCGAGGTCGCCGCCGACGGTCAGGCCGCCGGCAACGGAAAGGCCCCAGCCGGCGGGGCGGTCACCGTACCGGGATGAGCCACGTCTTCGGCCGGGTGTCCGACGACGCGCCACGGATCGCCTCGGCGTCCGGCGCGCAGCTGTGGGACACCACCGGCAAGCGCTATCTCGACGCCGCCGCCGGGGCGATCGTCGTCGGCGTCGGTCACGGCGTCACCGAGGTGGTCCGGGCGCAGGCCGAGCAGGCCGGCGCGGTCGCGTACGCGCACGGCTCGATGTTCCGCGCCGACGTGCTGGAGGAGTACGCCGCCGAGCTCGCGGCCGTACTGCCGATGGACGATCCGTTGGTCTTCCCGGTCTCCGGCGGCAGCGAGGCGGTGGAGACCGCGCTGAAGATGGCCCGCGCCTACCACCTGGCCCGGGGAGAGGACCGGCACCTCGTCGTCGGCCGGGTCGGCTCCTACCACGGTAATTCCCGGGGCGCGTTGGACGTCTCCGGCCGGGCCGGGCTGCGTGCGCCGTACCTGCCGTGGCTGGGGCAGGCGGTGCACACCTCGACCCCGTACGAGTACCGCTGCCCGTTCCCGGACACCCATCCGGTCGGCTGCGGGGCGCGGCACGCGGCGGCGCTGGCCGAACTGTGCCGGGCCCGGCCGGTCGCGGCGTTCATCGCCGAGCCGATCGCCGGGGCCGGGCTGGGTGCCTGCGTCCCACCGGACGACTACTGGCCGGCCGTCGCCGAGGTCTGCCGCCGGTACGGGGTGCTGCTCATCGCCGACGAGGTGATGACCGGCTTCGGCCGCACCGGCACCTGGTTCGGCGTCGACCACTGGGGGGTACGCCCGGACATCCTGGTCGCGGCGAAGGGAGCCAGCTCGGGCTACTGGCCGCTGGGGCTGGCCGTCGCCGCCGGCCCGGTGCACGACACGATCGCGCGCACCGGTTTCACCCACGGCTTCACCTACTCGCACCACCTGGTCGGCGCGGCCACCGGCCGGGCGGTGCTGCGGGTGCTGCGCGAGCGCGACCTCGTCGCGGCCGGCCGGCGGGCCGGCGAGTCGCTGCGCCGGGCCCTGCGCCGGGAGCTGGCCGACTCACCGTACGTCGGGGACGTCCGCGGTCGCGGTCTGCTGGTCGGCGTCGAACTGGTAGCCGACCGGCAGACCGCGCGGCCGTTCGGCCGTACCTCCCGGGTCGCCGAACGGGTCGTCGCCGCCGCCCGGCACGCCGGTCTGCTGCTCTACAGCGGCACCGGCTGCGTTGACGGCGTCGACGGTGACGTGATCCTGCTCGGCCCGCCGCTGGTCGTCTCCGCCGACGAGGTCGAGGAGATCGCGGTCGGTACGGCGGCGGCGATCCGCACCGTGACGGAGCGGGCCGAGGCGGGGTAGCCGACCTTCGCGGAACAGCCGGCCCCGCCGGCCCGAGCCGGGACGCGGGTCAGAAGTCGTCGTCGAAGGTCACCGAGCCGGTCACCCCGACCTGGTACGCCGACACCCGCCGCTCGAAGAAGTTGGACAGCTCCTGCACGTCCTGCAGCTCCATGAACGCGAACGGGTTCTTCGACCCGTACATCGGCTCGATGCCGAGCACCGCGAGCCGCCGGTCGGCGACGTGCTGCAGATACTCCCGCATGTCGGCCAACGACATCCCGGACACGCCCTGGTCGAGCAGGTCCGCGGCGAACTGCACCTCGCACTCCACCGCCTCGGCCAGCATCTGCCTGACCTGCTCCTCCATCTCGGAGTCGAACAGCTCCGGCTCCTCGGCGCGGACCGTGTCCACCACGTCGAAGGCGAACGCCATGTGCATCGACTCGTCCCGGAACACCCAGTTGGTGCCCGAGGCGAGACCGTGCAGCAGCCCCCGGGAACGCAGGTAGTACACGTACGCGAAGGCGCCGTAGAAGAACAATCCCTCGATGCAGGCGGCGAAGCAGATCAGGTTGAGCAGGAAGGCCCGCCGGTCGGCGCGGCTATGCAGCTCCCGCAGCTCGAAGATCGAGTCGATCCACCTGAAACAGAACTCGGCCTTACGGGCGATCGACGGAATGTTCTCCACCGCCGCGAACGCCGCGAACCGCTCCCGCTCGTCCGGCACGTAGGTGTCCAGCAGGTTCAGGTAGAACTGGACGTGCACCGCCTCCTCGAACAGTTGCCGGGACAGGTAGAGCCGGCCTTCCGGGGAGTTGACGTGCTGGTAGAGGTTGAGCACCAGGTTGTTCGCGACGATGGTGTCGCCGGTGGCGAAGAACGCGACGAGCCGGGACACCAGATGCCGCTCGGCCGGCGACAGCCTGGCCAGGTCCGGCAGGTCGGAGTGCAGGTCGACCTCCTCCACCGTCCACGTGTTCTTGATCGCGTCCCGGAACCGGTCGAAGAACTGCGGATACCGCATCGGCCGCAGGGTCAGATCCATGCCGGGGTCGAGCAGCAGCTGCCGCCGATCCGCGCCGGTCGTCGCGTCGCTGGCGGCGGCGGTCGCGGTGGCGGTGGCGGTTTCGGAGACGGTGGCGGTTTCGGAGACGGTGGCGGTTTCGGAGACGGTGGTCACTGGCAGGCCTCACAGGTTTCGGGGTTTTCCAGGGAGCAGGCCGACGCCTCGTCGTCGCTGGTCGCGATGACTGGCCCGGGGGTCGGCCCGGCGGTCGGCGCGATGCCGACGGTGGCCTGCTGGATCCGGGTCGCCGGGCGCGACCGCAGGTAGTAGGTGGTCTTCAGCCCGGACTTCCAGGCGTACAGGTACATCGAGGACAGCTTGCCGATGGTCGGCGCGCTGAGGAACAGGTTCAGTGACTGCGACTGGTCGACGTACGGCGCACGGGCGGCGGCCAGGTCGATCAGCGCCCGTTGCGGCAGCTCCCATGCGGTACGGAACAGCTCCCGCACATCGGCGGGCAGGTCCGCGACGCCCTGCACCGACCCCTCGGCCCGCTTGATCTGCTCCCGGACCAGTGCCGTCCACAGCCCGCGCGCCTTCAGCTCGCCGACCAGGTAGGTGTTGATCTGCAGGAACTCCCCGGACATGGTTTCGCGTTTGAACAGGTTGGACACCTGCGGCTCGATGCACTCGTAGCAGCCGGCGATCGAGGCGATCGTCGCGGTCGGCGCGATCGCGACCAGCAGCGAGTTCCGCAGACCGTGCGCGGCGATCGTCGACCGCAGCCGGGCCCACCGCTCGGGCTGGCCGACCTCGGCACCCCACAGGTCCGGGTGCAGCTCGCCCCGGGCGGCCCGGGTCTCGGCGTACGCCGGATGCGGGCCGAACCGTTCGGCCAGCCCGGCGGAGGTCTCCAGCGCGGTCAGGAAGACCTCCTCCTGGACGCGGGTGGACAACTCCCGGGCCGGCGCCGAGTCGAACGGCAGCCGCAGCGTGAAGAACGCGTCCTGCAGGCCCATCAGCCCCAGCCCTACCGGCCGCCAGCGCGGGTTCGACGCCGCCGCCTGCGCCGCCGGGTAGTAGTTGATGTCGATCACCCGGTCGAGGAACACCACAGCGGTACGGACCGTGGCGCGCAGCCTGTCCCAGTCGACGCCGTCGGCAGTGACGTGCGCGCCGAGGTTGATCGACCCGAGGTTGCACACGGCGGTCTCGTCGTCGCTGTTGACCTCCAGGATCTCGGTGCACAGATTGGACAGGTGGATCGTGTTGCCCGGCTCACCGGTCTGGTTGGACAACCGGTTCGCGGCGTCCTTGAACGTCATCCACCCGTTGCCGGTCTGCGCCAGGGTGCGCATCATCCGCCCGTACAGGTCGCGGGCCTTGACCGTCCGGACCGCCTTCTTCTCCGCCGCCCGGTACGCCTCGTCGAACGCCTCGCCGAACAGGTCGGGCAGCTCCGGTGCGTCGGACGGGTCGATCAGCGACCAGTCGGCGTCCGCCTCGACCCGGCGCATGAACTCGTCCGGGATCCAGTTGGCCAGGTTCAGGTTGTGGGTACGCCGGGCGTCCTCACCGGTATTGTCCCGCAGCTCCAGGAACTCCTCGACGTCCGGATGCCACGGCTCCAGGTAGACGCAGGCGGCGCCCTTGCGGCGGCCACCCTGGTTGACCGCCGCGACCCCGGCGTCGAGCGTCTTGAGGAACGGCACGATGCCGTTCGACCTGCCGTTGGTGCCCCGGATCAGCGCGCCCCGGCCACGGATCCGCGACCAGGAGATGCCGATCCCGCCGGAGAACTTCGACAGCTTCGCCACCTGGTGGTAGCGCTCGTAGATGGAGTCGAGCTCGTCGCGCGGCGAGTCGACCAGGAAGCACGACGACATCTGGGTGTGCCGGGTGCCCGAGTTGAACAGGGTCGGTGAGCTGGGCAGATAGGCCAGGCTGGAGATCAGCCGGTAGAAGTCGACCGCCTCGGCCGGCGTCTGGGACAGCCCGCATGCCACCCGCAGCAGCCAGTACTGTGGCGTCTCCACCACCAGCCGGGTCTGCGGATGCCGCAGCAGGTAGCGGTCGGCCACCGTACGCAGCCCGAAGTACTCGAAGCGCAGGTCGCCGTCGCCGTCGCCGTCGACGGCGTCGTCGAGTTTGCGGGCGTTGCGGGCCACGAACGCGGCGGTGTCGTCGCCGATCAGCCCTAGGCCGTGGGCGTAGCGGATGGACTGGCTGAAGCTGGCCACCTGCTGGCCGCGGACCTCCTTGTCCACGTAGGCGGCGAGCAGCCGGGCCGCCAGTTTCGAGTACTGCGGCTCCTCGCCGATCAGCTCCGCCGCCGTCTGGATGGACAGTTTGTCCAGCTCGGCGGTTGTCGCCCCGTCGTACAGTCCGCTGATCGTCCGGGTCGCCACCCGCAGCGGGTCGACCTCGGCCAGGTCGGCGACCCAGTGTTCGACCGCCTTGACGATCTTGTTGACGTCCACCGGTTCGGTGTCGCCGTTGCGCTTGCGTACCTGCATCGGTTCCCCTTGTCGTGCCTGTCCACCGGTCGACGGACACACGGGGAGGACGCCACCGGTCGCCCACCTGGCGGTCTGCTCCGCCGGTGTGGACCGGTCGTCGGCGTCGGCCGTCCCGCGCGGCCTTCGACCACCGCACGCGACGCGTGCGGCACGCTGGCAGGTCTTCGGACTCGTGGGCGTCGTGCTTGTACCTACTGGCCGTCGCTTCCCGGACCCGCCGCGGGTCCAGTGCTTGGTGACGGCGGTCGTTCCCACTCACCGCTGCGGGGCAGTCCCGGACTCACACCGGGTTCCCTCTTGCCTCGACCACCACCGAGGGGCGGCCGAACCAGCTGCGGGGTACACCATATATGGGAGCAAGCTAGAAGACGCAACACCAGATACTGTGTTCGGCGTGTCGCGGCGTCGGGTCGCACCGGGTACGCGGAGGAGGAACCGTCGGGTGAGAAGCGTGCTATGGGGCCTGTCCGGGGCGGTGCTCGGCACCCTCCTCGTCGGGGTACTAGCGACGGCTGCGGGAGGTGAACCGGTCAGCGATCCGCTGTCGCCAGACCTCGTAACTCGGCAGCGCACCGTCCGGTGACAGATCGGTCTCCGATCGTTCAGCGATGTCGGCCGCCTGTTCGACGCTGGTGCCGCACAGCACGGCCACCGCCGTCCGCGTGTGCGCGTTGACCAGCCCTGCCCGGTCGCGAGCCAGCGCGGCGAAAGCCGCGCCCTGAGCCAGGAAGGAGCGATGCTCGCCGCTGAGTTGCCACAGCCGACGCAGCGCCGGCTCACTCACCCCGCCGGTGTAGGTCGCCGCGTAACCGACGCCGCTGACCAGATCGTCGTGACGGTCGGCCGGGAACCGCCCGACGGTCGCGATCACCCGATCGACGTCGGCACCCTCCACGAACCACATCGCCCGGCCGGTGCCTTGGTCAAGCGCGCGATCCAGGTAGTGCCGGAAGTCTCCGTGCGGCCATCCCGCCACGTCGGCCCGGTACTGCTGGCGAACATGCCTGATCGGGTCGAGGGTCGCCCGGTGAAAGCCGAGGCCATCGACTGCCAGCCAGTGCAGCACCGGGTCGGCGGGCAACACCGACCGCCACCGGAACCGGGGCAGCCGGCCTATCGCCCGCCCGACCCCGAAGTAGATCAGGAAGCGATGTGCCGCGCCGCGTCCAGTCAGCAGTCGGCCCACCCGACGGGTCCGGGTCGGGGCCACCGCGTCGAGCATCGCGTACGCCGCCGCGGCCCCCTCGTACGCGAAGCTTTTGAAGTCCCGCGCGGTGCGGTCCAACCGAACCTCCAGCTCGCCGACGCTGGTCGAGTCCAGGGCCGCGTCGAAGCCGGCCTGTACCGTGCGGTCCACCATCTCGAAGACGCTTCGGGTAGTGGTGTCAGCCAGGCCAGTTCCACGACGGACGGCCACCGTCCCGTCCGGGGTGAGGGTCAGCAGTCGGCGGCGCAGTGATCGCCATGAGCACGGCATGTTACGACTCCAGGATGTTCGATCTGGTAGCGATGTACCCATCGTCTGGAACCGGGTGCCGCCGATCTTCTCCGACTTTGCGAACGCCGCGGTTCGCTGGCTATCGGGTCGGCGACGGCCGCCAGCCCGGCAGCGAGACGGTGTCAGCCAGCGCCCGCAGCACGTAGGGCATGGCCACCCGCTGAAAATCGACGTCCGGCGCGTGCTGGCGCACCCGACCTTCCAAAACGAGAAGCGCCAAGATCGGATAGACGAACTGGACATCTGCGTAGAGGCCGCGCGTGCGTTGGGCGGCGAACATCCGGTATGCGAAATCCGCAAGGTTGAATTCACCTGCGGGCCGGCCAGCCGCCGCGACCACCAGCGCCGCGATGTCGCAGCGGAACCCGACGAGGTCTGCCGGGGGCTCGACCCGGTCGGCCGTGGCCAGGAGAATTTCGGCGCACCGGTCACCCGCGCCGGACGCCATCGCCTGGAAGAACTCCGCGAAGGCCCGCCGGGCGATCGGGGTGAGCTCGTGAACGAAGCCGGCGTCGAGCACGGTCACCCGGTGCGCTGCCAGATGTAGGTTGCCGGGGTGCAGGTCACAGTGCACGAATCCGTCAACGAAGACCATCTGGAAGGCTGCCCGCATGGCTGTCACCAGGGCCGTCTGCGGAGGCGCGGCGGGGAGGCTGAGGCGGATGTCCGACAGGTATTCGGTCACCAGCACCGTCCGGTCCGACAGTTCGCGGTACACGCTGGGCACCCGTACCCCATCGAGATGCGCCAGGTTTCGGCGGAGCCGGCGCAACGCATCAGCCTCGGCGCACAGGTCGAGCTGCCGACGTATCGCGGCACCGAGCTGGTCGACGAGTTCCACCAGTGGTGCGCGCCGAAACCTGGGCAGCGTGCTGACGCCGCGGGCGGCCACGCGTAACAGCGCGAGATCCGTGTCGATCACGGCATCGATCCCGGGCCTGATCACCTTCACCGCGACCTGTTCTCCGGTTCGGAGCCGGCCCCGGTAGACCACCGCGACGCTACCTGCGGCTACTCGCCGCAGACCACCGACACCGCCATCGAGTGCGGCACCGACGCTCCCGGTGATCGGCGGCCGGATCGACGGCGGTGTGACCTTGTCGAACAGCCGACCAAGCCGCGCGGCCACCGCGGGTGGGACGACGTCGACCCGGGTGGCGAGGATCTGACCGAATTTGATGTACGTCGGACCGAGTCGCTCGGCCGCGTCGGCGAGCAGGTCACCGGCCAACCGCTGCCAGGCGTACCGGTCGGCTAGACGTCCCCGCAAACCGGCCCCGCTGAGTGCGACCGCAGCCCGAAGGACGATGCGCGTCAGGTGACCGCAGATCGTGAGCACCCGGACCGCCGGATGATGGCGGATCGGCCGACGCGGTCGACGGTGCGCGCCCTGGCTGATGAAGGCAAGCGAGAACGGCATTGTTCCTCCTCCTGGTCGTGACGACCGTTCTCGAGGTCGTCGCGGATCAGGCTAGGGTTGCGTCGCCGATCTCCCATACGGCCACGACAGAGATGGGCAAATTCTCGGCTGATCCACCGCCAGACAGCTATCCCGGCGCCTCGAACCGCCGCTGTTTCTGCGTTCTTGCTAGCTCACCGTCCAGTACTGGACGGCCAGCACGGCGATGGCGAAATCTGGTGTCAGCGCGCAACCGGTGCACCGGTCGGCGAAGCAGCGACCGGCGAGACCTCCCCGCATCGGAGTGCCTCGACTCCACCGGCGCGCACAAGTCACGTCAACCACTTAGTCGGAACCGCTCACGCAGCTCGACGCGGTTCTCGAGGGCGGTAAGCGAACGATCAGTTTCTGCTTCCGAAACGCGCCGCCATCTGAATAGGTCCGGCACCACGACAGCCACACCAGAGAAAGGGTGATGTGAGAATGACGCTTCAATCGGTCAGCGCCACCACCGGCGGCGCTGGAAGCGCTCCGGAGTGGGAGCACTACCTCGAGGGCGATCCCGCGCTACTCAACAGCGAGTTCGGCGACATGCTGGAGCGCGGCGCGGTCCGGCTCGACGCTCGCACTGACGAGCAGGTCGAGTACGAGGCCCTGCACCACCGGGACCCGATGATCCGGGAGCAGTCGCTGTACCAGGCGATGGACCGGCGGCTCAGCGGTGCCGTCGACCTGCTCGCCGAGGCGGTCGCCAACGACTCCGACCGGCAGGTCCGGTGGAACGCGCTCTGGGCCCTGGAGAAGATCGGCGGCACCGATGCGCTGCGCGTGCTGGACCGGCACGCCAACGACGACGACCCGGATGTCGGCGAGTGGGCCCGGCTGTTCGGTTCGGAACTGCGCACCGGCCTGCCGTCGTTCGACAACCGGTCGTTCACCTACGACTCGAGTCGGACGTTCGACGAAACCATCCTGCTGAACATCCACTGCGACGTCTACGTCGCGTTGGACGAAAGCGGCCGCAACTGGGGCAAGATCACTCTCTCGCCGCAGGGCCTGGCACGCAGCTACGGGCAGGCGCACGCATGCCCGAACGTCGACACCCGGAACCAGAAGCTGATCATCAGCAAGACCCTCGACGGCCTGCATGAGGACGGTTCGCCGCACACCGAGAACTTCGTGTTCCGCGGCCTGACCAACCACGCCAACGCCGGTCGTGGCAGCTTCTACTTCGAATCGCGAGGGCTGCGTCCGGTCTTCCTCTCCGGACGGGCCGACGACGACTCGCTGGGTCACCGCAACGAGATGGTCGCGGCCAAGCGCTCCGGTGAATGGACGCTGGACCCGAACATGCTGATCAAGGGCGAGCCGGCGATCCGCTACGTCCGCGGGCGAGTGCACACCTGGGGCTACCTCAACTTCGACACGATGCGGGGCAGCTCGCTGGAGGATGTCCTGTTCCCCGGCAACAGCATCCTGGGAACGTTGGACACCCCGACCGGGCCGCTGGCCAATGCCTTCATCGTCGGAACCTTCAAGGGCAAGCTGGTCGACTGGAACGGCGACGGCGCCATCGACGCGAACTCGCTCGACATCTACTCGACCCGTGACGGTGACGTGGACTCCGACCAGGACGGTGTCGCCGACATCGAAGGCGTGCAGTTCTGCCCGCGTACCAACTGGATGAACTGACCAGGATTTCCCCACGACCGGGGCGGGCGACGTCGCCCGCCCCGGTTCCTGTCGTCGGGCACCACGCGGTTGCACCCAAGCCGATACCCGAATAAACCACCTCGGGGGAACTATCAGCATGTTGGTCCTTATCGCCAGTATTGACACGGACTGCCACCGGTCGAAAGCGGGCCCACTCCTCGGGAGTTACCCCGACTTTCAACCGACAGGAGCGGCGTGACCTGCGAATATCAACTGTCGACGGGAACTCGATGAAGCTTGCGCGCAGGCACCCGGCCCAGCCGAACATCCCCACCCCGCGGGTTCACGACCACCACGGGAGTCGATGCCTCGACACCTTCTGATTCGCTTGCACAGCAGTAGCCATTAGCAAGATTCCATCTATTACGAGGGCTAGGCGCGGTGTTGACTGACATCCAACTCAGCCCACCCGGTCAGGCGACGACCGATCCGTATGGCTTGCTCCGGCCAGGCAAGCCTCGAGACCCTCGCCCCGACCTCAACCATGAGGCGACCGGTGGCCAGGTCCGGACGCAGAGCAGGCGATGAAACGAGCAACCACGCCATCGCCCAGGCCCTGCCCGGAAAAAGAGGAGGCACATTCATGACAATCGCCACGGTCTCGTCGGTAAAACAGGGAGCAAATTGCATGGGCTGCACTCAAATCGCCGCATGCACCGCCGTGACAGCTTGCCTCGGCAGCCCAACCGACAGCGCCCGGATCGATTCGGTCGCACGCGCCGTCGCGTACATGACCGAGAACCTCTCCGAGCCGCAGCGCCTATCCGACATCGCCCAGGCCGCACTACTGAGCCCATTTCATTTCCACCGCGTTTTTCGTTACCTGACGTCCACTACTCCGGCCCGTTTCCTGGCCGCACTCAGAATGGCCGAGGCCCGGCGGCTGCTGTTGACAACGGACCTGAGCGTAACCGAGATCTGCATCGAGGTGGGATATTCCAGCCTTGGCACCTTCATCGGTCAATTCAGCAAACTCACTGGTATGTCGCCGCGCCGCTTCCGGGTGGCCCTCGCCTCGTTCGGCAGAGTCCGGCTCATCGATCTCGTCACCCACCTCGACAACGGGCTCACCGCCCCTGGCCCGGTCGGCACGGTGACCGGCGGCCCGGCAGAGGGCGGTTGCGCGGTGCTGGCCATGTTCCGATCCGACGCCGAAACTGACGCCGACACACCCGTCGGATACAGCGTGCTGCGGACGAACCGCCTCACCCGGATCGCGCCGATGCCCGACGGCACCTATCGGGCGGTGGCGCTGGGCTTCCACCCTGGCGCGCGGCTGACCGACGTGCTAGCCCGGCCGGCGGTACCCGCAGACTTCATCGGGCTGTCCGGGAGTCCGATTGTGATTAGAGACGGCGGCTCGGTTCGGGCCTTTCAGATCGCCCTGAGACGGCCGCGGCCGATCGATCCGCCCGTGGAGTTGACCCCCGCGCTGCTCCGGCTCGTCCTGGACCGGGCGGCACCGGGCAGCGTAGACGCCGGCGGGTGCTCGACCGGCTGTGCGAGCGCCGGCACCCCGGCCTGAGCCGCGTACGACGATCCGAGGACACGGGGCAGGGCCGGCTCGGTGCGAGCCTGCCCTGCCCCGATGACGCTGGCAGCTACCATCCCCGATGGTCGGTCGAGACCTAGGGCGTGTATCAAAGTCGGCCGTGGGCGGGTGACGACTTTCGGCGTGTCGCTGCCCG
>NZ_JBHMIQ010000061.1:0-18777 GCF_048060315.1 Micromonospora sp. LOL_013
CCCCATCGATGCCCGATAGTTGGACAGGATAGGGCGTTACACAGAAATTCGGACAGGCTCCCCGGCCTGGTCTTCCCGTCCACCGCGACCTGCGGCAACCGTGGCCGGTGACGGTCCCGCGCACTGGCCCGCCGACGCCGCTGGCCAGCGGCCTTCGCCCGGCGTCGGGCCTTACCGTCCCGCGACGGCCGCACCCCGACCCGGGCTCTCGCCCGCGCCGCCGCGTCCGCCCGGCGCTGCAGCCACCGACCCAGGACGGCGTCCAACGCGTCACCGTCGAGCCGGGCACACAACCCCCGCACCGTCTTCTCGTCCGGGCCGACATACCGGCCGGTCACCGGGTCCACCCGGGCACCGAACGCCTTCAACGTCTTCTGCGAACACCCGGCGATCCACTGCCCGACCGCGTACACCGACACGCTCCCGGCCAACACCGCCGCCAACGCCAACCCGAGCACTGTCGGAAGCCGATGCCGGATACCCCGCGCATCTCGCGGATCGGGAACCTGCGACAACGCCGCCATCAGGCATTCCTGGCCGTCACGGCCCAGTAGTAGGACAGGCCACGTCCTCCGGTCCGGCTGGCACTGGACAGCGTTGATCAGCAATGATGCAGGCGCGGGCACGGTACTCCACAAGGTGATCCGAAGGCGTCGAGAACCTCAAGATCACCGGAGCCGTGCCCGCCCCGTCGAATCCACTCCGGACATCAACACGGAGTACCCAACAACACACACTCCGACTTTGCCGTGCCCGTGGCTACGCAGCCTGCCTCCGGGTGTCCGCCGCGACTGGTCCAGACATCAGCTTCCCATCGGAGATGATGAATACACCACCTCATCTGACGGCGACCGTGACGGCAACGCAGGCGCACAGCGACGCGCGGGTACAGACAGTCAGCACTCTCCGCCACAGAAGGGGAGGCTCGTTTGTTCTTCAGCGCAGTTGCCTTCTAAGCCAATCAGGCGCTTTCTCGACAATCTCAGACGCACGTGAACGATCTGTGGATCCGTCCGGTCTACTAAGCGCCCATCGCAACGTTGGCACAGCTTCCTGTGATCCGAAGAACTCCACAAGTGGATCAGGCTCTACGGTCGCCTCATCACGTATTCGGCGCCATATCGAAAGCGTAACCTCAACATCTACGACTGCGCATGCGAGCGCCACATCACGAGGCCGAGAGCTCAACCGAAGTCTACCGTCCCGAGTGTCGCCTAGAATGACACATAGCACAGCCTCGCCGACACCTGGCCACTCATCCATCGGGGCATATTGCTGATCAGATATCGCGGATTCGTCGACGTATCCTGGCCGATCGCCAGGCACCGTACGCACCACCAATCCATAGTGCTGATGCCTGACTATCCGACACTCAACCAGAAAATATTTAGGGTACTCAGAATTTTCCATCAGGCGCCACCAGGCTTCCAAGGGGTGCGCGGGAATGAATTGAATTCATCGAAAAGATGCGACGGAATAGAGTACTCAACCGCACCTTCGTTTAGGAAATCCTCCATAGGCTCAATATTGTTTCTACTCAGCCATTTCGTCGGGACTGCCACCTTGAACCCCTGACCATGGGAATCGCGGTGCTGGGAGGCGTAGTCTTCAACCCTCGCCCTGTTACCAAAGTAAGCCGAACCGTCCAGACCTTCATCCAAATCCAGCGGATGGTTGCGCGGGTCAAGCCCGTGGTCCAACTCACTGGAACCGCGACCAACCGGGGAGACTCGGTATAGATCAGTTGTGCCGCAGTTGTGTACGAGGACCGGCGTGGTGCCGGCCACCACATAGTACGTGTGGATGTCGGCGATGGTGAGGCTGTGTACCCGTGTCGCCTCGGTACGGTGCTCGACCGCGGTGATCTGGACCCACGTGCCGGCGGAGGTCTGCAACCACTGCCCGACCGCAAGGTCTGCCGCGTCGACCCACTCCGACAGCCCCGGCACCCAGAACGGATGCTCGTCCGTCGCCGTGATCACCGACCGACCGCCACCACCGGTCGCGACAGACACCTCCACGAGATCCTTGTCACCATCACCCGTGATCACGACCTCGACCCACTTGACCGCCGTCTCACCGGTCTCCGGATCCGTGGCGAGAACCTCCTCACCCACCTCGAGATCCTCAATCGGCTTACTACCCCCACCGGCCATCACCACCCGGGTCCCCGACAGGAAACTGTTCGGAACCGGACACGACGCACCCGCCAGGACCCGATCAGCCCACTTCGTGTCGTCACGCCACTTCAACAACTGACGACCGACCCGCGTCACCGCGGAGATGAACTTGTCCGCCTTCCGAACCAGACCGATCGCCTTCGTCCACGGAATCAAGTCCAACAACGCCCACGCACACGCCGCGGCCCACCCATCCGCCTGGTTCACCGGCTACCGCCGGCTGACCATCCGCTACGAACGCGACCCCGGCCTGTACTGCGCATTCGTCACCCTCGCCGCCGCCCTCACCTGCCACAAGCGCTACATCACACTCACCACCTGAGACACGCTCTTACAGTCCCCGCCACGGTTTGCGAGCCCTTATTCGGCCACAATGGACGCGACCGCCTACCTCCTGCCGCGAATCAGGCTTGACCACTGGATCGATCGTCGAGCTTGAAGAAGCGGAATACGAACGCCCTCTGTTCCGCGACGGTCACCACCTCGTCTGGGCTGGCCGGCGCGAGGACGTCCACAATTTCAGAATCAGCTAGAGACTGCTTATCCGTCAAAACGTAGGCTTGCCTGCCGCCACTGAACTGTTGGAGCATTCCAGACGCGAAGACGTTGACGCGAGCACCTTGGCAACATAGAAGCTGCCCCTCTTGTTCAAGTATCAGTCTGGCATTCATCAAAGCCACCAAGACATTGTCACCCGAACCACTGCCGAGATCTCTACCCTCCAACTCGACAGAGAGCATCGGTCGTGGCGCCAACTCCAAGGCCAGCTTAACCCGACGTAACGAGCCGTCACGGGCAACAGCCTGGAGCTCGACCGTTTCGATCATCGTCGTCCCCTAAGATTTGGGTTGGAGCGGAAGGTTCCATCTGGCATTCGGCAGCCAACGATACATTCGGTAGGAACGCGTCCCGGAACGGCGATCTCCCTCTCATGTGCCATCCTGTTGCCAGGAATTGCTTTGTTGACATCAATGCCATCGACGCCTCGGATGCGGTAGACATACCCGCCTCTGGAAATCGCGTGAGCTTCACTTGTTGTGGTAGATACGTAACCAGAAGCTGGCGTATAGGTGCCGGACACGCCGGCCACATGTTCTTCAAGGTCCATGTTCGACCCACGCGGCTCAAAGCCCGTCTCAAAGATCTCATCTGGGCCACGGGTATCGCTTCGGAAGGTGTCACCACAGTTGTGCACCAGCACCGGCGTGGTGCCGGCTATCACATGGTACGTGTGGGATTTTCAGCCCGTCACGCAGTGTGACTTACATGTTTGTGGCGTTTCACCTGGCCTTTCGCGTGTGGCACCAACTCGCCGCATCGAACTCTATCGGTGTTGACGGCGACGGTGACGGCAACCTGGGGAGACGTCCGCGCCCCGGCTGCCCCAACCTACCAGCGGCGGCGACCAGCCCTCGCCGCCCGCCAAGTGTCCCCGCAGCAGCCGCGACCGCGCATCGAAGCAGTGAGCCAGCCGGACCGAGGCCCTCGGCCAAGATCCGACTGGCTCAAAACTGCTCTACAGGATCAAGCGCGCCCGGCTACGCCGGACGCACGCGCGCGCGCTACAGCCGTCCCGGCCCCGCGCGCACGCGCCCACGCAACGAGACTCCCAAGACGGCCAGAAGCCAGTGCGCCGGTCGACGCTCAAGGCCGTGACGATCGCGTGGAGGGTCAAGTCACGACCCGGCTCCCGGCGATCGACGCCGAGCCGCGACGCGGCACGCCACTGAACACCACGGCCGACAAACGCGCCGCAGGACGCCGCACACCAGCAAGGGCCTACGCTCGAATCCATAGTGGGCACTTGCATCGATTCATGCGCATGCTATCCGAGAGCTTGACGGCAACGCTGACGGCAACCGGGGCATACCGGGGCGCCCACCACCGCACAGAGCAGAACATTGGTTACTCTCCGGAGTCACTGGTCCGCCTCATTGCAACGCGCCAACGCTTGCCTGTCCGGCCCACACATCGGCCGACTCCAGCATCATTGAATCGATTGTCAATGCGCCCGACACATAGGCAGACCACCAAAGCTCCTCGCATGGAACATGCGCTTCACCTTTCGTGTCCACCCATAGACTGAGCCGGCCATCCTCCCGGACAGTCAGATCCCACCAGGACCAAGCACGTAAGCCTGGTTCGAAACAATAGATCCAGTCTTGCCAGGACCATGGGCGGCTTTCTCGATGAGCGAGATATTGCCTCCTCCCCTCAATTCCTACCTCATCATTCCTTACGTCCAATTGACCTTCGGTCGACAGGACTTGAAACCACGGCGGCAATGCCTCGACAGAAATATCCTCACTCTGTTCGAAGTCGGCAGTTCGCGCTGCGTCCACGCCCGCCGCCACAACCGAGCGAAGGCGTTCCGCATAGTCCGCCGAACTGGCCACAGGTCTGATGACCAGCAGCGCCAAAGATCTAATAGGCTCCTCGTCGGTCCGTCGCACCAGACGCGACGCCTCATTATCGAGGTCATATCGACTCATGGCTGCCCCATCACATCACTCGACCCGATCCGGGAATGATTGCATCCATCAATCCACCAACATAGTGATCTGGCAATCCGAACAAGCCTGGTCCGTCGCTCTGATCAGGTGCCATCTTACGCGCAAGGTTCCACTCTTGCCCCGTGTCCGCCGAGCGGGCGCAGTGGTGTCCACATCGTTCCTGCCCACCGGGTCCCACGGGAGTAGACCGCAGTGACCGCGCCTCGCCTGCTCAGCCCATTCACGCGTACGCGCACCAGACTCACCCTGACCATCGGTCTGCTGGTGGTCGCGCTCGTCGCCGCGACGCTGCCCTTGCTGCGGTCCACCATCGACCGACTCGTCGCCCCGGACCCGGCACCATCGGCCGGCCCGCTCGACGACTCAGCGGCCCTGGCCCAGGCCCGCCGCACCGGCAAGGAGGTGCTGATCGACACCGCGACGACCGCCACCTCACTCACCTGGGCCAGACCGGACGGGCAACTGCGTACCACCAGCCACGCCATCGCACAGCGGGCCCGCGACGCCACCGGGCAGTGGGCGGAACTCGACACCACCCTCACCCGCACCGGCGCGGCCGACCAGGGCCGGGCCGACGGAGCCGGCCGAAGCCGGGTCGCCGACGACGCCGACGGTCTCGGCGTACGGCCGGTCAACGCTCCGGCACCGGTCCGCTTCTCCAGCGGCGGAGCGGCCGCCGACCGGTACGCGGCAGCAGACACCCAGACCACCGACACCACCGACCGGGTGCTGGCCGAGCTGGACCTCGACGGTCACACCATCACGTACACCTGGCCCGGTCCGCTACCCGAGCCGGTGCTCGACGGCCCCCGGGCGCTCTACCCTGACGTGCTGCCCGGCGTCGACCTGCTGATGGTGGTACGCGACGACGGCGGCGTCGGCCAACTTCTGATCGTCAAGACGCCCGACGCGGCCACGGTGGACTCGGTCCGCCAGATCAACTACGGCCTGCGGTCGGCGACCGCTGTCTTCCAGCACGATCCGGTCACCGGCGGGGTCCGGATCCTCGATCCGGCCGACGACGAGGAGATCAGCTCCATTCCCACCCCGTTCGGCTGGGACTCCTCCGGACGCAACACGGACGACCCCGACGCGCCACCGCGTACCTCGGTGGCCACCACGACCGACGTGCTGCGCCTGTCCGGCCTCAGCGGTGCCGAGCCGGGCTCCAAGATCGGCCAGCTGCCCAGCACACTCGACGGCGACGGCACCGGTGAGGCGCGACTACGGCTGGACGCGGCGGCCAGCGGACTGCTGGACGACGCCGAGGTCCGGTTCCCGGTCTTCCTCGACCCGACGATGCGCAGCACCACCCAGGCGTGGGCAACCATCTACAGCCAGCACCCGAACACCAACACCTGGAACGGCACCAACTTCAACAACGGCACCACCGTCGCTCGGGTCGGCTACGAGGAGGAGACGCCGCTGCGCGCCCGCACCTTCTGGCGGATGGGCTTCAACAGCAACATCGAGGGCGCGACGGTCAGTTCAGCCAGCCTGCGGCTATTGAACAACCATTCGTGGAGCTGCCAGGCCCGGGAGATGCGGCTGTGGCTCACCGGTGCGATCTCCTCCGGCACCACCTGGAAGAAGCAGCCAGACTGGATCTCCGAGCAGCAGCGTCGGTCGTTCGCGCACGGCTACAGCAACCAGTGCGCCGACGCCTACGTCAGCTTCGACGTGCAGCAGGGTGCCCAGGCCGGCGCGACCAACGGCTGGTCCCAGATCACCTTCGTCATGCGGGCCACCGACGAGGACGACACCCACACCTGGCGCAAGTTCCAGGTCAGCGCGACCGAGCTGACCGTGGTCTACAACCGCAGCCCCAACGAGCCGACCGCCGGCACCGTCACACCCGGCGGAAACTGCGCACCCGGGCCCGGCGGCGGCACCCTCGTCGCCCGGACCAACCTGGTGCTGGCCGCCACTGGTTCAGACCCGGACGGCAACCTGCGCGGGCTGCGCTTCCGCTTCTGGCCCACCGGCGGTACGGTGCCCGCCGGCACCCTCGTCACCAGCCTGAGCAGCGGACGGGGCAGCGTGACGATCCCCGCCACCAGCCTGGTGGATGGCGTCACCTACTCCTGGGACGTCCGGTCCGAGGACACCGACGGCGCGACATCGTGGTACTTCCCGCCAGGTGATCAACCCTGTCGGATCACGATCGACGCCAGCGCGCCACCAGCTCCGGCCGTCACCAGCGACGTGTTCCTGGCCGCCACCCCGGACGGAGCGACCTGGGCAACGGTGCAGTTCGGCCAGACCGGTCCGGTCACCTTCACCGCCGCCGACGCCGCCCAGTTCAGCTACGCGCTCGGCGGGCGTGAGCTGACGTACGTGACCGCCAACTCCGGCACGGCGACCGTGCCCGACCTGCGACCCCGACATTCCGGTCCGACCACCCTGCAGGTGTACGCGTACGACGCGGCCGGCAACCGGAGCGCCCGCACCGACCACACCTTCTACGTACCGCCTCGCGACACCGCCGACGGGCCGGGCGACACCGGCGGCGACGGACGACCCGATCTGACGATCATCGACGCCGACGGCAATCTGCGGACCTATCCCAGCGACACCGACGGAGCCCTGTACGGATCCCTGGCTGCGTCGTACAGCGCCGATGGCCAGCTCGACCCGGCCGGGCACTGGTACGACCCGGCGACCTCCCAGGTCGCGCTGCTCACCAAGTACGGCGACGCCTTCCCCGGCGACGGCATCACCGACCTGTTTGTCCGCACCCCCGACGGCGGCTTCTGGATCTACCCCGGCGACGGGTACGGCAGCTTCGACGTCGACGACCGGATCCGGGTGCGGTTGCCGGCTGGCGCGCCGGACCCGGCCACCTGGACCCAGCTCAAGGCCGTCGGAGACATCACCGGAGACGGGCACCCCGACCTGGCGCTGCGGGCCGGCACCGCATTCTGGACGTTGAGCGGCTACACCGGAGCGAGCTTCCAGCAGGCGACCCTGATGGAGGGCACCGCCTGGGCCCGCAGGGAGATCGTCAACGTGGCCGACATCGACCAGGACGGAACCCCGGACCTACTGTGGCGCGACTTGGACAACGGCAGAATGTCTGTGCGGCACGGCCTACCCGGCACCGTCGCTGGTAGCGTCGATCTGCACTCGTTGAAGTTGGCAGTAAACTCCCGCGACGGTGACGTCTCCTTCGGCACCGGCTGGTCGGCCGCGAGCGTCGACCTGGTGATCGGCGTCCCCGACGTCAACGGCGACGGCATACCCGACATGTGGGCCCGGTGGACGTCGGACGGACAACTACGGGTGTACCACCCCTCCACCTCCGCCGCAGGCACCGCCGTGCAGGTTCTTTCGGACACGGCCTATCCGGGCGCCAAGGGGCTCGGCTGACCGCCGCCGCGTCGTCGACGTCCGTCGCCGATTTGCAAGTCGAGCCGTTGATAGGGATCCGGGCGCAGCAGTAGTCGCAGCCGTTCGAGCACGGCGCATGGCGTAGCCGGCGGCGCGGGCACCGGCCTGGGCACGTTGCGGGTGTACGACGACTGGTGTGTCCAGCCGGACGGGGACACGACCGGGTCGGCGGTCCAGCTGCGTGCGTGTGACGGCACCGCGGCGCAGCGGTTGACCCGTACCGCGGTCGGGCAGTTGCGGCACACCGGGTCCGGTCTGTGTCTGGCGGTCGATGGCGGTGCGACCGCCAACTCGACGCCGGTCGTGTTGGCCGTGTGTGATGCTGCCGCGACCGGTCAGGTGTGGTCGGCGCAGGACGAGACCCGGCACGTCTACGGTCCGGACGGGGCGCGGTTGCTGACCGTGCAGGACCGGCGGGCGACGCTGCACCTGGCCGACGCGGTGGTCACCGTGGCCGCTGGTGGGGTGAACGTCAACAGTCAGCGCAGCTACCCGGTGCCGGGTGGCGGCATGCTGCGGTACGCCTACGGGTCGGCGTCGGTCCAGTTGGCGGCGGTCACGACCGATCATCAGGGCAGCCCGTACGCGGAGGTCGGTTCGACCCTGTCGGGGATGCCGGTACGGATCCTGAAACGGGATCCGTTCGGTAACCCCCGCGCGGTCGACGTGCTGGCCACGAATCTGAAGACCCGGGCCGGGTTCCTCGGCGCGATCCCGGACGAGGCGTCCGGCTACACCCCGTTGGGCGCCCGCCTGTACGACCCGGTGGTGGGCCGGTTCCTGTCCGCCGACCCGGTCCTCGATGTGGCGGACCCGTTGCAGTCCAACGGGTACGCGTACGCGCACAACAACCCGGTCACCCACGCCGACCCGTCGGGTCTGTCGATCAGCCTGACCGCGTCGGAGCGGGCGGCGGCGTTGGCCGGGGCGGGTCTGTCCACCGCGCAGGTCGCCCAGGCCCAGTCGGCCGCGGGCCGGTCGATGACGTCGGTCATCCTGTCGGTGGCCTGGGACGTGCTCAAGGAGTTCATCGGCCTCAACGCCGCGCTGGGCTGCTTCGGCGGCAGCGTCTGGTCCTGCGTCGACCTGGTCACCGAGTTCATCCCCGCCTTCAAGATGTTCAAAGCGTTCGGCCGGGTTGTGAAAGCCGTCGAACGTACCTTCTCCGCGATCAGGGCCTGGCAGAAAGCCAAAGCCGCCGCCCAGGCCGTCCTCAAAGCGGCCCGCGCCGCCGAGACCGTCGTGTTGAACGCGAAGAAGGCCGCCGCCGAGCGGGCGAAACGCGCCGCGCAGGCCGCCGCGAAGAAAGCCGCCGACAAGGCCAACACCACCAGCAACACAGCTGTCAACGCGTCGAAGAAGACCGGCAACCCCGTCCAGAAACAGGCCCAGGCCAAAACCAACCCCAAAGCCTCCACCAGCAGCGGAGGCGGCGGCCGGACCAGCGCAGGAGGAGGCGGGAGCGGCAAGGCGAGCTCCAAACCCGGCGGCAACACCGGCGCCAGCTCACGCTCCAACGCAGGATCCAGCGGCGGCGGAGACAAACCCGCCGACAGCTGCCCGCTGAACAACAGCTTCACCCCCGGCACCAAGGTCCTGATGGCCGACGCCACCACCAAGCCCATCGAACAGGTCAAGCCCGGTGACAAGGTCATCGCCACCGACCCCGAAACCGGCACCACCAGCATCGAGACCGTCACCGCCACCATCACCGGCGACGGCGTCAAACACCTCGTCACCATCACCATCGACACCGACGGCCACCACGGCGACGACACCGCCCAGATCACCGCCACCGACGGACACCCCTTCTGGGTCCCCGAACTCGACCAGTGGATCGACGCCACCCACCTCCAACCCGGCCAATGGCTCCACACCAGCACCGGCACCTGGGTACAGATCACCGCCATCCACCGATCGACCGTCCCACACGCCACCGTCCACAACCTCACCATCAGCCACGTCCACACCTACCATGTACTCGCCGGCAACGTGCCGGTGTTGGTCCACAACTGCGGCGGCCCTGGTCGGGATCTAATTGATGGCGATGCCCAATATCACATCATTTCTGGCAATCGTACTGGCGGTGGACATAAGTGGCCGGGACAGCCGGGCAAGACAGTTTTTCCGGAGTCTTGGGATACCGACAAGATTCTGGAAAGCGTCGCTGATATTGCTACGAATCCATCCAGTACTTGGACTTGACAGAAGGGCGCGCATGGATCGCTGTATACCAAGAAGGGCGAGCTGTCGCGAGTCAAGATCGAGGGCGTCTATGATGGGGTGAATATACGGGTGATCTTCGAGCCGGCTACGGACCGAATCATCACGGGCTTCCCGATTGGGCGATGACGTGGACTTCAGGCAGGCGCAAGCGGACATTTTAGCCTTGTTGGACGATTCTCCTATAATGTCGGGTGACGTCAGGGGCGACGTGCGGGAGTTGGTACGGGTCGGGGAAATAGGGCTGGCGTTCGATACCCTTTGCTCCTGGCTATTCGAGGACTCCCTTGCTATATCGCGGTCATATTATGAACGCCTCAGAGTGGTTGCGAACTACTTGGAGGAGCCCGCTGCCTTGGAGAGGCTCGACGAGCTTATAGTTGACTGAATGGTTCCGCCGACATGTAGTTGAGATTCGTCTCGGATGAACCGGGTGGTGTCGTGTCGGTTGCCACCCGGTTTATCGACCTTCAGATCGGCGCATGCCGCCTCCCGACTCAGCAGCCATCATCGGCTGTGACTGACGCACAGCTGGTGCGCTCGTGGCGGCCCGTGTGGAGAGTCGCCACGAGCAGGGGGATTCAGGGGTTACGGGCGGGCGCTGTGGGTCTTGATGGTGGTGGTGAAGGTGGTCCAGGCGGCGGGGGCGAAGGTCAGCGTGCCGGCGGCGGGGGCTTTGGAGTCGCGTACGTCGATCTGGGTGCCCCGGTCGCGGACCTCGACGCGCTGGCCGTTGTTGCCGGACCGGCTCGACGTGCGCCAGGTGTTACGTTCCATGCTCGCTCCCTCGTCTGATGGCTGCTGGCCTAGTCACGTGGCGATGAGGTCTTTGGTGTCGTTGCAGAATCGGCGGACGGCGGGGGTGCGTCGGTAGGGGCCGAGTGCGCCGACGAGGTTGCGGACGTGTTTGATGCACCTGGCGGAGGTGACCTGCCCGGTGAGGGTCTGGACGGCCTGGTCGCCGAGGGCGAGTGCCTTGTCCAGTTCGGGTTGGTCCTGCCGGACGTAGGTGGTGGCGAGCAGGGCGTTGCGTAGTGCTCCTTCGCGGCTGTACTCGTCGTTTTGGAGTCGTAGCGCGGCTCGGAGGTGTTCGCGGGCGCGGGTCCAGTCTTCGAGTTTGACGTAGCAGTAGCCGGCCTGGGCGTGGGCCTGGGCTTCGTTGATCCAGTACGCCCAGTCGGGGTCGCCGTGTTCCGGACGTTCGTCGGTGAGCCGGTCGAAGGCGCTGTCGAGCGCACGGCGGGTGTCGGCCACGGCGTGGTTGTTGGCGTACGCCTCGGCGGCGCGCAGGTCGAGGATCGTGCCGACTTTCGGGCTGGTGGCGGGGTAGCTGGCCCGCGCGGTCTCGGCGAGGGTGATCGACTGCCGGAGTTGACCGAGGTCCTTCGCCTGGCAGGACATGAAGCCGAGGATGTTCGCGCCGAGGCCACGGTCACCGGCGGCGTGGGCCTGGTAGAGGCCGGCGATCCAGAACCGTTGGGCCTGGCTGTGGTTGCCGCCGTCGAACGACAGCCAGCCGGCGAGGCGCATCAGCTCACCGGCGGTGCCGTGCAGTCGCCGCCCGACCGAGTCGGTGTAGCGGCGCTCGCGTAGCCCCTCGACCACGGTCGCCAGGTGCTGACGGACCAGGCCGAGCGTCTGGCCGCTGCCGAGGTGGTCGTCCATCCGCCGCAGACTCGCGGTGACGGCGTCGAGGTGGTCGACGACCTCACCGGACAGCGGCCGACCGGTCGTCGAGGCGACGTCCGACGGCTGCTGGGCGATGATCCACTCGCGTGCCGGTGACGTCAGCGCGGAACCGAGCAGAGCGAGGAACATCCGTCGGTGCGTCATTGTCTCAGGTTCGTTCACGACCATGGCTGCCTGCAAGGCCCCGGCAGGTGTCCACGGTAGTTCCAGACCAGCCGACGCCGGCGCGGCGTCGAAACCATCATCGGGCCAGCCCAGCTCGTCGAGGGTGACCGTCCGCTGCAACTGCTCGGACAGCAATGCGACGGTCAGCGACGGCCACGGGCTACGCGGTACCTCGCCCTTCTTCCACTTGTACGGCGTCTTGAGGTGCAGCCGCTCCGCACGACCGTGCCGCTCGGCGCACTCGTTCAGCCGCCGGGCCAGCTGCTCAGGCTGCCAGCCCGCCTCGGCCAACAAGCGCCGGATTCCGTCCCCGCTGACTGCCACCGCATCGACCCTTCACCCGTAGTGGTCGCTCCCACGCACGGTAGCGGACCTGGTGTCCGGGAGGCTTCCCCGACACTGATCCGCACCGATACGCACCCCGCCGCCGTCACCCGACTGAGGTCAACTGAGTACATCGGATTCCGGCGATGACCCGAATCCGATTCCGGTGAAACGGGCCGGCGGGTCGGGGCGTGGCAACGCTCCGGCCCCGCCGGCCTCGCCAGAAGGTGAGAGTGCTCGTGATCGCCAGACTGCTACCGATCGTCTTCGCCGGTCTGATGCCCGGCTTCCTGCTCGGCCTGTTCACGTTCCGGGTCAAGTCCCGGTGGTGCCCGCGCTGCGGGGCGACCACCGAAGCCATCTACCGCAGCCTGCATCAATGACCGCGCCCGGCCGCCACCGCATCGCCGAACTGCCCATCGGCCGGCGGGTCGCTCAACTCCGCGCCCGACGTGGCCTGACCCAGCAGGTCTTCGCCGACCGGATCGGCAAGTCCCACTCCTGGGTCGACAAGGTCGAACGCGGCATCCGCTCCCTGGACCGCATCTCCGTCGTCCACACCGTCGCCGCCGTCCTCGGCGTCACCCCCGAAACCATCCTCGGCCCCACCACGACCAGCCGACCCGAACCCACCACCAACACCACGGCCGCCGCCGTCGAACACCTCCGCGCCGCCCTCGCCCGCTACGACACCCCCACCCCCGACCAACCCGCACCGTCCGCCGACGACCTGCACCACCGCATCCAGTACGCCCACACCGCCTACCAGCACGCCCACTACCCACAACTGCTCCGCACGCTGCCCGACCTGCTCACCCACACCCGCCACACCACCACCAGCGACGCCCCCGACGCCGCGTACCTGCTCACCCGGGTCTACCGGCTCACCGCCCACCTGCTGACCAAACTCGACGAACCCCACCTCGCCTGGCTCGCAGCCGACCGCGCCATCGCCACCGCCAACGGCCACCCCCGGCACACCGCCGCAGCCGCCATCGCCCTCACCCAAGCGCTCCGCGCCGCACACCGCAGCACCCTCGCCACGCAGGCCGCGCTCACCGCCGTACCGCTGATCGACCCGGCCACGACCAACGACGCCGCACCGGACGACCATGCCCTCGCCGGCACCCTGCTGATCGAAGCCGCCCTCGCCGCCGCCACCGGCAACGACCCCGCCACCGCACACCAGCTCACCGACCACGCCGACACACACGCCGCCGCCATGAGCCACCACCAGCGGCGCACCGACCACGGCGACACCACCACCGCATTCGGGCCGACCGCCGTCGCACTCGCCCGCGCCCACCTCGCCGCCGCCCTCGGCGACCCACACCAGGCCATCACCCACCACCAGCACGCCACCGCCGGTCACGGCTGGCGCGAGCTACCCGCCGAACACCGCGCCGCCCACCTCATCGACATCACCCGCGTCTACCTCGACACCGGCAACCCCACCGCCGCCGCCCGCGCCATCATCACCGCCGACCAGACCGCCCCCGCCGAAACCCGCACCCGACCGGTCGCCCACACCGTCGTCGCCACGCTCCTACGGACCGCACCCACCCCCGACCTGACCCGCCTCGCCACCACCATCGGCCTCACCCCACGACCCTGACCAGCCGGCCTGCTGGACCGCGACTCCCTGTGAAGTGCTCGAAATTTGGCATATCGGTTGCTCGAATGTTGGTATCCGCACTTCTCGAATAGTGGTAGTTTCAGCTCCTGGGATTCGGTACTTCGCTGCTACGGAGGGGGCCAGGGTGATGGAACCACTCGCCGGGATCGCGCAGCGGCGAGTTTCTGCGCTGCTCGATGACCTGCTCCGGGTGGAGCCGGTCATCGCCCTGCACGGCCCTCGGTCCGTTGGCAAGTCCACGGTCCTGCGCGCGCTCGCCGACCGGCACGGGGTCCCCGTTCTGGACCTGGACGAGGTGGGCATTCGCGACGCGGTGGTGGCCAACCCGCAGACAGCCGTCACGACGCCGGGCCTGCTCTGCGTGGACGAGTATCAGCATGCCCCGCAGATCCTCGACGCGTTGAAGGCTCGACTCAACCGCGAAGGCAGCCTTCCGGGTACCGCCGCGTTGACCGGGTCGACCCGCCAGGACGCGCTGCCCCGCACCGCGCAGGCACTCACCGGCCGCCTGCACACCATGACGATCTGGCCCATGTCACAAGGAGAGATCAGCGGCGTCCATGAAGATTTCCTGCCGGCGCTTCGCGCAGCGCCCGACGCGACCGTCGCAGCCAGGCCAGCGTCGACGACCACCCGGACGGAGTACGTTGATCGACTCTGCGCTGGAGGGTTCCCCCTGGCCCTGCGCCGCACAGGCCCCGCGCGCGACCGTTGGTTCGACGACTACGTCCGCCAGTCGCTGGAGCGCGATGCCATCGAGCTTGTCCGGGTACGTCAGCGCAGCATGCTGCGCGAGCTGCTGGGTCGACTGGCTGGAAGAACCGGGCAGGTACTCAACCTCACCAGCGCGTCCCAGGGCCTCGCAGGTGAGCGCAAGACCATCGAAGGCTACGTCCGCCTCCTCGAAGACCTATTTCTCATCGACCGACTTCCTGCTTGGGGTACGACGCTACGCGCGCGAGCCGCAGCATCACCGAAGGTGCATGTCGTCGACACCGGGGTGGCCGCCCGGCTGATGCGAGTCTCTCCCGCCAAACTCGCCACACTCGACCCGGCCGCCTTGACGGAGTTCGGGCACCTCCTCGAGAGCTTCGTCGTCGGCGAGCTTCGCAAGCAGGCCTCCTGGCTTGACGAAAACGTAACTACGGGGCACTGGCGCACCTACGACGGCGGCGAGGTCGACTACGTCATCGAGTTCGACGACGGCAGGGTCCTCGCGTTCGAAGTCAAGGCGAACGAACGCGTCGCGGGCGCAGACCTCAAAGGCCTCCGAGCGCTACGAGACGCACTCGGCGACAGGTTCATCGCCGGCGTGGCGTTCAGCACCGGACAACGCTCGTTCACCTACGAAGACCGCATTCACATCATGCCCGTCGACCGACTCTGGACACCTATCAGCGGCTACCTCACGCTGACGCGGTGATGGGGTGCGGGTCAGGCGATCGCGGCGATGGCGCCGTCGTCGAAGTAGATGGCCTGGTGAAGCCGGCCACCGAGCGCGGCGGCGTAGCGGGCGACGACATCCTGCCCGGAGATCTTGCCCTGTTCGATCTGGGAAACCCGGCCCTTGGTGACGCCCATCCGGTCGGCGACCTGTTGCTGGGTCAGGCCTCGGGCCTTGCGTACCTCGGCGAGGCGGTGCCCGACGACGGTGGCCAGCAGTTCCCGCTTGCCGGCTTCGACCGCCTCCTCGCCGCCGGCCCGTTCGACATAGGCACTCCGGACGTCGCTCCAGCGCGTGTAGCCCATCACGGTTCCCCTTCCTCATGGCACCTTCTCCTCGATCGATCTCGCAGCTGGGCAGACTCCACCACTGATCTGCTGTCAGCCTCGTCAGGCAGCGGCGTCGCGGGGCTCGAAGCCGACCTTCAGGCTCACTCCCAGCGCCGCTGCCAGTCGCTCCAGCACCACGAGTGTCGGCACGGTCCCGCCAGCCTCGAACCGGGCCACCGCAGACTGCGTCATCCCCGACGCCGTGGCCAGCTGCGTCTGACTCCAACCGCGACGCTCGCGCAGCTCACGCACCGAACGACCGAGCTCGAACGCCAACCGCGCCGCCTCGTACGCCTCAGCGGCACCCGGCTCAGCCAACCGCCGCTCCCGCATCGCAGCCCAACCGCCACCCTCACCCATGACTAGACCTCCTCCTTGCCCTCAACCTGGTGTGCCTCGTCGATACGCCGCGCCAGCGCCTGCCGCGCCCGGTCGATCTCCCGCTCCTCGCGCATCCGGGTCTTGAAGAAGACCGTCAGCAAGATGATCCGCCTTCCCGACCCGATCCAGTAGGTGACCCTTACCGCGTGCTGCTCAAGGTGGAACCGCAACTCACGGAGCTTCCGATCAAGCTGCTTCGTGTAAGGCTCGCCCAGTAACGGCCCCTGCTCGGCCAGCAGGTCGACGTAGAACGCGGCTCGGGCGAACAGGGCACTCGGCAGACTCTCCAACCACTTCTCTACTTCCGGCTCCAGCTCCACGACACCCCAGGGCATAGCATAGATGTTATAGCAGCACGGCGGCCACAGCTGGCCCGACGTCAGCTTGACTGCGCGACCCACTTGACGCATTCCGTTATGGGAATATGATGACTGGCGTGGCACGAGCAGCGACGACGTCGGACGTCTTCAACGCGATCGCCGAGCCGCAGCGCCGGGACATCCTGGCGCTGCTGCGGGCGGGCGAGTGGCCGGTGACCGACCTGGCCCGGGATCTGGGGATGAGCCAGCCACGGGCGTCCAAGCACCTGCGGGTGCTCCGGGAGGTGGGGCTGGTGCGGGTCCGCGAGTCGGGCAAGCAGCGCCTCTACGGCCTGGACGCCGGCGGCCTGCGGCCGATCCACGAGTGGGTCGGCGGGTTCGAGGAGTTCTGGAACGGCAGTTTCGACCGGCTGGACAGCTACGTGCAGGACCTCAAGCAGACACGACAGGAGCAGTGACCGATGGCAGGAGCAGAGCGGGAAACATCGGCGGAGCCGGCGACGGCCGACCGGGAGATCGTGATCTCCCGGGTCATCGACGCCCCACCGGAGCTGGTGTTCGAGGCGTTCACCGAGGTCCGGCACCTGTCACGGTGGTGGGGTCCGGAGGGGTTCAGCACCACCACGCGCTCCTTCGAGTTCCGGGTCGGCGGCGAGTGGGACTTCGTGATGCACGGCCCGGACGGCACCAACTACTCCGAATGGATCACCTGGACCGAGATCGTCCCACCGCAGCGGATCGCCCTGCTGCACGGCGAGTCCCGCGACGACCCGAACGCCTTCGAGTCGACTCTGGCCTTCGCACCGGACGGCGCGGCGACCCGGATCGTGATGTGTACCGTCTTCCCCACCAGGGAGCTACGCGACCAGGCCGTGGAGAAGTACCACGCGATCGAGGGCGGCGAGCAGACGTTGAGCAACCTGGCGGCCTACGTCGCCGAACTCGCCCAGCGGCAGGAGGAGGGTCGCTGATGGCCGGCAAGGTGTTCTTCAGCGTGTCGATGTCGCTGGACGGCTTCAGCGCGCCCGAGCAGCAGGAGCAGGACCCGAAACTGGAGCGCTGGATGGCGCAGTGGATGGAGCTGCAGGCGTGGGCCTTCCCGCTGCGGTTCTTCCGGGAGAACCTGAAGCTGGGCGACGGCGGCGAGGAGGGGCGCGACAACGACATCGCCCGGGAAACGTTCGAGCGCACCGGCGCGAGCATCATGGGCCGGCGCATGTTCGACTTCGGCGAGCAGGCATGGCCAGCGGAAGCGCCCTTCCACACTCCGGTCTTCGTGCTCACGCACAACAGGCGTGACCCGTGGGAGCGGCCGGGCGGCACCACCTTCCACTTCGTCGACGACGGCATTCACCGTGCGTTGGACCAGGCCCGCGAGGCTGCCGGCGACCGGGATGTCCGCATCGCCGGCGGCAGCGAGACGATCCTGCAGTACGTGAACGCCGGCCTGGTCGACGCGTTCTCGATCGCGCTCGCGCCCGTGCTGTTCGGTGGCGGTACCCGCCTGTTCGATGGCGTGGACGCGTCCAAGGTCGCGCTGGAGCCGATCCGTTCGGAACCATCGACACGGGTGACGCACCTGACCTACGCCGTCCACCCCCGGTAGTTAGGCAGTACTTCCCCCGTGGGCAAGGAACTTCGTTCGTGGGAGCGTGGTTCGGCCAACTGGCTGCTAAAATCTCTTGTGCGGGACGATTTCGATCTCCCGCACAGCCTTGCCTCGATCCACCGACGCGGTTGCCGCTGTATGTTGGTCGATCATTTCTGTGTTGGGTGGTGCGGCGGGCGTGAGGGAGTCGCCGATCACGTGATCGGCTTGCTCCGAGGGTGAGTGTTCGGGGTGGAACGGGATTGTGGCCTGTGGTCGGGCCGCCTGGTTTCGGCTGGTGGGGTGTGGTCAGCCGGGTGCCGGTCGGACGGCGGTGAACAGGTTGTCGAACGCCGCCTGCCAGGGCCGGTACTCGGGCAGGTGCAGGTGGATGGTGCGGGCCCGGTGGGCGAGGCGGGCCGCGACGGTGATGATCCGGGTCCGGATGGTGGCGGGTCTGGCGGTCGACCAGGTGCCCGCGGCGAGGTGTCCGGCGGCGCGGGTGAGGTTGTGTGTGATCGCGGCGCGGGTCAGCGCGGCGGACGATCAGCCGGGCGGTCGCCTCGTGTCGGGTGCCGGCGAACGCGGTGTACGT
>NZ_JBHMIQ010000062.1:0-18567 GCF_048060315.1 Micromonospora sp. LOL_013
CAGCGCGCGCTTGCCATTACAGAGTCCGCCCTCGGACCCAGCCATCCCGACACTGCCATTCATCTCGGAAACCTGGCAGCCGCCTACCGCGGTAGTGGCCGGGCGGCCGAGGCAATCCCGCTTCTGCAGCGCGCGCTTGCCATTACAGAGTCCGCCCTCGGACCCAGCCATCCCGACACTGCCATTCGCCTTGGAAACCTGGCAGCCACCTACCACGATGTTGGCAACGCGCAAGAGGCAACTACGCTTCTTCGCCGCGCCGTCACTATCGCGGAAGCAGCCTTGGGTCCTGATCATGCGCTTGCACGCGAGCTGGATAAAGAAAGATTGCTTTCGGAAGCCGGGCACCCCGGGGACAACCGTGCCTGATTTCGATGAAACGCGCGACATGATCTACGGGATCATCAAAAAGCAGCTAGACATTATTGAGCTTATCTCGTCCGCCGGACTGGCCAACCAGAAAGCCGGGCAAGACTTGACTCAAATCGGTAGACACCTTACCGCAATCTACAATATCAGCAGTGAGCAAGTCACCATTTCGAACCATAATGACCATCACGAGGAGACGAAAGTGACCGGGGACTCATTTAGCAACATCGGCGCCGGAGCGATTATCGTCAACCGGAGCCTACTTTCGCAATCCCTCAACAGGCTCGGATCGGACGGTCGAGATGAAATATCGACCGCCTTGCTGAAGGTTGCCGATCTTATTGAGAAATCGGGCAACGTTGAAGCCAGTGAGAGTTTCAATGCGATGACGGAAGAACTTAATCAAAGCGTGCCTCGCAAAGCCGTTTTGAAGGCACTTTGGGCAGGAGTAGTTGGCGCACTGCCGACCATCTCCGACATGGCTGACATAACAGACAAAATTTATAGTCTATTCAACTGATCCTCGACGAGAGAAAACCGGGTGAGCGACGCCTGGGTGAAGTACCAGTTGCGGCGTCCGGATCTGCCGCGTAGCGCTCGTCCCCGAAGGTGACGTCGGTGCCGGTCGCCGGTGTCCGGACGTGCCGATGTGCGGTCACTCCGGAAGTGTTCGCCGCGATCGGATGGAGTCATGACTGTTGAACGGTGCCGGAGATGAATGAGACTTTGACCGGCTCTGCCGGTGCCCTCACCGGGAAGAGTCCGCAGCGCCGGCCCGAGTCCGGACTCGAAGCCGATCAAGGCCGACGGTGAGGAGAAGCAGCGGTACGGCGAGGTAGGCCACGAGACCCGCGGCGCGCTTCGCTACGGTGGCGGCCCCTCCGAGGTGTGCGGGCAGGTCCCCGACGGCGGGCCAAGTCGACAAAATACTCCAGACAGCCGCGTTCTCGCCGTAGTCGAGCACGGTCATCGCGACTGCGGGGATCAGCAGGAGACGCCACCTCCGGCCCGGCAAGCGCCGGATCAACAGGGACGATACGAGCAGCAGGGCCAGGCCACAGAGCAGCGGGTACACGAGGTCGAGCAATTCCAACCGGAGATAGGCCGCCCTTCCCTCGGTACCGCAGGCCGCGACCAGATCGCGTGCATCTGCGGCGGTCCAGTGGCTGCGTACGTCCAGGGCGCTCCGCCCGCGGCAGGCCCGGGAGACCGCGCCGGTCAGGCCGGGCCAGCCGAACATGGCCAGTGCGCTGATCCCGTAGAGAACCCAGATAGCTACGACCACCCGGCCACGGCTCATCACGCGCCACGCCTTCACCACAACCTCCGATGCTACGATCTCGCAATACTTGCCCCTGGGGAGAGATAGTGCGAGATCGCAGCAGTTCTGTCAAGGGTGATGATCCGTCGAACGTGCTCTTCGACACCTGGCTCACGGCCCGCGCCGCCATCGCACTGCTGGACACCGCGCTGGCCGGCACCGGTCTGGACGCCGAGGACTTCGCCGTCTACTCCGTACTGCGCCAGGCCGGCGAGATCAGCCCGAGCGAACTCGCCCGGTGGATGTCCGCCCCGGCAACGACGGTTTCCAGCCACGTCAAGCGACTAGTCGCGCGCGGGCACGTCCGGCAGGTCCCACACCCAGAGGACCGTCGGTCGTACCGCATCACGCTCACCGACGCAGGCCAGCACGCTCACACCACGGCAGGCCGGCACTTCCTGTCCGCCCTGGCCACTGTCGAGGGCGCCCTCCCCCGGCCCGCCAGCGACGTACAGCAGGCGCTCCGGGACCTGCACGCCGCGATCGGCGCGGCCGCCCAGCGGGCATGATCGCCCACGGAGAGCGGGTCAACAAGGCACCCGGATCTGCCGCGTTGCAGGCCGGCGGCGGATGAGGTCGTCGCCCTCGGGTTCCAGTCGGTCATCGGAGTCTGGAACATCCCGACATAACCATGTGCCGGCATCAGGGGCGTGCACCGTTCAGGTAGACGGCTCGGGCACGTCATGGCCCGTGAGCCAGAGTCGCCACGGCTCACCCAGATCGCGGGATTCTACGTCGAAGATCGGATGCCAACGCCCGTCAGGCGAATACCAGCCGAGGGTGTAAAACCCGTCCTCACCCGACTCGATCGAGATCTCGGCGACGCCAGTGACCCGGCCAGCAGTACGGTCCGCCCGGTTGAGGTCGTGCACCCGCAGCATGGCGTCGCGCGGCTCCCCTGGATAGCTCTCCGTGTGCCACACACCGTCAGCGTCGACGTGGCCGACCTCGACTCCATCGTTCCACCGGTAGACGTACATCTTTCCTCCGCACCATCAATTCGGGCGAGGTTTACCGTAGCCGGCGCCCTCATCTGCCGCCGATCGGTCGAATGAGTAGTAGCGGCGCAGCAGCAGCCACCGACAGCTCGGGTGATCGCCTCGTCAGTGGCCCCTTCCGACGGAGTTCTACTGACGGTGTCCTACTCACCGAGCCACGCCAGGGACGTCGCCGGCCCTTCGTCCACGGACCCGCTAAGGACCTGCCACAGGCGCCACCGGGAAGGCCCAACCGCCCGAGTAGAGATCGTGATGGTGCCCCCGGACGATCTCCTCAGCGGCCCTCCGATGTGCGAATTCAATCTGCAGCCAACCGCAGGCCGAGGCGTACATCCTCATACCGTTCCACTGTAGGGCCAGGTACCACATCCGGATCATGCCGCGATCCGCATGCTGACCGGGATCATCGTGCGTCGAGGCTGCCCGGGCGTATGGAGCCGGACAGGAGGACAAAGTTCAGCAGATGATGGCGGCGGGCGTTGGGTTCGCAGCTCGCGTCGTAGCCGGCGGCGGCGAGTAGTCTGGCTGTTGCTGAAAGCTGCGACTGCAGGTTCACCTGCCAGTTCGTCGAGAGCCGTGTCGCCGGCCGCTACCCGCAGGCCCAGAACTGCGGGAACGGACCGGCTGATCAGCCGGTCCGTCGACGGCACCGGGGCTGGAGAACAACACCGAAGGCGCCGCAGGACGGCAAGACTCCGGTGGCGGCCATTGCGACGCCGCGATCTGGGCCCCGGTGACCGGCAGGGTGGGCGAGATCTGGTCGAGCAAGCGCTGCGCCAGGGCGGCGTCGATCTCGAGGTCTGCGCTGATGCGAACATCAGCCGCAGTCGCCAGGTCCACGACGTCGTCGATGGTGAACGCATCAGCTCCGAGAGTACTCAGCCGTCGCGCGAACTCCTGGACATTGATCATTTGCAGCCTCATCGTCGGATTGTTGATTATCCACCGTAACCCTCGCCTAGGTCGGCGGATCCTGCGCCCGCCGTGCGAGCCACCGCGGCCGACAGCCGGCACCGGCAACCGCGACCGCTGCGCGGCAGTCCGCAACTCTTCGGTGAGCTAATCGCGCGCGGCGCCGGCAGGGCTGTCACGCTCTGTGCTACCCATGCTGCTCCGCGACGCCCGGAAATGCCGCGATCCGAGCGTCACGACGATCGGTGTGCTGTCGTGCCGATGAGCGGATGTTGAACCGCATCAAGTCGTGGCCTGAGCTGAGAGGTGAGCCAACCGTGCAACCTCGTGGCTAATTGTACGGGCTGGTCAAGCTGGACCAGGTGACCCGCCCCATCGATCAGCTCGAGTTGAGCGCCCGGGATGAGTTCTGTCAGTAGGTGAGCACGGTCGACAGGGATCCACGTGTCGTTCTTGCCCCACACCACCAGAACGGGCAAGTCCAGACGCGGGTAGAGACCCTGAATCTCGTCCGTATAGGTCTGGTCCGCCTGAGCGATCTGTCGGTAGAACGCGGCTTACCCGTCGGTACCCAGCCAGGGAGAAACGAGGTCCTGCATCTGGCTAGGCGTCAGGTCCATGTGACTGGCTCCTGCGATGTAGGCCCGGATCGCTCCTTCGTGGACGGCCTTTGGCAGCGCGCTGAAAGCTTCGGTGTTGTCGCGTACGAGCCGGAAGAAGTCCGACCCCCAGGGAGCCAGTGCCACCACGTCGACGAGCGCCAACGACGCGAACGAACAGCCGTGCAAGAGAAGGGCCCTCAACGCGACGGCACCGCCGTAGTCGTGAGCTACGACATGTGGGGACGGCAGCTCCCAATGCGAGACGAGGTCAGCCAGTAACATACTCGGGCCGCGGGTCGCGCTGAGCCAGCGATCGCCTTACTGGAACGGATTCCGGGGATCGCCGCGCTGGCAGCCACTGGCTGACCGGCTCGGGACGTACGCCGGCTCCCGCGCCGAGCACCACGTCCTGCTCGACCAGGATTCGACGGCGTACTCGCCGGGTGACACGGTCTGGGCGGACGCTTGGTGGGCGACTTCGCCGGCGGGGAAGCCCTCTGGCGGTTCGGCGGCCACCAGTCAACCGCTGCCCCAGCCGTCGTTCCGGTCGGAAGTGCGGCGGCCGGGATGTCCGGCCCGATCCGATCATGCCCCACCAATCGCCGCCGAGCCCGGCGTGCGTCGGGCTGTCACGCCCCGGCACGTTGTCGAGTGGGGGGTCCGGGCACGTCATCCCCGATGAATTACGTGCCTGGACCCTCCACTCGACGCGTACCGACAGGCGCGGGAAGAGGCGATGCACACGCTGCCCCGTACCGCCCGAACAACTCGGCCCCCTTCACCGACCCTGGGCTGCCGGCGTCGAGGCTCAGTAGACAAGTTGGACGGCGACCAGCTGGACATCGTCCCCACCTGTCAGGGTTTGCGGCGGGCGACCAGCATGCCCAGCGGCGGGCGGCCCGGTGCCGGCGGGGTCTGCTCGACGGTCACCAGGACCTGGAAACCGGCTCCGGTCAGCAACCGCGCCACCTCGGCCGGCCGCTGCCGGTGGAAGCTCAGGTCGATCCGCTTGCCCTCGAACTCGTCCCGGTGCCGGATGTCGTCGCCGACCTGGAAAACCAACATCAGGTAGCCGCCCGGCACCAGCACCCGGTGGAACTCGGCGAACGCCTCCGGCCGCCGCTGCCACGGCAGATGGATGATCGAAAAGTAGGCGAGCAGCCCACCGAGCCCGCCGTCGGGCAGGTCCAGGTCGAGCATCGAACCGACCTCGAACCGCAGCCCCGGGTACGCCCGGCGGGCGTGGTCGATCATGCCTGGGGACAGGTCGACACCGAACGCGTCCAGCCCGTGCCCGGCCAACAGCACGGTGACCCGACCCGGCCCGCAGCCGACATCGGCGACCGCCGTGTTACCTGTCGAACGCACCAGCTCGGCGAACATGCCCAGCATGGCCCGGTCCAGCGGTGACTCGTCCAGCTCCGAGTTCACCGCCTCGGCGTACTCGCCGACGATCGCATCGTAGGAGTCACGGGTGGTGGTCAGGAAGTCGGCGTCGGACACCCGCAGCACGTTACCCGTTCTCATCCTTCTCCCATGATGGCGTGATCTGTTCAGCGGACATGGGCAACACATCGGCGCGCATCCTTGTCGTCGACGACCAGCCGAACATCGTCGACGTGCTGGTCACCGTGCGCACCTTCCACGGTTTCGCCGTCGACTCCGCGACCACGGTGGCGCAGGCGGAGCAGCTCGCCGAGTCGGGTCGACCGGACCTCGTCGTACTCGACGTGATGCTGCCCGACGGCGACGGCTTCGACCTGTGCCGGCGGCTACGGCAACGCGGCCGCCGGTTCGGCATCGTCTTCCTGACCGCCCGCGACGCCCGCCGCGACCTGGTCTCCGGGCTAACCCTCGGCGGTGACGACTACCTGACCAAGCCGTTCGCGGTGGAGGAACTGCTGGCCCGGGTACGGGCGGTGCTGCGCCGGGTCGGCTCCGGTCCCGCAGTCAGATCCTGGAGGCGGTGTGGCGCTACGACTCCGGCGGGCAGTCCCCGCTGACCAGCATCACCACACCGGAAGGGGGGACCGGGTGGTGACCGTCGACGCCGGCCCCGGCGTGGTGCTGCTGGGGCTGCCGCTGGCTCCGGTCCGGGAGACCGTGGCGCGGCTGCTCGGCATCGAGGTGCTGGTGGCGGTGGCGGTAGCCGTACTGCTGGCGTTTCTGGCCCGGATGCTGATCGTGGCCCGGATGCGGCCGTTGGACGACATCGCGCGGACCGCCGACGCGATCGCCGGGGGGCAGTTGGACCGCCGGGTGCCGATAACCGACGACCCCCGACGGGTACGGCGTACCGAAGCGGGCCGGCTGACCCTGGCGGTCAACGGCATGCTGGACCGGATCCTCGCCGCGTTGGCCGTGCGGGAGCGTTCCGAGCAGCGGATGCGGTCGTTCGTCACGGACGCGTCGCACGAGCTGCGGCGGGTGCTGGCGAACCTGCTGGTTAACGTACGGGCGTACACGCCGGTCGAGGCGAACGCCGAGGTGTCGGTGCACGCCGACGCCGGGCGGGCGCGGCGGGCGGCACCGTCGAGGGCAGCGGGCTCGGGCTGGCGATCGTCGCCGGCACGGTACGGGCTCTCGGCGGCGAGGTCGGCACCGACACCACTCCCGGCGGCGGGACCACCATCTGGTTCACCGTCCCGGCCGCGCCGGCCGGTGCCGCTGGCGTCACTCGTAGTGGTAGCGGCATGAAATGACAGTGATTGCCCCCTGCTCGACCGCGTACACCAGACGGTGCTCATCGTCGATGCGCCGCGACCGCAGGCCGGCAAGGTTGTTCCGAAGAATCTCGGGCTTGCCGATGCCTGGCCCGTCAGGGTCCCGCTTGATATCGGAAATCAGGGCGTTGATTCGCCTCAGCGTCTTGCGGTCCTGGGTCTGCCAGTACAGGTAGTCGGCCCAGGCGTTGTCGGTCCAGGTGAGCTTCACTCGTCGAGACCCAGGTCACGCTCGACGGCGGTCCCGGCCCGCCACTGATCGATGCTCTCCATCAGGTGATTCGCGTTGGCAGGCGTCCGGAGCAGGTAGTTCGTCTCCATGATCGAATCCCAGTCCTCCTTGCTCACCAGCACTGCATTGCCCCGCTTGGAGACGATCTCAATCGGGGTGTGGTCCTCGTTGACCCGCTCGATGAGCGGGAACAGAGTCTTGCGGGCCTCGCTCGCACTGATCGCCGCCGCCATGACGCCTCCTCAACCTTGTACCGGATACGGTACCACTTGTCGAGACCCCGCTGCCCGGGTGATCCCTCGCACCCCCGTAGCCGAGTTGCTGGCCGAACGCGGTGACCTGCCGGCGGCGCTGGAGTGGTACGACCGGACCGTCGCCCGCCTGACGCCGGAGGATCTCGAGGCGCTGCGCGGGCCGAACGGCTGGATGCGGATGTCGTCGGTGCTGGTCCGGGCCCGGCGCGAGGTCCGGCGCAGGCTCGGGTTGCCGGCCGACGCCACCGACAAGATCGCCCCGGCGGCACCGTTACAACGGACGGTCGAGCCGACCGGACTGCCGACGACGCTGGACGAGGCGCGTGAGCACTTCGAGTCGGGTCGGATACCCGATCAGTTGCGGCTGCTGGTCTTTCAGCGTGCGGAGCGGGCCAAGGCCCGCCGCCGGTGGCCCGACGGGTACGTCGACCCTGACGAGGAGTACTTCCCGGCGGCGGAGCGTCGCTGGCGCGGCCTGGCTTAGCGCGACGGGCTGCTACCGGCCGGCGAAGCGGGTCGACCACTCGACGCAGCAGCCGGGCTGTCGTTCAGCACCGGCGGTAACCCACCGTACTATGCCGGGTGGACCAGATCACGGGGGGTACGGTGGCTGGGCGGCTGGCAAACCGACTGGGAACGGCCCGCGAGGAGGCGTTCGTCGGCCGTACTGCCGAACTGGACGCCTTTAGGGCCGCACTGGCCGGCACGCCGGACGGATGTCCGGTGTGGTTCGTACACGGCCCCGGCGGCATCGGCAAGTCCATGTTGCTGCGTCGGTTCGCGACCCTCGCCCGCGACGCCGGCCGGATCGTCGTCCAGGTCGACGGCGCCGGCATCGACCCGTCCCCGGCCGGATTCACCGCAGCCGCCTACGTCGCGCTCAGCGGCGCGCCGGCCGTCCTGCTCGTCGACACGTTCGAACGCTGCCAGGGTCTGGAAGGCTGGCTGCGGGACCGGTTCCTGCCGCGCATCCCGGACGGCGTCGTCGTGGTGGTCGCCGGCCGGCAGGCACCGGACTGCGAGTGGCAGGCCGACCTCGGTTGGTCCGGCGTACTGCGGGTGGAGTGCCTCGGCGGTCTGCCGCCGGACGCGGCCACCGAACTGCTGGACCGGCGCGGCGTACCGCGTGAACTCTGGGAGGCGGTGCTGCGCTTCGCTGGCGGCCATCCGCTCGCGCTCAACCTCTCCGCCGCGGTCGCGGTCGGCGACCGGCGGGCCTCCGCCACCTGGACACCGACCCCGGACGTCGTCGCGACCCTGCTGCACCACCTGGTCGGCGAGGTGCCGTCGGCGCAGCACCGGCTCGCGCTGGAGACCTGCTCACACGCGCTGACCACCACCGAGGACCTGCTGCGTTCGGTCGTCGGCGAGGCGGCGGCGGAGCTGTTCGCCTGGCTGCGCCGGCTGCCATTCGTCCAAAGTGGCCGCGATGGGGTCGTCCCGCACGACGTGGTACGTAGTGTGCTGGACGCGGATCTGCGCTGGCGGGACCCGCACGGCTACCAGGTGATGCACGCCCGGGTGGCGGCCCACCTGCTGCACCGGGCACGGGCCGCCAGCGGCGACGCCGTCCTACCGGCGGTCCGCTCGCTGTACCACATTCTGCAGGACACCGCCGTGATGGCGCCGTTCGCGCTGCGCCACGGCGGCGGCGCGGTCTACCCGGACCTGGCGACGCCCGACGACCACGCCACCCTGCGGCGGATCGTGCGGGAGTCCGGCGACGGCACCGACGATCTGGTCGGCTTCTGGCTGGACCGCCAACCGGAGGCGTTCGACGTGTACCGGCGCTCGCACGACGGGGCCGTCGCCGGGTTCCAGGTGACGCTGCGGCTGACCGGCCCGGATCCGGACGAGGTCGCCGCCGACCCGGTGGTCGCGGCGGTGTGGCGGTGTGCCGCGACCGCGCCGCCGCGGGCCGGCGAACACATCCTGGTCACCCGGTTCAGCTACCCGCTGCCGGCGCGGCGGCGCTCCGCGGTCCGGGACCTGATGCACGTGCGGACCCTGCAGTGGTGGATTCGGTCGCAGCGACTCGCCTGGTCGTTCCTCACGCTGGCCGACGAGGCGGTCGGGGTGGCCGAGTTCATCGACCACCAGCCGGTCCGGCCCCGGCCGGTGGCGAACGGCCGGGCGTACGACCTGTACGCGCACGACTGGCGGGCGGTCCCGGTGCACGGGTGGGCGGCCCGGGTGACCGCGTGGCCGCTGAACGCCGCGCCGGCCCGGTCGTCGACCGGCGCGAGCACCGCCGTCGCGACCCCGGTCCACGCGGTGCTGTCCCGGCCCGACTTCGACGCGGCGGTCCGGTCGGCGCTGCGGCGGCTGCACGACGAGTCGGCGCTGCGGGCCAACCCGTTGACCCGCAGCCGGCTGGTGGTCGCCCCCGGAGGTGGCTCCGCCGCTGATCGGACCAGCACCCGGGACCCGGTGGACACGCTGCGGACGCTGCTGGCCGACGCCGCGGAGTCGCTGCGGCACGACCCCCGCGACGCCAAGCTGTACCGGGTGCTGTCCGCCACCTACCTCACCGGGCCGACCACCCAGGAGGCGGCGGCGGACCGGCTCGGCCTGCCGGCCAGCACGTACAAGCGGCATCTGCGGGCCGCCATCGACCGGGTCTGTGAACTGTTGTGGCGCCGGGAGTCGTGACCCGACCGTCGCTCAGCTTGAGTCAGCCGTGCAGTTCGCGGTGCCACAGGGCGTCGCTGATCCGGTCCAACGCCCGGGTCAGATGCCGCCGGTAGGTGCTGAACGGCAGGCCGAGCCGGTCCGCCGCCGCCTCCTGCGTCGGGGTGCCGTGCACGAACGTGGTGACCAGTACCCGGTGTGACCGGGTGTCGGCGCGCAGGCCGTCGAGCGCGGCACCGAGTACGCCGCGCAGCGCGTCGACCGGGTCGCCGTCCGGGCGGTCGGCGACCAGCCGGGTACGGACCAGCGGGTTGGCGGCGAGCGCGTCGGGGCGGCGCCAGGCCCGCATCGCGGACCGGACCGCCGCGTCGAACTCGGGGCGGGACAGCACCAGCAGGTCGGCGCCGGGCCGGGCGGTACGCGGCTGCAGCCCGTACAACAGTTGCTGCTGGTTGTGGTTGAGCCAGCGCATCAGCGGCGCGACCCGCCAGTCGTGGAAGAACAGGTGGTACGGGCGTCCGCCGACCTGCGGCACCGTATCGACCGGATGGTCGTCGAAGTACGCCAGGTGTGGCCCCCAGAACTCGGCGTCGCGCAGCACCAGGTAGTGCAGGGCCAGACCCTTGTCATGCAGGTAGTGGGCCAGCATCCGCATCTGGATCATGTCGGTCACCGGCGACGGCCGCTGGTAGGACGGGGGATGCACCATGAACCGGGCCAGACCGATGTGTTCGCCGCCGCGCAGCGGGGCGCTGGCCCGGCAGTGCCGCCAGGCGGTGTCGACGACCGGATCGGCTTCCAGCTCGGCCGGCTGTGGGTCGTCCAGGTCCAGCCAGATCATGAAGCCCACCACCTCGTCGGTGGCGGAGCTGCGGTAGACGTGGCAGCCCTCGGGCTGACGGTCCAGCCAGAGGCCGACCAGCGCAGCGGACCCCGGGCCTTCGGCCTCGCCGGCGAGGTCCAGCACCGTCGGCCGGTCCGCCGGCTGGTACGGAGCCTCGTAGGCCTCGCCCTCGCCGGCGAAGGTGAAGTAGCGGCGGATCTCCTGCGCGTGCCGTTGCAGGTACATCATCGCGCCGACCGCCGGCAGCACCGTCGGCCCGGTGGCGGCCAACGCCTGCTCGAGCAGGTAGGCGTGCAACCGCCGGTGCATCGTCTCGTAGCCCTGCGGGTCACGCCAGCGCAGGTCGTCGTTGAGCGCGTCACGGACCACGTCGTGCGGACGCAGGCCGCGGGCGTCGGACTCGATGAACGGCAACTCACGCAGCCAGGCGAAGATCGGCCCGGGGTCGCGGTCCAGGGCCGCCCGCAGCAGTCCTTCGGTGGTCGTCTGGGCATGCGCGCAGATCTCCAGCGCCTGCCGGTGCAGCGGTGACGGCGTCTCCCCGATCAACTGGGTGAGCAGGGTCTCCACCACGTTCAGGCTGGGCCGCCAGGCGGCGGTGGCGGCAGCGTCGTGGGTGACCGCGACCTCGGCTGCGAGCCGCAGCGCCAGCGGGTGGCCGCCGGCGAACGACAACACCGAGGGATGCAGATCCGGCGGTACGCCCCGGCGGTTGAGCAGCGCGACGGCATGCTCCCGGGACAGGTTGCCCATCGGGATCACTTTCAGCAGATCACGCCAGGCCGGATCGGCCCGCCACTGCGGCCCGGGGCCGCCCCGGCCGGCCAACACCACCAGGACGGACTCCGGCAGTCGCGGCAGGAACCGGTCCCGCAGCCAGTCCTCCAGCCCCTGGCATTGCTCGAAGGAGTCGACCAGCAGCACCGCCGTGTCGTCGGCCAGCGCGTCGCCGGCGGCGAGCTCGAACCGGCCCGGTGACGGACTGACCGCCCGGCCGTCCACATGCACCACCCGTCGCCCGGCTGCGGCCGCCTCGTCACTGAAGTACCGCAGCAGGGTGGACTTGCCGATGCCGCCCGGCCCGTGCAGGTAGAGCACTCCGAGCGGTTCGGGGGCGCGCTCCAACGCCTGCCGCAGCAGAGCGAGCTCGGCGGCCCGGCCAACGAAGTGGTGCTCCCGGGTCTGCCGCAGCCGTCGGTCCAGACTGGTGGTCGCTTGCCCACATCCGGCCATCACAAATCGATATCTTAGTGAAGCCGGTACGCCAGCGGCCGCCCCGGCCCGACAGCCGGGATGGCACCACCGGCCGCCCCGGGGCGGGATCGGCAGGTCAGCGTGACTGCAGGGTGTCCAGTGCGACGGCCATGGCGATCACCAGGCGGCGGTCCAGTTGCGGGTGGTGGATGTCGACCTGGTAGTTGTCCCGCAGGCTCCACTTGCGTACCACGGAGAAGGCCGGTTGGCCGTCGATGGTGAAGTCGAAGTGGTACGGCAGCCAGGGGGGCAGGTCGCCGATCCGGCGCAGCACGGCGACCACCATGTTGCGCTCCGCGCCGGTCGCCACGCCGAGGCCGGGTTGCTCCAGGTGCCAGGTGGAGCGCAGCAGCGACCGGGTGAAGTCCTTGCGGAACAGTCCGATCGGGTGGCCGGCGGCGTCCGTCACGTCGTAGGTCGCCCCGAGGTCGACCACCTGCCGGGCGTTGAACCCGAGTACGCACTGCTGGCGCTGGTCGTCGGCGTAGAAGGTGACCCGTTCACGGAAGGCCAGCCGCTTCTGCTGGGCGAAGGCGAGCAGCGGCCCGGATGAGCCGTCCGGGCCGACGGCGCGGACCTCGTACTGATTGACGATTGGCCGGATGCGTTGCCGTACGTGCATCTGTCGCAGCGTCTGCAGTTGCTGCTGGTCCATTGGTCGGTGGCTCTCTTCCGTCGGGGATGGGCGGCCGTTCGCCGCCGGCACGGTGGGCGGCCGTGCGCCACCGGATCGAAAGTTTGCCATGGATATCCGGCACGACACTCACCGGCATCACCGACCACATATCCTTCAGTAGCCTCCACGCTACGTTCCGTCAGCCCCCTGCGGCAGGCCGACAACAAAGGATCGGACGAATGTGGCCTATTCGACAAAAGGCTTCCGCTGCCACGCAACCACCGGCCGACTCTCCCGCCGACCGCGAGGCGCTGCCCGAACTCGCCGACGCGGACTGGATGCACCACGCCCGCGCGTTCGCCGAGACCAGCTTCTGGACGGTCGCCCGCCGGCTGCCCGGGATCCTCGCCGAGGCGGTCCAGTTGGCCTGGTCGGTGAGCCCACGCGACACGGTCGCCGCGATCGGGCTGAACATCGTGGCCGGGGTGATGACCACGTTCGGGCTGCTGGCCACCAGCAGCGTACTGCGGGAACTTTTCGCCTCCGGTCCGACACCGGACCGGATCCGCGCGGCCGCTCCAGCACTCGCCGTCGCCGCGCTCGCCGTGGTGGCCCGGGGCGGGCTGACCATCGCCGCCGGCTGGGCCCAGGCCCGGCTGAAGCCACAGGTCACCTACCGGGCCGAGCTGCGGCTGTTCGAGGCCACCACGTCGGTGGAGCTGGCCGCCTTCGACGACGCCGGCTTTGCCGAGGAGATGGACCGGGCCCGCGACCGGGGGACCGTCGAAGCGGCGTCCATTGTCGATGACGCGGTGAACCTCACCACCGGGGTCGTCGGGGTGGCCGCCACCGCCGCAGCGGTCACCGTCATCGAACCGCTGCTGCTGCCGTGTCTGCTGCTGGCGGCGGTACCGGCCGCCGTCACCGCCATCCGGATCGCCCGCCGCGAATACCTCGCGTTGCTGGCCCGGATCACCCGCCGGCGACGGATGTGGATGTTGGCCCACCTGATGGCGAACCGGCACACCGCTGCGGAGATCCGCACCTACCAGATGCGGGACTTCCTGCTCGGCGAGTACCACCGCACGATGACCACCGAGACCCGGGCCCAGCTGCGACTGGTCCGGGCACAGACCGGCACCCGGGTCGTCGGCGGCGCGTTCAGCGGCACCGCCACCTTCGTCGTCTACGCCGTACTCGGCGGTCTGCTTCTGGTCGGCATGATCCCGTTGGCCGCCGCCGCCACCGCGATGATCGCGCTCCAGGCCGCCCGGGCCAACCTCAACACCGCCATCCACGCCACCAACGCGCTGTACGAGGACGCGCTGTACTACCGCGACTACCGCGACTTCCTGGCCCGCGCCGACCGACAGGTGCCGCCGGCCGGCGGCCGGCGGATCGGCGGGTACGACGAGATCGAGCTGGACGGCGTCAGCCTGAGCTACCCGGACACCGACCGGCCGGCGGTCGACGGGGTCAGCTTGACCCTGCGTCGGGGTGAGGTGATCGCGCTGGTCGGCGAGAACGGCTCTGGAAAGTCGACCCTGGCCAAGCTGATCGCCGGGCTGTACCGGCCGAGCAGCGGCACCATCCGCTGGGACGGCGTCGACATCGACGAGATCGACCCGCAGCGGCTCGCCGGCCAGGTCGCGGTGGTGAGCCAGGACTGGTGGCGGTTCCCGTTCACCGCCGGGCAGAACATCACCATCGGCCGACCGGACCGCGACCGGTCAGGGTACGGTCAGCCGGACCGCCACCAGGCGGAGCGCGACCGGGTACGGCCGTCCATGGTGGATGCAGCGACCGCCGCCACCGCCCACGACATGATCGAAAGCCTGCCCCGCGGCTATCAGACGCTGCTCGACCGCAACTTCCGGGAGGGCCACGACCTCTCCGGTGGCCAGTGGCAGCGGCTGGTCGCCGCCCGTGGCATCTACCGCGACGCGCCGCTGCTGATCTGCGACGAACCGTCCGCGGCGCTGGACGCCCGCGCCGAACACGCCCTGTTCCAGCAGCTCAAACGCCGACCCGACCGGACTGTCGTGCTGATCACCCACCGGCTGGCGAACGTCCGCCAGGCCGACCGGATCTACGTGCTGCGGTCGGGCCGGCTGATCGAGGCCGGTACGCACGACGAGCTACTCGCCGCCGACGGGCTGTACCGGGAACTGTTCGAACTGCAGGCGAGCGGGTACGCCGACACGCCCGTCGGATAATCGACCGGTGACCGCCACCACCGGACCCACCGCCGCCCCGGCCACGCCCTCGGCTGCGCCGCCAGCCATGCCCTCTGCCGCCGCCTCGGCCGCGCCGCCGACCCGGGCTCCGGCAGCGGTACTGGAGGCGGTCCTGGAACGGATCACCTACGCCAACGAGGAGACCGGCTACACCATCGCCCGGGTCGCCACCGAGCGGTCCGGCACCGACCTGCTGACCGTGGTCGGCTCGCTGCTCGGCGTACAGCCCGGGGAAAGTATCCGGCTGGTCGGCCGGTGGGGATCGCACCCGAAGTACGGCCGACAGTTCGAGGTCCACTCGTACACCACCGTGCTGCCGGCCACCGTGCAGGGCATCGAACGCTACCTCGGCTCCGGCCTGATCAAGGGGATCGGGCCGAAGATGGCCGGCCGGATCGTCGCCCACTTCGGCGCCGACACGCTACGGATCATCGAAGAAGAGGCTGGCCGGCTGGTCGAGGTGCCCGGTCTCGGGCCGAAACGGACGTCGCTGATCGCCAAGGCGTGGATCGAACAGCAGGCGATCAAGGAGGTGATGATCTTCCTGCAGGGGGTCGGGGTCACCACCTCGCTCGCCGTACGGATCTACAAGAAGTACGGCGACGGGTCGATCTCGATCGTCCGCAACGAGCCGTACCGGCTGGCCGCCGACGTCTGGGGCATCGGATTCAAGACCGCCGACACCATCGCCCAGGCGGTCGGCATCCCGCACGACAGCCCGGAACGGATCAAGGCCGGCATCCAGTACACCCTCTCCGAGGCCGCCGACAACGGCCACTGCTACCTGCCGGAGCCCAACCTGTGCACCGACGCCGCCGGCATCCTCGGCGTCGGCGTCGAGCTCGTCCGCGACGCGCTCACCTCGCTGGCCGCCGAGGAAGGCGTGGTACGCGAGGCGGTGCCGAACCCGACCAGTGAGGGCGGCACCATCCCGGCCGTCTACCTGGTGCCGTTCCACCGGGCCGAATGCTCACTGGCCGGCAGCCTGCTGCGGCTGCTGCACCACCGCGCCGACCGGTTGTCGGCGTTCGCCGACGTCGACTGGGGCCGGGCGCTTGCCTGGCTGCGCGCCGGCACCGGCGCCGACCTCGCCCCCGAGCAGGAGCAGGCGGTACGCCTGGCGCTGACCTCGAAGGTGGCGGTGCTCACCGGCGGGCCGGGCTGCGGCAAGTCGTTCACCGTCAAGTCGATCATCACGCTGGCCGCCGCCAAGGGCGCCAAGATCGTGCTCGCCGCGCCGACCGGCCGGGCGGCGAAGCGGATGACCGAACTCACCGGCCACCCGGCCGCCACCGTGCACCGGCTGCTGCAGCTGCGGCCGGGTGGGGATCCGACGTACGACCGGGACAACCCGATCGACGCGGACCTGATCGTCGTCGACGAGGCGTCGATGCTCGACCTGATCCTGGCCAACAAGCTGGTCAAGGCGGTGGCACCCGGCGCCCACCTGCTGTTGGTCGGCGACGTCGACCAGTTGCCGTCGGTCGGCGCCGGCGAAGTGCTGCGCGACGTGCTCGCCGCCCCGGCCGTACCGCAGGTGCGGTTGACCCGGATCTTCCGGCAGGCCCAGGAGTCCGGGGTGGTGGTCAATGCGCACCGGATCAACGCCGGCGAGCAGCCCCGTACCGACGGCATGGCCGACTTCTTCCTGTTCGCGGCCGACGACCCGGAGGCGGTCGCCGGCCTGGTGGTGGACATCGTCGCCCGGCGGATCCCGCGCAAGTTCCGGGTGCCGGCCCGCGACATCCAGGTACTCAGCCCGATGCACCGGGGTCCGGCCGGCGCCGGCAACCTGAACACCGCCCTGCAGGAGGCGCTCGCACCGCCGCGCGACGACCGGCCGGAGCGGCGGCACGGCGCCCGGGTGTTCCGGATCAACGACAAGGTCATCCAGATCCGCAACAACTACGACAAGGGCACCGCCGGGGTCTTCAACGGCACCATCGGGGTGGTCACCGCGGTCAGCACCGAGGATCGCAAGCTGACCGTCCGCACCGACGAGGACGAGGACATCGAGTACGAGTTCGACGAGCTGGACGAGCTGCAGCACGCGTACGCGATCACCGTGCACCGCTCCCAGGGCAGCGAGTATCCGGCGGTGGTCATCCCGGTCACCATGAGCTCGTACACCTTGCTGCAGCGCAACCTGCTCTACACGGCGGTGACCCGGGCGAAGAAACTCGTGGTCCTGGTCGGCTCCCGTAAGGCGATCGCGATCGCGGTCCGGACCGCCGGGGCCGGCCGCCGGCACACCGCACTCACCCACCGCCTGGCACCCGACGACTGACCCATGATGATCAATATCATGTACGGGTTGGGTCAATGCGCACCTGCCGGCCCAGGATGAGGATCTTGGTGTCGAGCAGGCCGTGTATCTCAGCCCGCTACGAACGCGCCAGCCTCATCGTCATCTCGAACAAGCCCTTGGGCCGCTGGGCGCTGGTCAAACTTCGACCGTCGCCAGAGCCAATTTCACATGTCGTCGACACGGTTGCTGGCTCGAATTCGTCCGCTGCATGATCCGGTCAGTTCCACTTCACTTGTCCCGGCTGCACGGCGCGATGTTCGGTCGCTGACGCTGAGCACATCGGTGGGCTCTGCAGCATGTGCACGGCCGGTCAGGTCTGGCAGTCGTTGTCGGTTGGTGACCGGCAGACCGTGGACGCGGCCCCTGAGTCGCGGCCCGATCGCGGTGCTCCTAGCCATGCGGGAGCTGACTCCGGCGATCCGGCTACCCCATGCGGCTGACCTGCTTGCCTTCCGTCCACGAGAGGGCGATCAAGCCAAGGCCTCGCCGCCGGTGTAGGCGCGTCCTCACCAACGGCACTGTCTGCCATACTCCGCCCACTTCGAGGTGAGGATTACGCACGTTAAAACGCATGAATAACGTGCGTAATCCTCACCTCGACGCAGCCACCTTCCGGGCTCGCTAGAGCCGGAGAGCGATCTACACCGAAGGACAGCTCCCGAGAGAGCTGCGACACGAGGGCCTGATCACCGTGATCCAGGGCAGCGGCATGCCTCAATGAAGGGCAGCTCCCGAGAGAGCTGCGACAGGGTCGAAATTTTACCCCTCCTGACCTGGTGCGGAGCAAGGGGTCCGCGAGGGGGTCCACCAACAGAGGGCGCGGCGACAGCCCAAATGTCATCATCGTCCATTACAGAACGATGTCTGATCAGGGGAAACGGCTCCGCGAGGGGTCCGCGCTCACGGCGGTCATGACGGAGCCTTCGCGGCGGGGAGCTGAACCGCCGAGCCGGCCGGCAATCAGGCGGCCCCGGTCCCCCACTGTCAGGCGAGCAGTGCGGACCCTCCTGGTCGCCTCAACCGACGTAGGCCCCACCTCGACGGCCCGGGTCGGACCGTCGAGCCAGCGCACACACTCTTGACAGAAGGGCAGTCTAGAGCCAGGCCGGCCTGGGTTACATCCCGGACGCAGACCTGGAGCGCCGACCCTGCTGAGGCGGGTCGGCGCTCGTTGGCTGTCTCGCCGGGGTAGGCGTCAGCCGATCAGTGAGCCCTTTTCATGCTGCGTAGCGGTCGGTCTCGACGTGGTGCAGAACGAGGATGGCC
>NZ_JBHMIQ010000063.1:0-17130 GCF_048060315.1 Micromonospora sp. LOL_013
CTACGACATCTGACAAACAATGATCAAGTCAGACATAGAGGAACAACGCCGGGGCCGTGGCCTTTGGCGACGTTCTCCAAGTATGCGGCTGGGTCGACGTCGGGTAGATCGGCGAAGACGAAGCCGCCGCCGAGACCCACGTGCGCCCCGACCTCGGTCGGCAGAATGTGAATCCGCACGTTCGGCATCTCGACGACCTCCTGGAGGTGCTGGAGCTGCCGGTCGAGGATGGCGTGGTCGCCCACCGGCCGGCTCAGCGTTGTCTCGTCGAGGATAAAGATGCACTCGGGCGGATTGTCGCGGGTCAGCAACTCCTGCCGATCCATCCGGATTCGCACCAGCTCCTCGGCCTTTGCTGGCGTGTGCAGGTTGCCTGCGGTGATGATCGCTCGGGCGTACTCCTCGGTTTGTAACAGGCCCGGGATGACCGTCGGTTGGAAGGTGCGGAGGCGGGTGGCTTCGGACTCGATCTTGCGCCAGGCGATGAACCAGGCGGGGGTGCGTTGGCGTTCGGCGCGGTCCAGTAGCTCGGTCAGCAGGCCGCCGGTGTCCAGAGCTACGTCGGCTTCTTCGGCAAACTTGAAGGTCGGCTTGCGTCGGCCGGTCTCGATCGCGGCAATCGTCGACGCACTCCAATTGATCTTCTCGGCGAGCCCGTCCTGGCTTACTCCGGCGGCGACCCGCGCTGCTTTGAGCGCGCGTATCCACATGATCATGTCCACCGCTTACCCCTCCGTACGTGAGTGATTTCACGGGTATGCCGATCCATCCTTACGGGAGAGTGCCGGCGGAGTCCAGAGTGTTCGCAGGAGAAGTTTCCGAGGATCAGCGGAGGGCAGAAATGAGCGTCCTGGTACCAGGTTCCCAACCGCCGGCCATCCCCGAGTTGAGCGAGGATCAGACCCGTGACGTCGCCATCCGGTACGCGACGAGCGTCGTCACCGACCACTGGCCTTCAACAGAGTGGGCCGGCTGCCCGGTCTGCCTGACCGACGGATGCCGCCCGATGGACACCGCGCTGCAATTTCTACGCGTGGAAGACTTCGGGGCGTACGAGTGGTTCGCCGAGCTGCTGCGCGACGGCAAGCCGGTGAAAATGATTAACGATGAGAAATGACCCGCTGGTCAAAGTCGGCGACACGGTTTCGCTGAATATCGGCGACTACTGCTACGGGCTCGGTCGACTCGTACTGCGGGTCACCCGGGTCGACGACGGCGCGCAGCATCCGGGGATCGAATGGGTCCACCTGGTCGGGGTCGAGGTCGTCGGCGGTGAGGACCACCGCTTCCGCTCGATCGTCGTACGGGCGGACGCGCTGCGCCGCCCCGGCGCGGTGACCCGTCCGGCCCGGCGCCGCCCGTGAACTCGTCGAGTGGAGGGCTGGGGTACCTAATTTGTCGAGAATTACGTACCCCAGCCCTCCACTCGACGCGTCGGTGGCGCAGCGGCGGTGCGGCTACTGCGGAAGTCGCTGCGAGAAGCGGATGTTGTTGCCGGACGGGTCGCGGACACCGCAGTCGCGTACCCCGTACGGCTGGTCGATGGGCTCCTGCATGACCTCCGCCCCGGCGGCCCGGACCCGATCGAACGTCGCGTCCACGTCGTCTACCAGGAAGATCAGCCCACTGAGCGAGCCCTTGGCGAGCAGTAGTTCCAGAGTCTCCTGGTCGGCGGCGCGACCCATCGCGGCGACTTCGAGCACGATCTCGACGTCCGGCTGTCCGGGCGGGCCAACAGTCAGCCAGCGGACGCCCTCGAACGGCAGGTCGGTGCGGACCTCCAGGCCGAGCACGTCGCGGTAGAACTTCAGTGCCTCGTCCTGGTCGCGGACAAGCAGGAACGTGTGGGAAAGCTTGATTGTCATGCCAGCGACGCTACGCCGGCCGGCTGACCTGGGCTTCTCCAAACCGACTTGATACTCCGGCCGGGCGGGTCGGGCGGGTGACGGCCTTGACGTAGCAGGCCGGGATGGCCGCACCGGCCGCATGTGACCTGGCCCGGTACGCGCTGGGCGTCTCACCGACCAGCTCGGTGAAGCGGGAGCTGAACGAGCCGAGCGAGGTGAACCCGACCGCCATGCAGACGTCGGTGACGCTCAGGTCGCCACGGCGCAGCAGCGCCTTGGCCCGCTCGACCCGCCGGGTCGACAGGTAGCCGTACGGGCTCTCGCCGTAGGCGGCCCGGAACAACCGGGTGAAATGCGACGGCGACATGTACGCGGCCCGCGCCATCGCCGGCACGTCCAACGGGCGGACGTACTCCCGGTCCAGCAGGTCCCGGGCCCGGCGCAGTCGGACGGCTTCCTCGACGTTCACCCGGTCAGGGTGCCACGCCCCACCGACATCACGGCGTCGTCGTTCAGCCCGACGGAGCCAGGTCAGTCTGCCGGAGTCAGGTCAGTTTGACGGGGTCAGGCCGCGCCGAATGTCGGTGGATGAGGCACCGTGCAGGTCGGGTCGGTTGACGCCCAGCTGGCCGACCACTTGGCGGGCAGCAGCGACGTCCTGGTGCAGTCGGGTGAAGGCGTCCGCCACCTTGGTCTCGTCCTCGACGAACTTCTCGTTTTGTTTGGTCAGCGCGTCCTGCACCGCGACCGCGACGTCCTGCGCGGTGATGCCGCCGATCTCGACGGGCTCGGCGTCGCTGCCCACCTCCAGCCCTTGCGCCAGGGTGCTGGTCGAGATGATCACCGCGCCAACCCAGGCGGCCATGCCGCCGGTGGTGGCGATCAGGGTGCCGACGGCGATGCCGATCAGGGTGCTCCAGGTGTAGCTCTTGGCCGACTTGCCGCCCGCGCCGAGGTCACCGAGGGCGGCGATCGCCTTGTCGAGCAGGTCGAGGACGGCCTTCCGCTGGGCGATCTTGCTGATCTTGTTGGCTTCTAGCAGCTCCTTCGCGATGCGGGCGGCCGCAGCCTGGCAGGCCAGCCCGTTCTCCAGCGGGGCGACGAAGTTGCCGATGAACGTCTGCTGGAACGAACCCTCCCAGTGGTTCTCCATCTGGTCGCGGACGGTCTGCAGCCCGGTCAGCCCCATGTCGCGGTTGCCGATATCGCCGGCCTCGGCAACCGGCCCGCCGAACATCGCGGCGATCGTGCCGAGACTCTCGATGGCCGGGTTAGCCTCGTCCGGATCCGGCGTCAGATAGCTCTCGAAGGTGGGAACGACCCAGGCGTAATGTTCGTTCTCGATCGCGTACTCCCACTGCCTGATCTCCGCCTCGGTGAGGACCACTTCCTCGTTCGGCAGCCCGGGGCCGTTCTCGATGATGACGGAGAATGCTCCGGAGGTGACGGTGAACGCCGGCTGGTCCGGGTTGGCCTTGTTGTATTCCTCCAGCAGAGCGTCGAGGTAGGAGTTCATGTCCTGCAGGGTCTGCCGGACGAACTCCTGCCGCAGCTGCTCAGCCTTCTGCGTCAGCTCCGGCACGAAGCTCGGATTCGCGTACTCGGCCGGGGTGTCGGCGTTGCCCATGGTCGCCCCCTTCAGGAACCGTCGGACCGGCGTGGGGCGGGGATCGGCGTGCCGGGGTCGTCCTCGGACCCCGGTGCCGGCGGCGCGATCGCCGGGTCGTTGGAGTTGCGCCACGGGTCGGCGAGAAGCGCCTGAAGCTCGCTTGCTGCCTGTGCGTCGGTCGCCTCGTACGCGAGCCGGGCGTCCCGCACGGCGGTAGCACCGTCCAGCACCACACCGCCGATCTCGGCGTACATGTCCTGCAGTTCGTAGCGCAACGTGTTCCACATGGTCAGGGCGAAGATCAGCCCGGACGCGCTGTCCGCCCCGGCGACCAGCCGGTTCGCGTCGTAGTAGACGTCCGCCACGCGCGGCAGCAGCGCCTCAGACACCCGCCACAGCGCGTACAGGTCACCACCGGTGACATCCTCCGGCATCGCCATCACCCCCGGTTGACGGTCAGTGGAACCGCTCGGGCGGTTTGCCGAGCGGTGGTGCGTTCATGCTTTGCGGCGGCGTACCGCGACGACCGCGACCAGCAGCGTCACCGCGACCGCGACCCCGGCGGCCAGCACCCACCACGGCCGTACCGCGCCGTCGGGATCCGCGTCGCCGCCGTTGCCCGGACCGACGGCGGAGATCGCCGGCAGCTCCAACCGGTACACCTTGTGCTGGAGCGGGTCGACCAGGTAGCCGAGCTCGTCGTCCACCATGGTCAACGGGCCGGCGAACGACGGACCCGCCAGCAGGGTCTCCACCCGGCCGTCTGGGTGGAAGCGGTAGAGGCCGTCGTCGGCAGACAGATACCGGGCGTTCGCGGTGGCGGCCAGGTAGAGGTTGCCCTGCCAGGCGCCGGCGGGGATCGACGCCGACTGCGATTCGGAGTACGCCCATCGGCTGTCGCCGTCGCGGACCACCGCGCGCATCACGTTGTCGGACAGGCCGTACAGCAAGGTGCTCGCCACCCAGCGGTCGCCGTCGGGGTCGTCCGCCGTTGAGATCGGCGCGTACGGGAAAGTGAACGTCGTCGCGTCGCCGCCCGCCACCAGCCCGACGTCGCCGCTGCCGATCAAAGTGTCGATGACGCCGTCGGCGTCGATCCGCCGGACCCGGTAGTTGCGCAGGTCGCCGAAGACCAGCCCGCCGTTGGCGTCGACGGTCAGGCCACTGACGTCGCGGAGTTGCGCCTCGACGGCCGGCCCGCCGTCACCGGCGAACCCGGCCTCGTTGCTGCCCGCCACCGGGGCGACGTCACCGCCGGGCGACAGAGCGAGGATCCGGGCGTTGCCGCTGTCACCGATGTAGGTATTCCCGGCGCTGTCGACCGCCAGACTGCTCGGATAGCTCAGGCTGACCTCGCCGACGGGGACGGTGCGGATCACGCCGTCGGTGGATATCGCCCGGACGACCCCGTTGCCGGTGTCGGCGACGTACACGACCCCGTCCGGTGTGACGGCGACCCCACCGGGCTGGTTCAGCGCGGCCGCCGTGGCAGGACCGTCGTCGCCGGAGTATCCGGCCTCACCGGTTCCGGCGTACAGCGTCGCCGTCGCTCCGTCGGCCGGAGCCGCCGCGCCGGCCAGTGCCGGCAGCGGGATACCGACTGTCGCCGTTGCGACGAGTGCCGCGGCGAGCCCGCGCGCTGTTCGTTTCACCGCCTAGTCTTAACACAGAGTGGCAATCGATTGTTGTCTCGTCGCTGTCGTCGCCCGGGTCGGGTTTTGACGGTGGCCAGGTGACCTGCGGAACGGGGGAGAGATGAGCGAGCCCGACCCGGACCGGCGACCGCCGATCTCCGCGTCGTCCCCGGACGGTGCGATCTGGGCGGACACCACCGACGGCACGGACCTGCGGATCAGCTTCAGCTACGCGGCGTACGGTCGCTACACCGACGACACCCTCGCCCACCAGCTGAGCCGGCTCGGTCAGGCGATGTGGGTCGCGTTCCAGCGGTCCCAGGACGAGCTCCACGAACGACGGTCGGCGTCGTTCCGGGTCATCGTCAGCGCGCCGGCCCGACCCGAGCAGACACCAGGGCAGGCCGCGTACACGCGGGCGCTCAACGAGGTGGTCGCGTCCGGCGGCTCGCCGGACGGTTCGATCACGGTACGCACCACCGGTGCCCTCTCCTGGACCGTGCAGCTCGCCGAGGGCACGGTCACCCGGCTGGGCGAGAGCGCGTTCGTCTCCCAGCTGACCGCGGCCGTGCAGGCGATGCTGGCCGACCGGGAGCGCAAGATCGCCGCGTTGAAGGCCGAGTTCCTTGACCTGGGGGTGCCGAAGCGCTGGACCGCCCTGCTGAATCAACTACGTAGCCACAACCGCGCCCAGGCATAGCCGCTGGTAGCCGAAATCCAGGACGCTGCCTCGTCACTAGGCTGGCAGTCTTCAACATGTCGCATCAAACTCGTGATTGAGTCTGGTCGACTGACTCTGGCTCCGGGGTCAGCCTGGTTCGGTGTCCTCGGGCCGACGAAGGCTCCGGGAGCGGGCGGCGCGCCACCCTGGGCCGACGACAGCCACCAGGCCGATGGCGCCGACGCCACCGAACCACGCTGTAGTGATCGTTCGTGCCGCGTCCAGCCCGGGGATACAGGAGGTGGTCAGCGGCTCTCGCTGACCGAGTGGGTCGATGTCGACCTCGACCTTCGTGCTGACCGGCTCGGCCGGCCCGCAGAACGGAACCCAGCCGAGATCGTCGCCGCCGGCGGACAGCTGGTAGCTGGGGCGGCACAGTTCGGTGCCCGGCACGCACCCGTCACGGACATCGGTGACCTCGGCGGTGACCTGTTCGCCGTACGGCGAAAGGTTGCCTTCGCCGTACGCGGCGGCGAAGGCGAGACTGAGCGCTCCGACTGTGATCCCCAGCAGTGTGCGTCCGGTGATGACGACCGTCGTCAACCGGCTGGCCCGGTTACCAGAAGGCACGCGAACGGGCCAGATGGCGGCGACTACGTAGGCGGCTGCAGCTGCCCACAGCACCAGGACGGCCGTGACGGAGGTGAGTCCCGGTTCCTGGCCCAACAGGAAGCCGCTGAGGAGGGTCAGCAGCACCGCTGCGCCGAGCCACAGCATCGCCATGCTGCCGATTGTCCGCGCGCCGGGCCCGCCGCGCCAGGGCAGCCGGCCCAGCGCAATGATCAACGTCAGCTATCTGACATCGTGCACGGATTCTGGCCGCACTCCGTTGTTCTTGACCGCCATGCCGCGCTTCCCCGGCACCACCACCTGTCCGTCGGTGACGAGCATGAACCGCTCCAGGCCGGGGACGAAGATGTTGACCACGGCCAGGTTTCCGGTGACGTAGTGGTCACGCTGCAGCGGTGCAAGCCGCGTCTGGTGAGGGCATGAACGAGCTCGTCGAAATGGCCGGCGGCCGTGTCCGGCGCTTCCGTGTCCCGGTACGGCACCAGGATGGCGTCGCCGAGCCGGGTACTGAAGTCGCTTCGGTAACAGGCATGGAGCGCGGGATAGGGCGTCGTCCAGTCATGCCGGACGGGCGTCATGGCGGCGAACGCGGAGTGGATGTTCCCGAGGGAGGACGCCAGGTGGATCTGGACCAGCTCGCTCACCGCACGGGCGATCGCATAGTGGCGGGAGAGCGAGGCGCCGCAGCTGCGGATCCGAGCCGGTTCGCCGTCGCGGGTAGGAAGGTAGGCGAAGATCGCCGGCACGCCCAAATCGGTGGTCATGTCGATCAGGTGCAGCCGCCGGCCGGTGATGGTCTCCGCAGCACACACCAGGGCTGCGAGGTTGTCCGGCAACGTGCTCGCCTCGATGAGGACCAGCGGGGACCTTCGCGGGCCCGGCTGTAGGTGAACCCATAGACGGGGTGTGGACGGCGAGATGAGGGTGGATTCGTGAAACGCCGCCGTCGCGGTCGTCTGCGCCTGACATGGAATCTCTTCGAATCAATCTACTCGGCGTGGTGTGCGGCCGCCGGGGCTCTGCCGATCTCGACATGGGAAGCCCGCAGCAACAGGCCCTGCTCGTCGTCCTTCTCCTGCGGCCGGGTCAGGCGGTGAGCGCAGCCGTTCTGATGGAAGCACTGTGGGGCGACGACCCGCCGGTCACGGCGACGAAGAGCCTCCGCACGTACGCTTGGCGCTGGCGCAAGGTGCTGGAAAAGGACGTTGCCCAGCCCCGGCTCCTGACGACCGTCGGTGACGGCTATCGCCCGGAGGTGCCGGAGGACGCCATTGACGTGCGGTGCGCCGAGGCGCTGGCCCGTCGCGCCCGTCGCGCCAGCCGGGCCGGCGACGCGAGGAGCGCCCGCGCGATGCTGGCCGCCGCCGGGCGATACCACCTGCATCCCCTCGTGCGGTCGTTCGCCCTCGCCCAGGACGTCGCCGGGGGAGCCGCAGCGACCGGGGCCGCCGGGCAGCCGTTGGACAGCCTCGCGAGCGCCTGGCGCCGGGCAGCCGCAGAGCTGCCGAACATCGTCGCGCTGGGCAGGCAGATGGCGGCCGGCGAGGCGGACCTTCTTCGTCGCTTGGTGGATCTGATGATCGCGATGTCACCGTCCGGGCCGGACCCACGCGCGGAACCGACGATCGAATTGTTGTCTTTGTTGTACGCGGCGGCGGACCATGCGGCGGCGGACTGCGCGGGCGACGGGAAAGTGGCCGAGCGCGCGCGACCAAGATCGCCGCCCGCCTGTGCGCCGAGCATGACGACATCGCGATCCTGCGGCAGGCGTTGGACAACCTGGGGCTGCTGGCGCTGCGTCTCGGTGACTACGACGCTGCCGCCACCCCTTTCGAGGAGGCGATCGGGCTGGCCCGCCGGCTACGCCATCGCACCGGCGAGTTCGTGTCGATCGTAAACGTGGCACTGACCGAGCTCAATCGTGGACGGTCGGCCGAGGCCGAGGTCGCCTGCCGGGAGGCCCTGGACTCGTTCGACGATCTGTTGGACGACGGCGCGACCGCGTACGCGTGGTATGTCAATGGTTCGGCCGGTGCCTCGATCTGTCTGTGTCAGCCGGTCTGCTAGGGCGGAAGGCGAGGGCGCGTTGCCGGCTGGCGGACGCCTTGCGGGAGACCGGCGAGCTGGAGCTGACTCTCCGGCATGCCGACTGGCGGCCGGTCACTGTGAGCGGCTGGGCGACCAGCGAGATCAGGCCTACGCCTACGCGGTGCTCTCCCGGGTGCTGCACGCGCTCGGCGCCGACCGGGAGTCCCGCGAACAGCTGATCCTGGCCCACGACCTGTTCACCGTGCTCGGCCTGCGGAGGCCGCCGAAACCGGACGGCAACTCGCCCGGCGTCCCTGACCGGCCGCAAGCAACCGGGCTAGCCGCGCAGGACGACGGTGTCGAGAACGTCGAAGCGGGTCGGGGCGTCGCGGCGGCTGCCGACCAGGAACGCTACCTCGCGGCCGGGCTGGCACAGCGGCCACCAGAACTCGCCGACCAGCGCGCGCCGCAGCGGCAGCCCGCAGTAGCGCTGCCGCTGGCGTTGGTAGGCCACCACGTCCCGGTCGCGCAATTCCTGTACGTGGCTACGGCAGACCGGATGGTGACAGTGGTAGCGGTAGGCGACGGTGAACGGCGGTCGGCGTAGCAGGTCGTGCACCACCGGACGGAAAAGGTCGGGCTCGGTGCGGCGCCAGGTGGCGGCGGACCAGCGTTCGGCGGGCGGTGCCACCGGGGTCCGGTTGACCCGTACGTAGCGCAGCTCGGCGACCCGGATCAGGGCCAGGGACTGGGCGTCGGGACGCCGCGCCGCGGAGTCTTCCAGGTCGCACATGGACCATTCGGCGTGGCGGTGCAGGATCGCGGCGCGTCCGGGCCACCGCCGGGCTTCGTGGCGGACCCGCAGAGTTGCGGCGTGGATCCGCCAGCTTTCCGGGCGGGGGTCGTCCGGGTTTGGCCGAGCGACAGCCGTGACGATGTCGTAGCGCCGCACCGGCGCAGCCTGGCTGAGCGGGTGGGCGGGGATCTCGTCGAACCGGATCCAGTGCTGGGGGCCGTCGAGGCGGAGACCGACGAGGGTGGTCATCGCGCCGTGTGCCGCGGACGGCACCGGCGGGGTGACACCAGTGACCAGGACCTGCATCCGGGTCGCACCGCTGTCCTTGCCCGGTGGTGGTTCGTAGTGTGGCGTCCGGTACAGCTCGCTCACGCACGCCTCCGGCTGTGGGGTAGCCATTGGTGATTGGGCGACTACTCATTGCGAACAGGGTTGCACGGGTGGCGCCTCCAAATCCAGAGCTGATTTCGCGGACCGGGTTGGCGTGGTATCGTGTTGGGCATTTGCCCAATACGAACGTTCAGGGCGACCGCCCAACGGCTGCTGCCCCGGAGGTGGGAGATGACGCAGACCGCCGCCGAACGCGGCCGGCAGGTGCGGGCCCGGCTGCGCGCCGCCGCAGTCGAGTTGATCGTTGAGCGCGGCTGGGCCGCGGTCAGCACCCGGCTCGTCGCAGACCGGGCCGGGGTCGCCCCCGGGCTGGTCCACTACCACTACGCCTCGGTGCGGGCACTGCTGATCGAGGCAGCCACCGGCACGATGACCGACCTCGCCGGCGAGCTGGACGCTCTGCTCACCGGGGCGGTGAGCCCCGAGGCCGGAGTACGGGCCCTGCTCGCCGCCCTCGACGGATACTCCGGCACCGACCCGACTTCGCTGCTGTTCGTCGAGGCGTACCTGGCCGCCGCCCGCGACGCCGAGTTGCGTCAGGTGCTGACCGGCATCCTCGACGGGCTGCGCGGCCGGATCGCCGACTGGCTGGCCGGCCACGGCGTCGCCGACCCGCCGGGCAGCGCCGCCGTGCTGGCCGCTGCCCTCGACGGCCTCATGCTGCACCGTCCACTGTCATCCGACCTCGCCTCGGACGCGGTCGCCGGACCGCTGATCCGCCTGGTCGCCACCGACACCACCGACACCACCGACACCACAGCATGAGCACCACCGACAACGCCACGACGGAAGGGGACCGACAGTGAAGGCGGTCATCTGCGGCGCCGGGATCGCCGGGCTGGCCCTGGCCCACCGGCTGGACGCCGCCGGCTGGGCGGTGACCGTCCTCGAACAGGCGCCGGCGCCGCGAACCGAGGGCTACATGATGGACTTCTTCGGGCCGGGCTACGACGCCATCGAACGGATGCGGCTGCTGCCGCAACTGCACGAGTCCGGCTACCAGGTCACCGCGCTGACCTACCGGGACGACCAGGGCCGCCGCCGGGCCAGCCTCAGCTACTCCCGGTTCGCCGACATCGTCGACGGTCGGCTGGTCAGCATCATGCGTCCCGACCTGGAACGGATTCTGCGCGAGGCGCTGCCCGGCCGGGTCGCGCTACGCTACGGCAGCCGGCTGGCCCGCATCGACCACCGCGCCGACCGGGTCGACGCCACCACCGTCGACGGCACCGTCCACCGGGCCGACCTGCTGGTCGGCGCCGACGGCATCCACTCCACGGTCCGCCGGCTGACCTTCGGCGACGAACGGCACTTCCTGCGCCACCTCGGCTTCCACACCGCCGCCTGGGTGTTCGACGACCCGGCGGCCCGCGACGCCGTCGGCGACGAGTTCGCCCTCACCGACAGCACCCGGCGCCAGCTCGGCTGCTACGTGCTGCGCGATGGGCGGATCGCCGTCTTCGCCGTGCACCGCACCACCGACCCGCAGCTGCCGGCCGATCCCCGGTCGGCCCTGCGCCAGGAGTACGCCGGCCTCGGCTGGATCGCGCCGCAGGCGCTCGCCGCCTGCCCACCCGCCGACGACATCTACTACGACCAGGTCGCCCAGATTGAGCTGCCGGCCTGGAGCCAGGGCCGGGTGGTCCTGGTCGGCGACGCCTGCCAGGCGGTGTCCCTGCTCGCCGGGCAGGGCGCCTCGCTGGCCGTCGCCGGGGCGGAAACCCTGTCCGCCGAGCTGACCCGGGCACTCGACCCCGCCGCCGGCGCCGACCCCGGCATGCTGGCGATAGCGCTGCGCCGCTACGAGACCGCGATGCGACCGGTCGTCACCGACAAACAGCAGGTGGCCCGGCGGGGGGTCCGCTGGTTCGTGCCGGAGCACCGGTGGTGGCTGCACGTACGGCGGGCCGCGCTGGCCGCCGCCGGGCTGCCCGGCATGGACCGGGTCATCGCCGGAGCCATGGTCGGCAAGTCCAGCACCTGACCCGCGGCAACGGCCGCCGGGCCCAGTGCCTGACCTGGGTGCGCGCGCAGCATGCCGGTGCCGACTCCGACCCCGCCGAGCTGGGTGATCCGCGGCCGCGGGCTGCTGGTGGCGGCCCCGCTGCTCGCCCGCCCAGCTACGCCGGCGTCGGCGCGGAGGCCGCCCGGGAGGCGGTGGTCGTCAGCTACCCGTTCGTGACGTTCGTCGACCGGGCAGCGTACGCCGAGGCGCGTACCGGCACCGTCGACACGGTGCTGCGGTTCGTGCTGGCGCTGCTGGCCCTGGCGATTTTCGTCTCGCTGCTCGGGCTGGCCAACACCCTGACTCTGTCGGTGGTCGAACGGATCCGGGAGCCCGCCCTGCTGCGGGTGTCGGTGTGACCCGGGCCAGTTGCGCCGGATGCTCGCCACCGAGGCGGTGCTGACGGCGGTCAGTGGTACGGCGGGTGGCATCGCAGTCGGAGTGGCCGGGGCGGCGAGCGCGCTCGCCGTGCTCAACCGTGCCGAGGACGACGTCTTCCGGCCGGACCTACCGTGGCCGCAGCTCGGGGTCGTCGTCGCGGTGGCGGCGGTGGCCGCGCTGGTCGCCTCGGTGCTGCCGGCCCGCCGGGCGCTGCGCCAGCCGGTCGTCGAGTCGCTGGCGGCCGACTAGGTCGGCGACTGTTGATCGCTGATTGCCAGATCAACGCTTTCCTGGATCGGAAACTGCCTGGATCCGCTGCGGGGGGCGACTTCGGGCAGTCCGACAAAGACAGATATCTATAGACGATCATTGATATTCGGACCAATGGATGCGATAGTCGGGTGGAAGCGCTCCCGCACCCGTTTGAGCGCCCAGGAATGGAGGACGAACCGTGCGTTCACGCAACCTCGACCAACCCGGTCGGCGATCCCGGCCGCCCGCCCGCCAGCCTGTTCGAGCGCTTGTTCTGCTGCTCGCCCTGATGGCCGGCATGCTGCCGTTCACCGGCGCGGCGCAGGCTCACGGCACCATCGTCAACCCGGCGAGCCGCGCCTACCAGTGCTGGCAGGACTGGGGACACCAGCACATGAACCCGGTTATGCAGCAGCAGGACCCGATGTGCTGGCAGGCCTTCCAGGCCAACCCGGACACCATGTGGAACTGGATGAGCGCGCTGCGCGACGGGCTTGGCGGCAACTTCCAGGGCCGCACCCCCGATGGGCAGCTGTGCAGTAACGCGCTGTCTCGAAACAACAGTCTGAACCAGCCCGGACAGTGGAAGAAGACCAACGTCGGCCGCAACTTCACGATCCACTTGTACGACCAGGCCAGCCATGGCGCCGACTTCTTCCGGGTCTACGTGAGCAAGAACGGGTTCAACCCCGCTACCCAGCGGCTCGGGTGGGGAAACCTCGACTTCATCACCCAGACCGGCCGGTACGCGCCGGCACAGAACATCAGCTTCAACGTTTCGACCTCCGGCTACACCGGACACCACATTGTCTTCGTGATCTGGCAGGCGTCCCACCTCGACCAGGCCTACATGTGGTGCAGTGACGTGAACTTCGTCTGATCGGCAGGCCGACGAACGACGGCACGGCACGCCCGCCGGCCCCGGACATCCGCGTCCCGGGCCGGCGGTCCTGCACACTCGGGGGCTGTCCGACCCCCACCCGCACCGGTACGGTGTGCCGGGTCTGCCGACCCGGGGAGCGTGCACATGGCCGACATGTCAGCGGAGATCGCCGCCGAACAGGCGTACTTCGACGCCGCCGCCCGGGAGCGCGACCGGCGGGTGGCCGCGCTCGCCTCGCTGGCGAGCAGCGGGGCCGACCGGGCCACCGCCGCCCGGCTGCGCCGCCACGCCGAAGCCGTCACCCGGGCCCTCGGCGGCGCTGCCGACGCGGTCGCGTTCGGCCGCATCGACGACGAGTCCGGCGAAGCGTACTACCTCGGGCGGCACCTGATCGGCTCGCCCGACGGCGGTGACCCGCTGGTGATCAACTGGCAGTCGCCGGCCGCCGCCCGCTACTTCACCGCAAACCCGGACGACCCCCAGGGCCTGGTGCGTAGACGCGGATTCCAGTGCACCGGCAACGTCATCGACGATTTCGACGACGTCCTGTTCGCCGAAATCGCCGCCGGGATCGCGGGCGGGATCGCGGGCGGGTCGGCCGACGGGTCGGGTCGGGCCGACGTCGACGTACACCTGCTCACCGAGCTGGCCCGGGGCCGCACCGGCACGTTGCGCGACATCGTCGCCACCATCCAGGCCGCCCAGTACGAACTGATCCGCGCCCCGCTACAGCAGGTCCTGGTGATCGAGGGCGGCCCGGGCACCGGCAAGACCGCCATTGCCCTGCACCGGGTCTCCTGGCTGCTGTTTCAGCATCCCGAGCTGACCGCCGACGACGTACTCGTGGTCGGCCCGCATCCGACGTTCATGCGCTACATCGGCCAGGTGCTGCCTGGGCTCGGCGACGCCGAGGTCGAGCTGCGCGACATCAGCCGGCTCGCCCCGACGGTACGGCGTGGCCGGGCCGAGCCGGCGGCGGTGGCCCGGCTCAAGGGTGACGCCCGGCTGGCCGGCCTGCTCGACCGGGCGCTGCGCAACCGGATCGGCACCCCGGACCCGGCGGAGCGGCTGCTGCTGGGCAGCCGGTTCGTCACCCTGCCCGGCGAGCAGGTGCAGCAGGCGCTCGACGCCGCCGCCGGAGCCGACCTGCCGTACAACGATCGCCGTCAGCTGTTCCGTGACCGGCTCGCCGACCTGGTCCAGGACCGGTCCGGTGTCGACCCGCGCGGCGAACCGGCGTTGGTCAACCTGGTCGAGCGGCTCTGGCCGCAGCAGAGCCCGGCGGCGTTCCTGCGCGGCCTGCTGGCTTCCCGGCCCCGGCTGCGCGCCGCCACCGGCCCGGCCGCGGACGGGTTCACCGCCGACGAGTTGGCGCTGCTGCACCGGCGCGGCGCCGACCGGATCTCCGAAGAGATCTGGTCCGCCGCCGACCTGCCGCTGCTCGACGAACTGGAACAGTTGATCGACGGCGGGCCGCCGCGCCGGTACGGGCACGTGGTGGTCGACGAGGCGCAGGACCTGTCACCGATGCAGCTGCGGGCGGTGACCCGACGCAGCCGCACCGGCTCGTGCACGGTCATCGGCGACCTGGCCCAGTCGACCGGCGGTTGGGCCCGGGACAGCTGGGACGAGGTGACCCGACATCTGCCGACGACCTGCCCGGTGCGGGTCGCGCCGCTGCGGTACGGCTACCGGGTGCCCCGCCAGGCGTACCAGTTCGCTGCCCGGCTGCTGCCGGTCGCCGCGCCCGGCGTGACACCACCGGAAGTGGTCCGGGACGGTCCGGCCGAACCCGGCGTGCACCGGGTCGGGCTCACCGAGCGGGCCGGTCGGGTCGTCGCCGTAGCCGGTGAGCACGCCGCGCGGGGCGCGTTCGTCGGCGTCGTCTGCCCGCCGCGCTGCCGCCGCGAGGTCGAGGCGGCGCTCGCCGACAACGGACTCGCCTGGAGCAGCGCCCAGCAGGGCGACCTCGGCGCGGCGATCAACCTGGTCAGCCCGATCGAGGCGAAAGGCCTGGAGTTCGACGCCGTGGTGGTCGTCGAGCCGGAACAGATCGTCGCCGACGACGAGCGCGGCCACCGGATGCTGTACGTCGCGTTGACCCGAACCACCGGCCATCTGGACGTGGTCTGTGTCGGCGACCCGCTGCCACTGACCACGCGGTACCGCCCGGATCCGGGTTCGGCCGACGAGCAGCCCGACTTCACCGAACGGTCCGCCCGCCTGCTCGCCGAGCATCTCGCCGGTCAGCTGCGCGCCGGTGCGCCGGCCGCGCACTGGGCGGAAGTCCTCGACGAGGTACGCCGCCAGCTCGCCGACTGACCACCCGCAACCGACTTGCCACAGTGCGGAGCTACTGGCTGGCCAGTGCTGCGCTGTCGTCAGGAGCTGCTGGCGGGGCGGCTGAGTACCGCCGAGGTGAGCCGTCGGCCGACAGTCGCCTGGACGATGTTCTTCTGGATGACGGCCTTGGCGGCCCGGCTCGGCAGCGCCACCCCGAGTTCGACGGCCAGGGCCCGTAGCTCGGCGACCTTCAGCCCGAGATCGTCGAGGTAGCGTCCGGCGGCCACCCGGTCGTCGATCGCCGCCAGGTCGGCGCGGATCCGGTCGGTGTCGACGACGACCGCCGGCTTCGTCGCCTTGGCGGCCCGGCTCCGGCGGGCTGCTGCCGGTGCCGCAGGCTGCTGCGGCCCGGACGTGGCGGTGGCGACGGTCAGCTGCGCGGTGCCGTCGGCGAGCGCGGCCAGTTGCTCCGGCGGCAGGGTACGGAGGAAGTCCGCGACCCGGATCAGGACGGCGTGGGACAGGTCGGCGGCGCTGGTCACGTGACTCTCCTACGGGCGGATCTTGGCGAGGAACTCGCTGGCGAGCTGTTGCAACTCGTACTGGACGTTGACGTTCGCGTCCGGCATGAGGGCCGCGGGCAGGCCGTGCTCGCCGGCTGAGGCGAACACCGTCTTGTTGTCGCGGATCATCTGCTGGAAGCGCGGGATCTCGATGGTCGCAGGATGGCCGATGAAGTTGCGCAGCGCCAGCAGCGGCCCGTGCCCGGTGTACTGGACCATCGTGAAGACGATGCCGAGGATCTCCGGGCTGATCTGGTCGGCCCGGCCCGCCGCGACCCGGTTGTAGTCGGTCACCAGCTCGGAGACCTTCTTGCGCAGGTAGTCGATGCCGAGCGTGGACAGGTAGTCCGGCCGGGCCGGGATCAGGATGTGGTCGCTGGCGACCACCCCGGTGCGGGTGACCATGGTGAAATTCGGTGGGCAGTCGACCAGGACGACCTGGTAGTCAGTGAAGGCAGGCGCGGCGAGCGCCTCGGCGAGCGCCCGGTGCAGGGACAGGAAACGCGGGCTGCCGTGCTGGAACCGCGATCCGCCCAGGCTGGCGGCGAAGTCGAGGTCGGCGTCGGTGAGCATCAGATGGGACGGCACCAGGTCCAGCCGACCTGTGCTGTGCTGACCGATCACCTCGTTGACCGTGGGCGGGGTGAGCAGGTAGCGGTCCAGCGGCGCGGCACCGCCCCGGTCCAGCACCTCACCGAACCACTGCAGGATGGTCCGTTCGTCGGCCAGCTCCCGCTCCCACATGGTCGGTTCGACGAAGGAAAAGGTCAGGCTCGCCTGCGGGTCCAGGTCGATCAGCAGCACCCGGTGCCCTCGGTACGCGAGTTCAGCCCCGATGTTGGCGGTGACGGTGGTCTTGCCGACACCACCTTTGTAGTTGATGACGGACACCACGGTCATCGGACGCTCCGCACACACATGGTCAGCAGCATGCCACGTGGATGTGTGCGGTGAGCTTGATGCCCCACGTGCCGCAAGATGCGCCTGTGGCGTCAGCCGCGCTCAGATCGACCGCCCCTCGGTGGGCTGTATGACGGCTCTCAGGCCGGCGCGGAATGATGCGGCGGGCAAGGTCGTTGTGCATGGTCGCGCCACGCACTCCGGCCCGCGGCAGCCCGGCTCAGGCCGCCGGCCACCAGGCCCAGGCCCGTAGCCGTTGAGCACCGGC
>NZ_JBHMIQ010000064.1:0-15795 GCF_048060315.1 Micromonospora sp. LOL_013
ATGGTCATGCAGCAGCACCTTCGGCGCCCGAACGATCTCCGCCAACGAAACAGCCACCATGCGAATCTATTCTTCCTTCAGTCGTTACTCGCCGATGTCATCACTCGCCGTCGGCCCGGCCGTGCTGCAGCCGGTCCCACACCCGGTCGGAGGTGAACGGCAGATCGGTGAAGCGGACTCCGGTCGCGTCCCGCAGCGCGTTCGCCAGCGCGGCGGCCACCGGATTGAACGGGCTCTCACTCATCGACTTCGCGCCCGCCGGCCCGAGCGGATCGCTGGTTCGGGCGAACAGCACCTCGGTGAGCGGCACGTCGGCATAGGTCGGCAGGTGGTAGCTGCGGAAATCGTCGGTGGTGACCCGACCCTGGTCGTCGATGTCCACATGTTCAGTGAGGGCGGCACCGAGAGCCTGCGCCACCCCACCTTCCACCTGCCCCCGGCACTGCATCGGGTTGAGCACCGTGCCGGCGTCCGCGCTGTGCACGCTGCGCAGGATTCGGATCTCCCCGGTGTCCGGGTCGACCGCTACCCGGAACCAGTGCGCGTCGAAGGCCACCGAGCGGTGCGCTCCGTCGGCGTGCCCCTCGGCGGTGAGCGGCCGGCCGGCCGTCGCTGCGGCCCGGGCCAAATCGACCAGATCGATCAGCCGGCCGGCGCACCGCACCGTTGTCGCGTCCACCCGGCACTCCCGCGGGTCGACGCCGGTCGCCCGCGCGGCGGCGTCGACCAGCACGTCCCGCAGTGCGACCGCGGCGCGCTGGGCGGCGGCGCCGGCCACCACGGTGCCGGTCGAGGCGAACGCCCCCGTGTCGTGACCGACCAGCGCGGTGTCCGACTGCCGGATCCGTATCCGGTCCACGGTGGTGGCCAGCGCGTCGGCGACCAACTGCCGGTGCACGGTGGTCGACCCGTTGCCGAACTCGGCCATCCCGATGTCCAACTGGTAGCCGCCGTCGGCGTCGAGGGTGACGCGGGCCCGGCCGTGGTGACCGCCCGGTGGTCCGGTGGCGATCATCGCCACCGCCATGCCGTCGCCGACCAGCCAGCCGGCTGCAACGTCCTCCTGCCGGATCTCGGTCCGGGCCCGCTGAATCAGCTCCAGGCACTGGTCCAGGCCGTAGCTGTGCACCCGTACGGTGTCGTCGTGCCCGACCGGGGTGACCAGCGGATCCTGCGGGCCGATCACGTTGCGGGCGCGGAACGCGACCGGATCGAACCCGAGCCGGCGGGCGAGCTCGTCCACGGCGGACTCCACCGCGAACGACACCTGACCCAGTCCGTAGCCGCGGAACGCGCCGGCCGGCACCGTGTTGGTGTAGACCGACCAACCGTCGACCTGCTTGTTCGCACACCGGTAGAGGGCCACCGACTCGCTGCAGCCGTGCGCCAGCACCGCCGGGCCGTGGTTGCCGTACGCGCCGGTGTCCGCGACCACGTGCAGCCGGATCGCGGTCAGCGTGCCGTCGCGGCACCCCGCCACCGTCACCCGGGTGTCGAACGGATGCCGGGTGGTCGCCGCGGTGAACTGTTCGGCCCTGGTGAACTCCAGTTTCACCGGTCGTCCGGTGCACAGCGCGGCCAGCGCCGCCACGTCCTCGACGAGCATCTCCTGCTTGCCGCCGAACCCGCCGCCGACCCGGCCGGCGACCACCCGGACCTTCTCGGTTGGCAGGCCGAACAGCCGGGCCAGCGCCCGTCGGGTCAGGTACGGCGTCTGGGTGCTGGACCGCACGGTCAGTCCGCCGTCCGGCTCCGGCCAGGCGATCGCTCCGTGCGTCTCCAGGTGGGCGTGCTGCACCCGTTGGGTACGAAACGTCGCGGTGAAGACCTCGTCGGCGTCGGCCAGCGCCCGGTCGACGTCGCCGATCTCACCGTGCACCTCACCGGCCACGTTGTCCACTGGCCGGGCGATGCCGCTGACCGCCGGATCCAGGTCGTGCAGGACGGGCGCGCCCGGGAGCATCGCCGCCGCCGGGGCGAACACCGCCGGCAGCGGCTGATAGCTGACCCGGACCAGGTTGGCGGCCGTCTCGGCGGCCGCCTCGGTCTCGGCGACCACCGCCGCCACCCGCTGCCCGACGAAGCGGACCACGTCGTCAAGGAGCCGGGTGTCAGCCGGGTCCTCGCGCGGGTTCTCGTGCTGGGCGGTGGAGTACCGCAGGTCGGGGCAGTCGTGGTGGGTGAGTACCGCCAGGACCCCGGGTACCCGCACCGCGTCGTCGGTGTCGACGTCGACGATCCGGGCGTGCGGCACCGTCGAGCGGACCAACTTCAGGTGGGCCAGCCCGGGAACATCGACGTCGAAGGTGAACCGGGCGGTGCCGGTGACGATCTGCCGGGCGGCCGGGGCGGCCACGTTGCCGCCGACCGCCGGGCAGCCAGGGCCGCCGCCGGGGGTGCCGTCGGCGGTGCCGGTCACGTGCCGTACCCCGTCGAGCGCGTCGCGGACCGCCCGGTAGCCGGTGCACCGGCACAGGTTGCCCTTCAGCGCGCGCGGCAGGTCGGCGCGCTGGGTCTCGTCGAGCGCGGCCACCGTCATCACCAGCCCGGCGGTGCAGAACCCGCACTGGAATCCCTGCGCGTCGAGAAACCGCTGCTGCACCGGGTGCAGCGTGTCGCCGTCGGCCAGTCCTTCGACCGTGGTCACCGACCGGCCCTCGGCCCGTACCGCCGGGTAGACACAGCTGTGTACCGGGACTCCGTCGACGTGTACGGTGCACGCCCCGCAGTCCCCGGCGTCGCAGCCCTTCTTCACGCCGTACCAGCCCTGGTCGCGTAGGAACGTGCGCAGGCACTGGCCGGCGGCCGGTTCCCCGACGGCGGCGGTGCCGTTCACCACGACGTTCACCGGCCGTCCTCGCCGTCGGTGCCGGCCGCGGCCAGTTCGGCCCGGACCTGGTCGGCCATCCGCAGCGTGCGGTGCCGCCGCCAGCGCGGCAGGCCGTGCACGTCGTCGACCCAGCCGGCGGCGGCGCATCCGGCGTCGACCCGGTCCAGCAGTTCGGACCCGGTCGGTGCGGCCGGCAGCGACAGCACCACCGGGCGGCGGGTGGCTGCGGTCACCGACATCGTCCACCCGCCGGTGTCCTGGTCGACCGAGCCGATGACCAGCGCCGCCGACCGGCCGTGCCGGAAAAGCGACGCCCGGCGCATCGCGTACCGGGCTCGAGCGGCGGCTGCCGGCAGCCGGACGCTGCGCAGGTACTCGCCGGTGTCGAGCACTGTTGCACCGACGTCGCGGATGAATCCGTCGGCGGGCACCCGGCGCTGCCCGCCGGTCAGGTCGGTGAGCAGGTACTCGGCCCGGGTCGCCACCGCCAGCGACGTCATCGGACCGGCCGGCAGCGCCGCACAGATGTTGCCGCCGACGGTTGCCACGTTCCAAATCTTGCGGGAGGCGAGGAACGCGTCGCAGCAGCCGGCGACCAGCGCCGTCACCCGGTTCCAGCCGGGCGGCGGGGCGAACCGGGCGAGCTCGGCGACGGTGCAGGTAGCGGCGATCTCCAGCCCGTCGTAATCGATCCGGATCGACGGCCAGCGCAGCCGGGTCAGGTCACGCAGCCGGCGCACCCCGGGCTGAGGTTGCGAGAACAGGTAGCTGCCGCCGGCGAGCCAGCGGTCACCGGGGCGCCAGGCGTCGGCGTCGGCGTCGATCACGTCGGAGACGGTATGCAGATCCACGGTCCGCATCGTCCGTCGCCGCCGTCGGCCCGGACAATGACGGCGAAACACAATCCCGACCCGCCGATCAGCCGGGTGGTTGGACGAAGCTACAAGGCGTACCCGGGTGCCTTGACCGGGTGATCAGCCGCTGCCCATCGTTGACGGGTGCTTGCCGGAATCGTCCTCGCCGCCGGCGCCGGCCACCGCTACGGTCGGCCCAAGGCGCTGGTCCGTCTCAACGGGACCCTGTTGGTGTCCCGGGCCGTCGAGACGCTGCGCTCGGCCGGCTGCCGGCCGGTGATCGTGGTGCTCGGCGCGGCGGCCGACGCGGTGTGCACCAGTGCCGACCTGGCCGGTGCCGTGCCGGCGGTCAACCCGGACTGGGCCACCGGGATGGGCTCGTCGTTGCGGGTCGGCCTGGCGGCGGTGGGCACCAGCCCGGCGGACGCTGCGGCCGTCCTGCTGGTCGACATGCCGGGGATCGGTCCAGCGGCGGTCCGCCGGGTGGCGGCCGGCGCCGATCGGCGGACGCTGGCTGCGGCCAGCTACGTCGACGGGCGGCCGGGGCATCCCGTGGTGCTTGGTCGGGCACACTGGACGGCGGTGGCGGCGTCGGCGACCGGTGACACCGGCGCCCGCGACTATCTGCGGGCCCACCCCGACCAGCTGCGTCTGGTGCCGTGCGGCGACGTGGCCGACCCGACCGACCTGGACCGGCCCGGTGACCTGGCCCGGTTCCCGGACCCCGACCGGTTCGCCGGCCCGGCCCGGTTCCCGGAGCCCGACCGGTTCGCCGACCTCGACCGGCTCATCGAGGGCGGCGGGTCCGGCGGTGCATCGGCCCGGACGGTGGCGACCGGATGATCGGGCCGGTCCTCGACGAGGCGATGCGCTGGTGGTACGCCGGTGAGCAGGTGGCCGTCGCGACGGTGACCGCCACCGCCGGTAGCGCACCCCGGCCACCGGGCACCAGCATGCTCGTGGCCCCGGACGGTACGGTCACCGGAAGCGTCTCGGCCGGCTGCGTCGAGGCCGCCATCTACCAGCTGTGCCGTACCGTGCTGGAGACCGGCGAGGGGCGGCTGGCGCGCTTCGGCGACACCGGCGACGAGCTCTTCGACCCCGGTCTCACCTGCGGCGGCACCATCGAGGTGTACGTGCAGCGGGTGGACCGCGACAGCGTGCCGCAGCTGGAGCGGCTGCATGCGGCGACCCGGGCCGCCCGCCCGGTCGCGGTCGTCATCTGCCTCACCGGGCCGCCAGTCAGCCAGGGCTGTTGGCTGCTCGTCGACGCCGAAGGTCAGTGGGGTTCGCTCGGCGGGCCGACGCTGGACGCGGCGGCGGTCCGGGTCGCCCGCCCGGCGCTGGACACCGGGCGCACCACGCTCGCCCAGCCTGCCGCCGGCACCACCCTGCTGGTCCTCGCCATCCTGCCACCGCCCCGGATGATCATCTGCGGGGCGACCGAGTTCACCGCCGCGCTGGCCCGGCAGGGCCGGTTCCTCGGCTACCGGGTGACGGTCTGCGACGCCCGGGCGGTCTTCACCACCCGGCAGCGGTTCCCGGACGCCGACGACGTGGTCGTCGACTGGCCGCACCGTTATCTGAGCGTCGAGGCCGCCGCCGGTCGGGTCGACCCGCGTACGGTGCTCTGCGTACTCACCCACGATCCGAAGTTCGACGTACCGCTGCTGCGGACCGCGCTCGACCTGCCGCTGGCCTACCTCGGGGCGATGGGGTCCCGGCGCAGCGCCGCCGACCGGGCGGCCCGGCTGCGTGCCGTCGGGGTGCCGCCGGCTGCGCTGACCCGGCTGTCCGCGCCGATCGGGCTGGACCTGGGGGCGGTGACCCCGGAGGAGACCGCGGTCAGCATCGCCGCCGAGATCGTCGCGGCCCGCAGCGGCCGCGACGGCGGACGGCTGACCGGCGGCCGGGGCTCGATCCATCCGACGGAGTACGGGCCTGCGGCGCACGGGTCAGCTGGCGGTGAGCCGCAACGCCAGGAAGAAGTCCACCCGGTCCTCGAACCGGCCGAGGTCCCGGCCGGTCAACTGCTCTATCCGACCGATCCGGTACCGCAACGTGTTGACGTGCACATGTAGCCGTTGCGCGCAGCGGCTCCACGATCCGTCGCAGTCGAGAAAAGCCGACAGCGTACGCAGCAGGTCGGCATGGTGCGCCCGGTCGTACTCCTCGACCGGCCCTAGCAGCCGGCCGCGGAACCCCTGCCGGGTGCCGGCCGGCACCCCGGCCAGCAGCAGCGAATGCGACGCGAGGTCACCGGCGGCCACCACACTGACCGGGCCGGTCGCGGTGCCGGTGGCGGATCGATGCGCGTGCAGCGCCTCCTCGACCGCCCCGCCCAGCCCGGCGGCACCCACGCCGGCGGCGGAGACACCCATGATGAGCCGGCCGCCGCGCAGCCCTGGCGCCATCCGGTCGGCGGCGGCGACCAGCGCCGAACCTATGGTGCCGGCGCCCTGCGGAGCCAGCGCCAGCACGGCGAGCGCCCCCGAGGGCAGGTCGGGTTCGAGGACGGCGACTGCCCGGTCGGGTGCCAGCCGGCTGAGGAACTCGTCGACCACGGCGACGGTCAGCGTCGCCGGTGCGCGCATCCCGTCCAGCGTGGCGGCGACCGCGACGAACGTGGCGTCCGGGTCGAGCCGGGCGGCCAGCAGCGCGGCCCGCAGCCCGGCGAGGTCCCCCGGCGCCCGTAGTGCCGTGCGCAGCTGACCGGCTAACCGTGCCTCCACCCGGGCGGCCTCGTCCAGGTGCGCCCGTTCCAGCGCCACCACGCTGGTCAGTTCGTCGACCGTGCCGGGCAGCGTGTCGAGCGCGCCACGGCAGGCCACCAACCAGGCAGCCAGCCGGTGCTCGGCCCGGCCGGGCACCCCGAACACGGAGAACCGCGCACCATCGACCGTCACCGTCGCGGGCAGCCGCCGCGCGGTCAGGAAGGCGCGGCTCAGCGCGTCGGCGACCGGATCGGCCAGCTCGGCCGTTCCGGCCACCACCCGGCCGCTGGTGGTCAACGTCCAGCAGTCGGTGTCGATCGCCGCTGCGACGGTCGGCAGCAGATCGGTCAGCCGGGCGCCGGCGGCCATCGCGGCGACCAGTCCGCGCTGCCGGCCCAGCACCGCCGCCAGCGAGCTGGCCCGCTGCGCCCACAGGGTCGGGTGAACGTCGTCGATGATGTCGCGGAACGACACGTCGGCGGGCACCTCGAACAGCGGTAGCCGGTGCCGGCGGCAGGCGGCGACCAGATCGCGGGGCACGCTGCCGTGCAGCGCCTCACCCGCGCCCAGCGCGGTCACCCCGGCGGCGGCCAGCGCCGCGACGAAGACCTCGGAATCGGCCGGCCCCCGGTGCCACATAAGGCCGGTGAGCACCAGGTCTGCGGTGGCCACGTAGCGGCCCGGGTCGGGCAGGTCGATGACGTTGACCCGGCCGACGGTGCGGTCCCGACCGTCGTCGCCGGTCAGCGGCACCAGCTTCAGATGGGCCTTGTCGAGCACGTCGGCCAGCAGCACAGGGGTCGCCTCCGGTCACGGTGATTGGATGAACCTCCAAAAACCGTACGGTGACGATGTTTCGTCTTTGGTTCCTGCGCCGCTATCGGCCGGCTCGCCGCAACTGCTTGACTGCTGCTGCCCAGCGAAAGGGGACCGGATTGGACCGCGGACTCGACGTGTTCAACACGCTGCCCGCCGATGACGTGCGGGAACTGCTGCTCAGCTGCTGCGCCGCGCCCGGCTGGGCCGCCGCCGTGACGGCCGGCCGGCCGTACGCCGACCAGGCGGCGCTGACCGCCGCCGCGAGGGCGCAGGTCGGTGCGCTGCCCTGGCCGGAGGTGGCCGACGCGGTCGCCGCCCACCCGCGGATCGGTCGGCCGCCCACCGGCACCGGCCGGGACGCGGAGTGGTCCCGTCGCGAGCAGGCGGCGGCGACGGCCGCTTCCGGCACGGTCGCTTCCGGCCCCGGCCCCGGCACCGTCGCTTCCGGCCCCGGCGTCGCGACCGAACTGGCTGAGGTCAACGACGCCTACGAGCAGCGGTTCGGGTACCGCTTCCTGATCTTCGCGAACGGCCGTGGCGCCGCCGAACTGGTGGCCGCCGCCCGGCAGCGGCTGCACCACGACCCGGACACCGAGCAGGGCGTGGTCCGCACCGAGCTCGGCGACATCGCCGCGCTGCGCCTGGGCCGGCTGGTCGACGACATGGCCGCGCCGGCGCCGCTGTCCAGCCACGTGCTGGACACCACCACCGGCACCCCGGCGACCGGTATCACCGTGCGACTCGACGCCGCCGACCCGGAGGGCGGCTGGCGCACCGTCGCCACCGGACACACCGACGCCGACGGCCGGCTGCGGGACTGGGTGCCGGGCGCCGGCTGGGCAGCCGGGACGTACCGGCTGGTGTTCGACGTGGCCGACCGACTCGGGGCGGACGCCTTCTACACCGAGATCCCGGTGGTGTTCACCGTTCGCGACGCCGCCCGCCACCACCACGTACCGCTGCTGCTGAGCCCGTACGGCTACACCACCTACCGAGGGAGCTGACCGGATGGGAATCGTTCTGGGGCCGAACCGGTACGGCAAGGCACAGACCCGGGTGGTCCGGGTGGACCGCGACGGCGACCGGCACACCCTGCGCGACCTCAACGTCTCCGTCGCGCTCGCCGGTGACCTCGCCGCCACCCACCTCACCGGCGACAACAGCCAGGTGCTGCCGACCGACACGCAGAAGAACACGGTGTACGCGTTCGCCCGTCGCCACGGTATCGCCAGCGCCGAGGACTTCGGCCTGCTGCTGGCCCGGCACTTCGTGGACAGCCAGCCCGACATCACCCGGGCCCGCGTCGACATCGAACAGTACGACTGGCGACGGCTCGGGCCGCACTCGTTCGAACGCGACGGCGGGTCCACCCGGACCGCCACGGTCCGCTACGACGGCGACCGGGCGGAGGTGATCGCCGGCCTGTCCGACCTGGTCCTGCTCAACTCCACCGACTCGGAATTCCGGGGCTACGTCGTTGACCCGTACACCACCCTGCCGGAGACCGCCGACCGGATTCTCGCCACTGCCGTGGACGCCCGGTGGCGCTACGCCGGCACCGCGCCGCCCGGCGGCTTCGACGCCGCCCACGCAGCGGTACGCCAGGCGCTGGTCGACGCGTTCGTCGGCACCTACAGCCGGTCCCTGCAGCAGACGCTGTACGCGATGGGTGAGCGGGTGCTGACCGACCGGCCCGACGTGGTGGAGGTGCGGCTGGCCCTGCCGAACAAGCACCACCTGCTGGTCGACCTGAGCCCGTTCGGCCTGGACAACCCGAACAGCGTGTTCGTCGCCGCCGACCGGCCGTACGGGCTGATCGAGGGCACCGTCACCCGCGACGACGCGCCGCCGGAGCTGGGGCAGTGGTGATCGTCGTCACCGGCGCCGCCGTCGCCACGGTCGACGTCGCCGGCACCGAGCACCGCGACGGGCATCTCGTCGTCGGCGACGACGGTCGGATCGCCGCCGTCGGCCCCGGCGACGTGCCCACCGGCCTGCTCGACACGCTCACCGGCGGGGATCCGCGCCGGGTACGCCGGATCGACGCCACCGGCTGCCTGGCCACCCCCGGTCTGGTCAACACCCACCACCACCTCTACCAGTGGGCCACCCGGGGCCTGGCCCAGCAGCAGAACCTGTTCGGCTGGCTGACCACCCTCTACCCGGTCTGGTCCCGGCTGGACGCCGACACGGTGCACGCCGCCGCCGCGGCCAACCTCGGCTGGCTGGCGCTGTCCGGCTGCACCACCAGCACCGACCACCACTACGTCTTTCCCCGTGACGGCGGTGACCTGTTCGCCGCCGAGATCGCCGCCGCGCGCCGGATCGGGCTGCGGTTCCATCCCTGCCGGGGTTCGATGGACCTCGGCCGCTCGGCCGGTGGGCTGCCCCCGGACTCCACCGTGGAGGACACCGACGCCGCGCTGGCCGCTACTGAGGCGGCGATCGACCGCTGGCACGACCCGGCACCGGACTCGATGCTGCGGGTCGCCGTGGCCCCCTGCTCGCCGTTCTCGGTCACCCCCCGGCTGATGCGCGAGTCGGCCGAACTGGCCCGCCGCCGGGGGGTCCGGCTGCACACCCACCTCGCCGAGACCGTCGAGGAGGAGGAGTACTGCCGGACCACGCACGGCTGCACCCCGGTGCAGTACGCCGAACAGCTCGGCTGGCTCGGTGACGACGTGTGGCTGGCGCACGGCGTCCACCTCGACGACGCGGCGGTGGCCCGGCTCGGCGCCACCGGCACCGGCGTCGCGCACTGTCCCAGCTCCAACGCCCGGCTCGGGGCCGGCACCGCCCGGGTGACCGATCTGCTCGCCGCCGGCGTACCGGTCGGCCTGGGCGTCGACGGCGCCGCCAGTCAGGAGGTCGGCCACCTCGGTGCGGAGCTGCGCCAGTCGCTGTACGCCGCCCGGCTGCGTGGCGGACCCGCTGCGCTGACCGCCCGCGACGCCCTCGCGCTGGGGACCATCGGCGGCGCACGTTGCCTGGGCCGGGCGGCCGAGACCGGCTCGCTGGAGGTGGGCAAGCTCGCCGACATCGCGCTGTGGCGGGTCGACGGGCTGGGCCATGCCGGCATCGACGACCCGGTCGCCGCGCTGGTGCTCGGCCCACCCGCCCCGGTGGAGCTGCTGCTGGTCGGTGGCCGGCGGGTCGTCGAACGCGGCGAGCTGCGTACCGCCGACGCCGCCGACCTGGCCCGCGAGGCCGCCCGTACGCACCGGACCCTGATGTCCCCGGTCCCATCGAACAGGAGTGACCTCTGATGCCCCGCAGCCAGGTCGACCCGCTGCCACCTACCGGCGACGTGCTGACCGGTGACGCGGTGGCCTTCCTCACCGGACTGCACCGCCGGTTCGCCGGCCGGCGGACCGAGCTGCTCGCCTCCCGTGGTCGCCGCCGGGCCGACAGCGCCCGCACCGGCCGGTTGGACTTCCGGGCCGACACCGCGCCGGTACGGGCCGGCAGCTGGACGGTGCCGCCGCCCCCGCCCGACCTGGCCGACCGGCGGGTGGAGATCACCGGTCCCACCGACCGGAAGATGACCGTCAACGCGTTGAACTCCGGTGCCCGGGTCTGGCTGGCCGACTTGGAGGACGCGAACACCCCGCACTGGGCGAACGTGATCGACGGGCAACGCAACCTCGCCGACGCCGTCCGGCGCACCATCGAGCTGCGGACCGAGACGAAGACCTACCGGCTCGGCCCCGGGCCGTACCCGACGATCGTGGTCCGGCCCCGTGGCTGGCACCTCGACGAGCGGCACCTCGTCTTCGACGGTGCGCCGGCCGTCGGCGCGCTGGTCGACGCCGGCCTGTACCTGTTCCACAACGCCGCAGAGCTGCTGCGCCAGGGCAGCGGCCCCTACCTCTACCTGGCCAAGACGGAGAGCCACGAGGAGGCCGCGCTGTGGCATGACGTGTTCGTCCATGTCGAGCAGACGCTCGGCCTGCCGGCCGGGAGCATCCGGGCCACCGTGCTGATCGAGACGATCACCGCGGCGTTCGAGATGGACGAGATCCTGTGGGCACTCGGCCCGTACGCCGCCGGGCTCAACGCCGGTCGGTGGGACTACCTCTTCAGCATCATCAAGAACTTCCGCGACGCCGGCGAGCGGTTCGTGCTGCCGGACCGGGCGGCGGTCACGATGACCGCGCCGTTCATGCGCGCCTACACCGAACTGCTGGTCGCCACCTGCCACCGGCGGGGTGCGATGGCGATCGGCGGCATGTCGGCCTTCATCCCCAACCGGCGGGACGCCGACGTCACCGCCCGCGCCGTCGACCAGGTCCGGGCCGACAAACGTCGGGAGGCCGCCGACGGCTTCGACGGGTCCTGGGTCGCCCACCCCGACCTGGTGCCGGCCTGCCGCGAGGTGTTCGACGAGGTCCTCGGCGACCGGCCCAACCAGCTCGACCGGCAACGCCCGGACGTGTCGGTCACCGCCGCGCAACTGCTGGACGTCGCCGCCACCGGCGGTGCCGTGACCGAGGCCGGGCTGCGTGCGAACGTCGCCGTCGCGGTGCGCTACCTGGAGGCCTGGCTGCGCGGCAACGGCGCGGTGGCGATCGACAACCTGATGGAGGACGCGGCCACCGCCGAGATCTCCCGGTCGCAGATCTGGCAGTGGATCCGCAACGGGGTACGGCTGCCCGACGGCACCCTGGTGACCGCCGATCTGGTCCGGGCCATCGGCGACGCCGAACTCGCCGCGATCCGCGCCGCGCTGACCGAACCGGACTGGGCGGCGAGTCGGTTCCCGCAGGCCCGGGCGTTGTTCGAGGAGGTCGCCCTTGGTTCCGACTACGTCGACTTCCTGACCCTGCCGGCGTACCGGTTGATCGACTGATGGCCCGGCTCGATCCGGCGGTGTACGCCGCGTTGGACGACCGGCTCGCCGACGTCGACGCCGCGCTGCGGGTCCGCTATCCGGGCGAGGCGTCGGGGCACCAGCCGGTGCACACCGTGTACGTGCCCGCCGACCGGGTCACCGCCGACCTGTTGCCGACCTGGGGCGCGGCGGCGTTGGCCGCGCTGGACGCCCATCCGCCGGCACCGTACCCGGTCGAGCTGGACCGACGGGTACGCGCCAAACTGGCCCGCGAGCCGGTCGAGGACCTGCGCATCGACGTCGAGGACGGGTACGGCGTACGCGACGACGCCACCGAGGACGCCGACCTGCGGGCCGCGGCACGTGCGTTGACCGAGGCACGGGCCGCCGGCGTGGGCCCACCCCGCGTCGGGGTGCGGATCAAGTGTCTGGAGGCGGCCACCCGGCGGCGGGCGGTCCGCAGCCTCGACCTTTTTCTGGACGCCTGCGCTGGGCCGCCCGACGGCTTCGTGGTCACCCTGCCGAAGGTGAGCCACCCGGCCCAGGTCGCCGCGATGGTCGACGTCTGCGGCCGGCTGGAGCAGGCGTACGGGCTGGTGGACGGGGCGCTGCGGTTCGAGATCCAGATTGAGACTCCGGCGGCGATTCTCGCTCCCGACGGCACCGCGACCGTCGCCCGGCTGATCGGTGAGTCAGCCGGACGGTGTGCCGGACTCCACTTCGGCACCTACGACTACGGAACCGCCTGCGGCATCGCCGCCGATTACCTGAGTATGGACCATCCAAGTTCCGACCACGCGAAAGCCGTCATGCAGGTGGCCGCCGCCGGCACCGGTGTACCGCTCAGCGACGGCTCCACCAACATCCTGCCGGTCGGCGACACCGCGACCGTGCGCTCCGCCTGGCAGCGCCACGCCGATCTGGTCCGCAGATCCCTGGAACGCGGCTTCTACCAGGGCTGGGACCTGCACCCGCACCAGTTGCCGACCCGGTTCGCGGCGACCTACGCCTTCTACCGTGCCGGCCGGGAGCAAACCGTCCGGCGGCTCGACGCCTACCTCGCCCGCCGGTCCGGCGGAATTCTCGACGAGCCGGCGACCGCCCGGGCGCTGGCCCGGTTCCTGCTGCGCGGGCTGGACTGCGGCGCTGTCGACCCGGCCGACGCCGGCTTCGACCGCACGGTACTGACCACCCTGGCCGGTCCGGGCGCCACCGAGGTCGCCCCGACCGCCGACCGCGATGCCGGGCCGACCGCCCACCTGCCGACCGCGTCCGGTGAGGAGCCCACCGACCATGCCCGTTGATCTGGTACTGCGGTCTCGCCGCACGGTGCTGCCCGACGGTGAGCGTCCGGCCGCAATCGCCGTCGGCGACGGTTGGATCGTCGCCGTCGCCGACTATCGGGAACACGTGCCGGCGACGGTCGACAGCGACCTCGGCAACGTCGCGCTGCTGCCCGGACTCGTCGACACCCACGTGCACGTCAACGAACCCGGTCGTACCGAGTGGGAAGGATTCTCCACCGCCACCCTGGCCGCCGCCTCCGGTGGCGTCACCACCATCGTCGACATGCCGTTGAACAGCCTTCCGCCGACCGTCGACCCGGCCGCGCTGGCCGTCAAACGGCGGGCCGCCGCCGGGCAGTGCCATGTCGACGTCGGCTTCTGGGGCGGCGCGGTCCCCGGCAACCAGCAGGTGATGCCCGACCTGTACGCCGCCGGGGTCTTCGGGTTCAAGGCGTTCCTCGCCGACTCCGGGGTGCCGGAGTTCCCCCCACTGGACACCGGTCAGCTCGCCGCCGCGTTGGCGGCCGTACCCGCCCTGTTCGTGGTGCACGCCGAGCAACCCGACCAGCTCATGGCCGCCGCCTCCTCGACCCGCTACCGGGACTTCCTCGCCAGCCGGCCGCCGGCGGCCGAGATCGAGGCGGTCACCGCCGCCATCGACGTCGCCCGCCGGGTCGGTGCCCGGCTGCACATCCTGCACCTGTCCGCTGCCGGCGCGGTGCCGGTGCTGGCCGCTGCCCGGCGGGCCGGGGTGCCGGTCAGCGCCGAGACCTGCCCGCACTACCTGACCCTGGCCGCCGAGGAGATCCCGGACGGGGCCACCGAGTTCAAGTGCTGTCCGCCGATCCGGCAACGCGACAACCAGGACGCGCTGTGGGCAGCCCTGGCCGACGGCACCATCTCGTGCGTGGTCTCCGACCATTCACCCTGCCCGCCCGCGCTGAAGGCACCCGACACCGGGGATTTTGCCGCCGCCTGGGGCGGTATCGCCTCGGTGCAGATGGGGCTGCCGGCAATCTGGACCGAAGCCCGTCGGCGCGGGTTCGGTCTCGGTGACGTGGTCCGGTGGATGTGCCAGGGGCCGGCCGACCTGGTGGGGCTGCCCACCAAGGGCCGGCTCGTCGTCGGCGCCGACGCCGATCTGGTCGCCTTCGACCCGGCGCCGAGCTACGACGTCGATCCCGGCCGGCTGCGGCAACGTCATCCGATCACCCCGTACGCCGGACGACGCCTGACCGGCATCGTCCGGGCCACCTGGCTGCGCGGCGCACCGGTCACCCCGGATGCGCCGCGCGGCCGCCTGTTGTCGCGAGAGGGGACCGTTGACCGGTAGTCACGTATCCACGCCACCGCCCGGTCCGCCGGACGGGCCTGACCCGACCCGACTGCCCGACCTGGCGTCCCGCGCCCTCGGCGGGGGAGTGGTCGCCGCCAACGACGAGTTCTTCGCCGCCGCCGACAACCTGGTCGACCCGCGCCCGCCGGTCTTCGCCGCCGGCACCTTCGGGGCGAAGGGCCAGGTGTACGACGGTTGGGAAACCCGCCGCCGTCGCCAACCCGGCGCGGACCACGCCGTCGTCCGGCTCGGTGCCCCGGGGGTGGTCCGGGCCGTGCTGATCGACACCGCGCACTTCACCGGCAACTACCCGCCGTACGCGGCGGTGGACGGTTGCTCACTCGACGGCTATCCCAGGCCGCAGGAACTCGCCGCGGCGCGGTGGACCCCGCTGGTGCCCCGCACCGCGCTGGCCGGGGACAGCCAGCTGGTCGTCCCGGTCGACGTGCCGGCACGGCAGACCCACGTACGGTTGACGATCTTTCCCGACGGCGGGGTCGCCCGGCTGCGGGTGTACGGCGAGCCGGTGCCCGACCCGGATCTGCTGACCGAGGTGCTCGACCTTGCCGCGGTCGAGCACGGTGGCCGGGTCGAGGCGTGCAGCGACCGGTTCTACGGATCCCCGCAGCAGCTGCTGCTACCCGGGCCGGCCCGCACGATGGGCGAGGGCTGGGAGACCGCCCGCCGCCGCGACGACGGCAACGACTGGGTCCAGGTCCGGCTCTGTGCCGTCGGCGTCGTCGAGTTCGTCGAGCTGGACACCAGCCACTTCAAGGGCAACGCCCCGGCGGCGGCCCGGCTGCTCGGCACCGACCTCACCGGCACCGATCCGGCCCTCGACGGCGGCTCCGGCGTTGACTCCACCGACTGGCCGGAGCTGCTGCCGTTGACCCCGTTGCAGCCGGACACCCGGCACCGTTTCCGGCTGGACCGGCCCCGCCCGGTCAGCCACGTCCGGCTGGACATCCATCCCGACGGCGGGATGGCCCGGCTGCGCCTGTTCGGCCGGCTCACCACCGTCGGCGCCGCCGACCTAGCCGCCCGATACCGGACGGCGGCTGCGGCCGGCTGACCTGGCCTGGGCATACGTCGAAGGGCCGGACCCCGGGGTACGGGGTCCGGCCC
>NZ_JBHMIQ010000065.1:0-15581 GCF_048060315.1 Micromonospora sp. LOL_013
CGACCATGGTGTTGACGGTCGACTTGAGTTCGAGGATCTCGCCGCGTGCGTCGACGGTGATCTTCTGCGACAGGTCGCCCTTGGCGACCGCCGTCGAGACCTGGGAGATGTTACGAACCTGACTGGTCAGGTTGCCGGCCAGCTGGTTCACGTTCTGGGTGAGGTCACGCCACGTCCCGGAGAGCCCGCGGACCTGGGCCTGACCACCCAACTTGCCTTCGATACCGACCTCGCGGGCGACCCGGGTGACCTCGTCGGCGAACCACGACAGCTGGTCCACCATCGTGTTGACCGTCGATTTCAGCTCCAGGATCTCGCCCTGCGCGGCGACGGTGATTTTCTGGGACAGGTCGCCCTTGGCGACCGCCGTGGAGACCTGGGCGATGTTCCGTACCTGGGCGGTCAGGTTCGACGCCATCGAGTTGACGCTGTCGGTCAGGTCCTTCCAGGTGCCAGCCACGTTCGGCACCTGGGCCTGCCCGCCCAGCTTGCCCTCCGTACCGACCTCGCGGGCGACCCGGGTGACCTGCTCGGCGAACAACCGCAGCGTGTCGGTCAGCATGTTGATCGTGTCGGCGAGCTCGGCGACCTCACCCTTTGCCGACACGGTGATCTTCTGCGACAGGTCGCCCCGCGACATCGCGGTGGCCACCTGGGAGATCGACCGGACCTGGTGGGTCAGGTTGGAGGCCATCGAGTTGACGTTGTCGGTCAGGTCCTTCCAGGTGCCGGAGACCCCCTTGACCCGCGCCTGGCCACCCAGCTTGCCCTCGGTGCCCACCTCCCGGGCGACCCGGGTGACCTCGTCGGCGAACGACGACAGCTGGCCGACCATCGTGTTCACCGTCCGGCCGATCCGCAGGAACTCGCCGCGCAGCGGCTGTCCGTCGATCTCCAGCTCCATGTGCTGGGACAGGTCACCCTCGGCGACCGCCCGGATCACCCGGGCGATCTCGGTGGTCGGTCGACCCAGGTCGTCGATCAGCGCGTTGATCGCCTGGTGGTTGTCCGCCCAGGCACCGCCGAAGCCCTCCTCGTCGAGGCGTTCGCTGAGCCGACCGTCCCGGCCGACGATCCGGCTGATCCGGCGCAGGTCCAGGTGCTGACGTTCCTGCAGCGAGACCACCTCGTTGAAGGCGTCGGCGACCTCGCCGGCCACCCCGACCCGGCGGGGCAGCCGTACCTTCAGATCCCCCTGCCCCACCCGGCGCAGTGCCTCGGCGAGCTCGGTCAGCAGCGCGGTCTCGTCGATCGCCGGCCGTTGGTCGGAGGACAGCTGTTTCGCGCTGGTCATAACTCCTCGCTCAGCTCTTGGAGTGGGCTGACCTCATCATTGCTCGACTACCGTGGCAGATGCGAGGCGCATGCCCGCACCAATCGGTCAGGGGATCGGAGGAACCGGCAGGTGACAGCTAGGGCCGAGCGTTCCGCCACCGGCACCGGGAGTGAGCATGTCCGGCGGGTTCGTCTGCCGGCCGACCGACGGACCCCGGCCACCGCACGTGCGGTAGTCAGATCGGTACTGTCCGAAGCCGCCCTGGATGAACTGATCAACGAGGCGCTGCTGCTCACCACCGAGCTGTCCACCAACGCGGTCGTACACGCCGGCACCGAGCTGATCATCGAGGTGGTGGCCGACCCGGTCGGGCTGACCGTCACGGTCACCGACTTCGCCGCCGGCCCGATCGAGAACGTCGCCGCGCTGCCCCGCAACGAGCGGCAGAACATCTCCGAGGTGTCCGAGCGGGGCCGGGGACTGCTCCTCGTCGACCACTTCGCCAGTCGGTGGGGCACCACCCACCTGCGGACCGGCAAGGGGGTCTGGTTCCGGCTCGACCGGCACGGCACCCCACCGGCACCGGACGACTGGTTCCCGCCGTGGCCGGCCGACACCCGGCCGGCACCCGCCGCCGACGATGATCACCACACCCGGCCGCCGGCCGCGCCCAGCGCGGGGACACTCGCCGCGCTGATGCAGGCCGGGCCGGAACCGCATGCCGACGATCCGCTCGCGGACCTGGCCGGCAGCCTGCTCGCCCGGGTCGCGGACCTGGTCGGCGCGGCCGGTGGCACTGTCCGGCTGGACCGTGGCGACGGCAACGGGGTCCAGATCCTGGCGCGGTACGGCCGGCAGCCGCGCTTCGGTGAACTGCTGCGCGTACCGCTGACCGTGCACCGGCCGTACTCCGGGGAACTCGAACTCGACGCCGCACCGTCGGACTACGCCCGGCCGCTGGCCGCGCTCGTCGCCGAACGGCTCTCGCTGCACCTGGAGAACGACCGGCTGCGCCGCGCCGACCTGCGCCGGCAGACCTGGCTGACCTTTCTGGCCGAGGCGAGTGAACTGCTCGCCCAGTCACTCGACGTCGACCTGACAATGGCGTTGATCCCGCAGCTGGTGGTGCCCCGGCTCGGCCGGTGGTGCGCGGTGCACACCGCGGACGAGTGGGGCCAGCTGCAGTTGGCCGCCGCGAGCCACGCCGACGAGACGGTCCTGCCCACGCTGCACGCCGCGCTGCGCGAGTCCGGCCCCGACTCGGTGCTGGCCCGGCTGCGGGAGGCCTCGCGCAGCGGATCACAGGTGCCGCTCGGCGCGCCGATGGAGGGCTTCGCCGTACCGCTGGTGGCCCGGGGCCAGCGTCTCGGCACCCTCGCGGTCGGCCGGCACCAGCGGCACCGGCACGACCCGGACGAGGTGTCGGTCCTGGAGGACGTGGCCCGGCGGGCCGCGCTGGCCATCGACAACGCCCGAATCCATCAGGAACGCCGACGGGTCGCGCACACCCTGCAACAGTCACTGCTGCCGCCGGGACTGCCCACCATCGGCGGGATCGGGCTGGCCGCCGAGTATGTGCCCAGCGGCGACGCGGTCGAGGTCGGCGGGGACTTCTACGACGTGGTGCCGCTGTCGGAGGGCCGCTGGCTGGTGGTGGTCGGCGACGTGTCCGGCAAAGGGGTGCAGGCCGCCACCGTCACCGGGCTGGTCCGGGACGTCATCCGGGTGCTGGTCCGCGACGGCAAGGCGTTGCCGGAGGTGCTGGCCCGGCTCAACGACACGCTCGTCGAACGGGGCGGTGGCCGCTACTGCACGCTCGCGATGGCCGCCGTGACGGTGACCGCCGACCAACAGCTGGACGTCCGGCTGCACCTGGCCGGCCACGACCGGCCGGTGCTGATCAGCGGGTACGGGCAGGCCCGGTTCGTCGGCGCCGGCGGCACGGCGCTCGGGCTGCTGGAGGAGATCGTCGCACCGTCGGTGGACCTCAGCCTGGCACCCGGCGACTCGCTGGTCTTCTACACCGACGGGATCACCGAGCGGCGCAACGGGCGGGAGCTGTTCGGCGCCGAGCGGCTGCGCCGCGCGGCGGCACCGCTGGCCGGCTTCTCCGCCGACGTGGTGGCGGCCCGGCTGCGTACCACGACGCTGGACTTCTCGGTCGAGGCACCTCGCGACGACATCGCGGTCCTGGTGGTACGCAACGAGCCGGCGGCGAACCGGCCGGGCGCCAGCCGGTGCTGCGGGTCGAACCGTTGCTTGAGCTCAAGTAGCCGGGGCAGGCCCGGCCGGTGGCCCCAGATGTCGACGGCCTGTCGGACCTCGGTGGGCGCGGTCAGCACCACGCAGCTGCCGCTGCGCGCCAGCAGCACCGCCCGAACCGTCGCCAGGGTCTCGGCGACCCGCTCCGGCGGGGTCGACTTGGGAAGTACGGCGTGCACCAGGCCGGTGCCGACCGAACCGCGAACATCGATGGGCGCGCCGACCGCGTCGCGCACCGCGTAGATCGCGGCGTGCAGGTGCGCGGCCGGTACGTCGAGCCGCAGAGCGATGTCGCTGGCGGTGAACGGGTAACGCCGCCACCAGACCGGCGGTCGGGCGGTATCGACGGCGTCGCCGCCGAGCAGCGCCGCCGCCCGGCCGGCGCGTCGCCGATTCAGACCCGGCTCACCCTCGAACAGCACCGCGAGCTGCCCGCCGGGCGGCACCTGGGGCGTCCGGACGGTGCGCGCGGCGTGTGCCGGCAGGTCCAGCTCGACCGCCACCGGGTGCAGCCCGTCGACGGTCAGCTCGCCGACCAGGTCGCGTACCTCCAGCGGGGTGTGCACGGTACGTCGCACCCAGCGTCGGTCGGCCGGCACCGGCTGCAGCCGGACCGTCGCGGCGACCAGTACCGCCAGGGCCCCCTGCGAACCGCAGAGCAGCTGGGGCAGTTCGTCACCGGCGTCAGTCTCCGATGCCGCCCGGACCAGCCGCCCGGCGGCATCGACGTAGTCGACCCCGGTCACGTGCCGGCGCGGCGGACCGTGCCGGTGGCTCAACGGTCCGGTCTCGTCGGTGGCGACGATCCCGCCGACCGTCGCCGACGCGGAGGGCGGGTCCAGCGGCATCCGCCAGCCGGCCCGGCCGACGGCCTGCTGGGCGGTGTGCAGCGGGGTGCCCGCGCCGACCCGGACGGTGCGTGATCCTGGCGGGCGGTGCCAGACGCCGGTCAGCCGGGAGGTGTCCAGCACGACGTCCACCTGGGACGGAGGAGTCCACCAGTCCAGTTTGCTGCCGGAGCCGCGGGGGATCAGGGTCAGATCCCGATCGGCGCACAGCCGCAGCACCTCGGCGGTCGCCGAGGCCGTGCCCGGTGCCGCCACCCAACGCGGAGCGGCGGCCGCCACCTCATCGTCGGGGCCAGCGTCGCGCAGGTGCGCGGCACCACAGATCTCAGCCAGTCGAGCGGCCATGTCCTGAATCACCGTCGAGTCACCCCCTCCTCGCGCTGATCGTACACGTGTTCTAATCGATCCGGATGGCCGTGCGGCGTGCCGCCGCGACCGGGCAGCCCGCTCCGGGCGGTACCGTGGCCGGGTGACGACCCAGACACCGGTTCCGCCGACCGCCAAGCGTGTCCCGACCGAGCGCGTCCACCATGGCGACACGGTCGTCGACGACTACGCATGGCTCGCCGCCAAGGACGACCCGGACACGATCGCCTACCTGCAGGCGGAGAACGCCTACACCGAGGGTGCCACGGCGCACCTCGCCGCGCTGCGCGAAACACTGTTCGGCGAGACGAAGCGGCGCACCCAGGAGACCGACCTGTCGGTGCCGACCCGCAAGGGCGACCACTGGTACTACACCCGGACCGTCGAAGGCCGGCAGTACGGCATCCACTGCCGGCTCGCGGTCCGGCCCGGCGAGTCGGCCCCGCCGGCCACTGTCGACGGCGTGTCGATCGACGGCGAGGAGATCCTGCTCGACGGCAACGCCCTCGCCGAGGGGCACGACTTCTTCGCGCTGGGCACCTTCGACGTCAGCCCGGACGGCCGCTGGCTGGCGTACTCCACCGACTTCTCCGGCGACGAGCGTTTCACCCTGCGGATCAAGGACCTGTCCACTGGCGAGGTGCTGCCCGACGAGGTGCCGTCGACCTTCTACGGCACCGCCTGGGCGGCCGACGGCAGCGCGCTGTTCTACCTGACCGTGGACGACGCGTGGCGCCCGTACCGAGTCTGGCGCCACCAGATCGGCACCGGCGCGGACCGCGACGTCGTCGTCCACCAGGAGGACGACGAACGGTTCTGGGTCGGCGTCGAGCTGACCCGCTCCGAGCGGTTCATCCTGATCGACGCGCACAGCAAGACCACCAGTGAGGTACGGGCACTACCGGCCACCGACCCGACCGCCGAGCCGGTGGTCATCGCCCCGCGTCGGCAGGGGGTGGACTACTCGGTCGAGCACCACGGGCACCGGTTCCTGATCCTGCACAACGACGGCGCCGAGGACTTCGCCCTCGCGTACACCTCTGTGGACGCCCCCGGCGACTGGGTTCCGCTGATCGGGCACACCCCCGGCACCCGGCTCGAATCGGTGGACGCGTTCGCCAGCCACCTGGTGGTGTCGCTGCGTACTGACGGACTGACCGGGCTGCGGGTGCTCCCGGTCGGCAGCACCGACACCTTCGACATCGAGTTCCCCGAACCGATCTACAGCGTCGGGCTGGACGCCAACCCCGAGTACACCACCACCAGCCTGCGGATCCGGTACACCTCGCTGATCACCCCCGACTCCATCTACGACTACGACCTGGTCACCCGTGACCTGGCGCTGCGCAAGCGCAAGCCGGTGCTCGGCGGCTACGACCCGGCCGGCTACGAGCAGCACCGGGAATGGGCGGTCGCCGATGACGGCACCCGGGTGCCGATCTCGGTGGTGTGCCGCGCCGGGACCCCCCGGGACGGTTCCGCGCCGTGCGTGATCTACGGGTACGGGTCGTACGAGATCAGCATGGACCCGTGGTTCTCGGTGCCCCGGCTGTCGCTGCTGGACCGTGGCGTGGTGTTCGCTGTCGCGCACGTGCGAGGCGGCGGTGAGCTGGGCCGGCGTTGGTACGACGACGGCAAGATGATGGCCAAGAAGAACTCGTTCACCGACTTCGTGGCCTGCGCCCGACACCTGGTGAAGGCGGGCTGGACCACCTCGGACCGGCTGATCGCCCGGGGCGGCTCGGCCGGTGGGCTGCTGATGGGCGCGGTGGTCAACCTCGCCCCGGACGCGTTCGGCGGCATCGTGGCGCAGGTGCCGTTCGTGGACGCGCTGAACACGATCCTCGACCCGACGCTGCCGTTGACGGTCACCGAATGGGAGGAATGGGGCAACCCCCTGGAGGACCCCGACGTGTACGCGTACATGCGCTCGTACACCCCGTACGAGAACGTCGCCGCCGTCGATTACCCGCCGATCCTGGCCGTGACCAGCCTCAATGACACCCGGGTCTTCTACCACGAACCGGCGAAGTGGGTGGCGAGGCTGCGCGCGGTCGCCCCCGGCGGGTCATACCTGCTGAAGACGGAGATGGGTGCCGGTCACGGTGGCCCGAGCGGGCGCTACGACGCCTGGCACGAGGAGGCCTTCGTCACGGCCTGGATTCTGGACCGGGTGGGGCTGGCCGGCTGACCCGGCCAGCCGGGTGCGACCCGCCGTCGCCGCGATGACGCCGGCTGCGGCGGGTCGCCGACCGGCCTGGGGGATTATGGTGACCGGGCAACGAACTCCCGGTCCTGCGCGGACGACAGCAAGTGGAGTACCGTTCGAGCGGAATGGCTGGAGGTCTCGAATGTCCCTGACGGTGCAGACGGAGCAGCGTGGCGACATCGTCGTCGTGTCGGTCGGTGGTGAGTTGGACATGGCCACCGCACCCCAACTCCAGGACCAGATAACGGATCTACTGGACAAAGGTCGCAGTCGGCTGGTCTTCGATCTGGCCGACGTGTCGTTCTGCGACTCCACCGGTCTGTCGGTCTTCGTCCGGGCGAAGAACGGGTGCGACGAGGCGGGCGGCGTCGTCCGGCTCGCCGCACCGCAGCGCGGGGTGCTGCGCATCCTGGAGGTCAGCGGCCTGGTCGAGGTCCTACAGACCTTCCCGACCGTCGACGAAGCGGTCTCGGCCCCCCAGCCGGCTCCGGCCGACTGACCGGGGCGGTGCCCGCCTCGTCCTCGATCCAGCGGGGCCGGGCGATCGCCCAGCCCGTACCGGTCTGCACCAGTAGCGCCACACCGAGCAGACCGATCGGCACCAACCAGCCGCCGGTCTGCTCGTACAGCAGACCCACCGAGAGCGGGCCGAGCGCGGCGATCAGGTAACCGGCGCTCTGGGTGAACGCCGACAACGACACGACGCCGGCCCCGGTCCGGGCCCGGAGCCCGATCATTGCCAGCGCCAGCGGGAAGGTGCCCTGGCCGAGCGCGAGCAGCACCATCCACGCCAGGGCACCCTCGTACGGCAGCCAGAGCAGCCCCACGTAGCTGAGCGCGGACGCCACGGCGGTACCGAGCACCAGCGGCCGCAGACTCGACATCCGGGTGGCCAGCGTCGGCATCAGCAGCGCGATCGGGACAGCGACCGCAGTGACCCCGGCCAGCAGCAGACCGGCGGTCTCCGGTCGGAAACCGGCGTCGCGGAACACCTGCGCCAGCCAACCCATCTGGGCGTACGCGCCGAACGACTGCGCGCCGAAGAAGCCGGCCATCAGCCAACCGAGCCGGGTCCGACCCGGTCGGATCACCGCCGTCGCGCCCGGCCGCGCCAGCGGCCGCAGACCGGCGCCCCGCTTTGTCGCACCGACGACCGTGGCCGCCGGGCGTCGTTGGTCCCGCCAAGCGACCGGCACCCAGAACGCCGCGGCGGCGACGGCGATCAGCGCCCAGAAGCCGAGTCCGGCCCGCCAACTGCCGGCCGCGTGGGCGATCGGGACCGCGGTGCCGGCCGACACCGACGCGCCGATCGTCAACGACATCATGTACGCACCGGTGACCAGGCCGGCCCGATGCGGGAAGTACTGCCGGACCAGCATCGGCAGCAGCACGTTCGCCACCGCGATCCCGGCCAGGGCCAGGGCGCTGGTCGCCACGAACAGCCAGGCGGAGCTGGTGGTGACCCGGAGCAGTTGACCGGCGGCGAGCGCCGCCATCGAAGCCACCAGCAGCCGTGGTGGCGAGAAGCGGCGGACCAGCCAGGGGGTGAACGCGCCGACCGAGGCGAAGGCCAACGCCGGCAGCATGGTCACCACGCCGGCAAGTAGGCCGGACAGTGCCAGGCCGGTACGGACCTCGTCCAGCAGCGGGCCGAGGCTGGTGATCGCGAGCCGCAGGTTGAGCGCGACGAGGATCATCGCGATCAGCACCACGACCGTGCCGCGCCGGCCGGCCCCGCCGGTCGCCGTCCCGGCCGGTGCAGTGGCCTGCACCGACCGGGACCGCCCTGGTGCGGCCGGCCCGGATGAGGCCGGCCTCGGCACGGTCGACCCCGGTGCGGTCCGGGTATCCGGGCGGCCGGTGAGGGCGGTTGGCGGAGTCATGTCACCCATCCTAAAATCATGGGATGATTTATGGTCGGGTGATGTAACCGATGACACCCTCGGCAGCTTCCCCGCCGGCACCTGCCGGCCAGTCCGGCACTTCCCGCAGGTCCCGGCAGACTCTGGTCCGCCAGGCGATCGACTCGCTGCGCGAACAGATCGCCGCCGGCGACTGGCCGCTCGGCACCCGGATCCCGACCGAGCCACGGCTGGCCGAGGCGCTCGGCGTTGGGCGCAACACGGTCCGGGAGGCGGTACGCGCGTTGGTGCACGCCGGTGTGCTGGAGTGTCGGCAGGGCTCCGGCACCTACGTGATCTCCACCGACGAGTTGGCCGGCGCGGTGGCCCGTCGCTGCGCTACCGCCGAGTGGCGGGAGACCGTGGAGGTCCGCCGGGCGTTCGAGGTCGAGGCGGCCCGGCTGGCGGCGCAGCGACGTACCCCGGCGGATGTGGCTTCACTGGACGCGGCGCTGGCCGACCGCGAGGCGGCCTGGCGCGGGGGCGACCTGGCCCGGTTCGTCGACGCGGACCTGACGCTGCACCGGGCGATCATGGCCGCCGCACACAACGTGATGCTGGCCGAGTTGTACGACTCGATCGGCGCGGCGATGCGGGCCACCGTCGCTGAGGCGGTCGGCCCGGACCTGCACCCGGACCGGCACGTCGACCACGCCCGCCTGGTCGCGGCGATCCGCGACGGGGACCCGGATCGGGCGGCCCGGGAGGCGGCCGTCTACCTCGGCACCGACTGACCCGAGACCGCTTGCGCAAGACCTGCCCGTGACGCTCACGCAACGAGGGCCGGGCCCCGGGGGGCGGGGCCCGGCCCTCGTGCTGACCAGCGGCGTTGCGCGGTAGTGCTGCGCTGCGGCGCGCTGCTGCGGATGGTGCGGTGGGTCAGCTGTTCCAGTGCTGGGCGACCAGTTCGGCGGCCTGGGTCTCCCACTGGGCGTAGTGGAACGGGAACGCCGACACCTGGACGGTCTGGGCGGCCTCGGTCAGCGGCATGTCCTGCCAGCCGTCGACCTGCTTCAGGGCGTCGAGGAACGCGGTGGTGGAGTACTCCACGTCGGTGATCTGCTCCACGGTGCCCCAGCCCGACGACGGACGCTGCTGGAACAGGCCCTGCGAGTCGTGGTCGTTGCGGTCACCGAGGTGGCCGAGGTTCTCCAGCTTCGACTCCTGCAGGGCGGTGGCGATGGCGACCACGGCGGCCCGCTCGTCCATGCCGGCCTTCTTCGTGGCGGCGATGATGCCCTTGACGTTGTCGGTCTGCTCGCCGGACAGGGTGATGCGGGACTGTTCGCCCTGCACGCCGTGCGGGGTCAGCTTGCCGGTGTCGACGCGGTCGCTGGTGGCGCCGGTGTCACTGGTGGTGACGGCGGTGTCCGGGGTGGCGGCCTGGACGCCGGGGGTGTGCTGGGCGGCCAGAGCGGGGGCGGCGATCGCGCCGCCGGCCAGGGCCAACCCGGCGATGCCGAGGGCGGTGTTACGCAGCTTGTCGCGGAGCGTACCGGTGATGATCGTGTTCATGGGGGGTCCACCTCTCCGTGCCGGGGGGATCGCCGTTCCAGGTGGTCGTGCGGTGCGGGGGCGGACCATGCACAACGACAGCCGGTCACCAGGCATTCCACCGCGCTGCCGGGGCCGGGCGGCGGGGCGTGCGCTGGCGGGGCGGGCAGATCGTCGCGGTAGGTTGTCGACCGATTGTTCCGCTCAGCTGCCGGGAGTGCCCCTCATGATCAACGGCTTCAAGAATTTCATCCTGCGCGGGAACGTTGTCGACCTCGCGGTCGGCATCGTCATCGGAGCGGCGTTCACCGCCGTGGTGACCCAGTTGACCAAGTCGTTCCTGGAGCCGTTCATCAGGCTGCTGTCCGTGCTGCTGACCGGCGAGGAGGGCATCGGCGGTGCCGGGTTTGAGTACCGTGGCGTGGTCTTCGACTGGCCGGCCTTCGTCAACGCGGTGATCACCTTCGTGCTCACCGCCGCCGCGCTGTACTTCCTGGTCGTCATGCCGATGAACCGGCTCGCGGAGCGTCGGCGTCGGGGCGAGGAGCCGCCGCCGGCCGCGCCGAGCGAGGAGATCAAGTTGCTCACCGAGATCCGGGACGCTCTGGTGACCCGTCGCACCGACCGCTGACTTCGGAGGCCTCTCCGTAGTTGCCCTATCACTCCCAGCAGTTGAAAAATGGCGGCGGCGGGACGTGATCTGCGTGACACTTGACACATGGAGCAGCTAGCCGGGATCACGTCCCAGGACTGCGCAACCCCTACCCGACCCGTCGCCGACCTCGGTCGGCCGACCGCCCAACCCGCTGGCGGGCGGGCGGTGGCCACCCTTGTCCGGCCCCGCTGTGACGACCCCACCTGCGGCACCTGCTACCAGCGGCCGGAGACGGACTGACCGCCGTACCCGGGTCGGTCGCCCGATCCGGTGGCCACCCACCACCGCCGTACCCACTCGAACAAATGTTCGATAGGGTCCGTCGGGTGGAGCAGCGTAAACACTGGTGGAACGGCAGTTGGGGGCGGCTGGCCCGGCGGGACGTGTTCCTCCGCGCCGACGCCGACAGGTGGTTCGTCGAGGCCCGCGTCGGCGGCGCCGAGGGCAGGTCACGGTTCACCGAGTACGACACCGAGGAGTCCGCGTACGACGCGGTCCGTCGCCTGATCGACGGCCCCGGCGCCTGGCGCGAGGTCTCCGACGGACGGTTTGTCGCACGCCGACACGGGGAACCGGACTTCCATGAACGCGGCTGACGCATCTGTGACAGACCGGATCACCACCGGCATGCCGGTGATCGACGCACGGGGTGACGAGATCGGCACCGTCGCCCTGGTCCGTCCGGCTGATCCGAACGCGGTGACGGTCGAAGGCGCTGTCGATCCGCAGGACGCGATCGGTGACGAGGTGCCCCACCCGCAGGTGGGCGACGAGCCGGCCACCGCGCCCGACGTGGCGGCCCGGCTGCTGCGTACCGGCTTCATCAAGATCAGCACGACGGAGCCGGCGGCGCTGCCGGGCGGTGTCGGCTACGCCAGCGTCGAACAGTTGGCGGCGGTCGACGCCGGAGTGGTCCGTCTCGCGGTGCCCCGGTCCGAGGTGACACCGCCGGCCTGACCGGCGGTATGGTCACTGACCGGACCGACAGGCGGGCGGCGGGCCCGGCCGGGCTGCCGATCGGGCGGCCGGGCCGGCTGCGGACCTCGGTGGTCCGGGCTGGCTGCTGGCCTGGGCGGTCCGGCGGGCGATCCGACGGTGGGAGGCGACGTGGCGCGCGGTGGCGTCTTCTGCATCGAGGGGCAGTGGCATCGCGACCTGAACGAGCGCGGCTCGGTGCTGCCGACCCTGGAGCTGCTGGAACGGCTCAGCCGGATCCGGTTCATCCACCGCGACGCCGCCACCCCCGACGAGCTGGCCTACTTCCTGGACCGCTGGCTGCTGCGCCAGTACGCCGACTACCGGGTCGGCTTCTTCGCCATGCACGGCGAGCCGACCAAACTGTGCCTGACCGAGCGGCACCACGTCGACCTGGACGACGTGGCCGAGCAGATGGCCGGCCGGTGCGCCGGCAAGCGGCTGTACTTCGGCAGCTGTTCCGTGCTCCGCGCCTCCGACGCCCGGATGCGCGAGTTCCTCGCCACCACCGGGGCCTCGCTGATCTGCGGCTACACCCGGGAGGTCGACTGGGTGGAGTCGGCGGCGTTCGAGACGGTGCTGCTCGACGTGCTCGCCAACGGGGTCTACAACAACGCCGCCGAGCTGCGGATGGGCTCGTCGCACTGGGCGCCGCTGGCGGCGTACCTGGGGTTCCGGATCGTCTACGCCAACGGCCGTACCTGGCGCCCGGCGGGCCGGCAACGCGGGTCGGTCGGCCAGACGCCGGGGCCGGCGAGTCCGCCGCAGGTGCCGGCGCAGGGCAGTGGTCGCGGCGGTCGGGCCAGCCGTACGTCTGCCGGCAGATAACCACCGCCGGCAGACGTACCGCTGGCGTACGCCGATCGGCCAATCGCCATTGGCGGCATCACCATGTGGTGGTGGGCGGTAGGCGGTAGCCGAGTTGCTGGCCGTAGGTCATCAACGGGCGCAGGGTCGGGACCAGTTCGGTCGCCTGTGTGGTCCAGTGGTGTCCCCGGTTGCTGTCGAGTCGGCGGTGGCGGGCCGATGTCGTCTGCCGTTGTCGCCGCGACTCGCGGCGCAGGTGGTGCAGCCGCTGGGAGGCCGTCGGCCGGCCGGAGCGCCAGTCGAGCCAGCGCAGCCACCAGTCACGGATCATCTCGGTGATCATTTCTCTCCCTTGATCAGTTGGTCGATGGTCGGGTTTCTGTGTGCCGGGGTAGTCGGTAGAGTCCGTGGCGCTGGACGAATATCTCCCGCCGTTCGGCGGCGTTGCCGTACCGGTCGATCACGTATCCGGCCAGCCAGATCCACCCGTCGTAGGTCCACTTGCGGTCGACGGCGATGACCCGGAGTCGGATGGCGCGGTCGTCGGCGAACTGGACGCTGGCTTCCCGGCCGATGACCAGTACGTCGCCGGGCTTCGGCTCCGGCGTGGCGAGTAGCCGGCTATTCACCACGCCGATCCGCCATCGGGTACGTCGTACGCCCGCAGTCCGGGCACCACCTGGATTTGATTTTGAACGACCACAGCCCGGCGCAGAAGCCGAGCAGTGCCGCGCCGACGACTGCCCCGATTCCTAGCATGGCCGCATCCTCCTGTCGCAGGTGTCGATGGCTTCGAAATCGAAGATGAGCGCGTCTGCCTCGTGTAGTTCTTCGATCAGGTCGTCGAAGAGGTGGCTGTGGTGTGCGGAGAGGGTTTCGTGGGCGGGGACGATGATGTGGTGGGCGTCCTCGACGAGGAGGTCATGCATGAGGTGGTCGAACGCGGCTCGGCTGGTCGCGCGTTCGATGAAGACGGCGGTCAGCTCGTAGCCGTGGCTGTCGGCGAACTGCTGCATGCGTTGCTCGGCTTGGTCCACGATGGCGTTGCTGGTGTTGGCGTGCGGCGGCAGTAGGCGGATGTAGCCGTACAGCGGCGGTTTCATGGGTCTAGTTCCTCCTTGCAGGGTGTGGACCTGGACGCCGGTGTCTTCCAGCACGTCGAGAAGGTGGTGCTGGACGACCGGGTGCGTGGAGAGGTGCGCGAGGCTGGGCGTGATCACGCGCCGGGCGTTGGAGCGGCCGATCTCTGCGATCAGTGCGGTGAGGGCGGGGCGGTTCAGTGCGCTGTCGTACTCATGGAAGAGCCCTGCGAGGCAGTAGCCCTCGTGCTCGGCCCAGAACTTGAGGGCGAGTTCCATCTGCCGGATGTCGCCGTCGAGGGTGTCGCGGTCCACCCGCAGGTAGCCGTACATCAGCGGCTTCACTCGTAGCTCCTCGCACTCGCCGTGCCGGGACGCGAAGAACGTCACGAACTCGGTGACGGTGAGCGCCAGAGGTTCCACATGACGCCTCCTGGTACGTCGGTTGCCTTCTGTGATGAGCAGACTAGGCCGTGCAATCGCTTGGTGCAATAGCATGAGCCGTGCAAGTGTGGACTACCCTGAACCGCCATGGAGAACCGCAGACCTGACACACTGGCCGGCATGGCGAACGGCTCAGGCTCGATCCGCAGGCGACGCCTGGGGATCGAGCTGCGTGAACTCCGTACGGCCAAAGGGCTGACGCTCGACGAGGTGGCACGCCGGTTTACCTGGTCGGTCAGCAAAGCCAGCCGCATGGAACGCGGCCTGGTCCCGGTCTCACCCCGGGACGTGGCCGACCTGGTGAAGCTCTACGGTGTCGACGACCCCGACCACGCCGATGCCCTGGTCGCCATGGCCGCAGCATCACGCCAACGTGACTGGTGGCACAAGTTCGACGACCTACTGCCCCGCCAATTCTCGGTCTACCTCGGCTTCGAGGGCGATGCGGAGAGCATCCACACCTACCAGAGCCTGCTGATCCCCGGCCTGCTCCAAACCGAGGCGTACGCACGAGCGATCTTCCGCGCAGCGCAACCCGGCGAGACCGACGAGCAGATCAACCGCCGCATCGAAGCCCGGCTACTGCGCCAGACCATCGTCAAGAACAAGGACGCGCCGCGACTATGGGCGATCCTCGACGAGGCGGCCATCCGACGCGGCGTCGGCGGCAGAGATGTGATGCGCGAGCAGCTCGCCCACCTGGCGTCGTCCAGCAAGCAGCCGAACATCACCATCCAGGTCATCCCGTTCCACACCGGTGCCTACATGTCGATGGACGGCGGCTTCATCATCCTGCGGTTCGCCGAAGCCGAAGACCCCGACGTCGTCTGCGTCGACATCAGGACCCGCAGCCTCTACGTCGACGACCCCGCCGAGGTCCGGAGATATACGCTGGCCCACGAGCAGTTGCTCGCACTGGCGGCAACCCCTGACGAGTCGATCAAGCTGATCGAGGCCGCTTTGGAGGAGATGCGATGAGTCCGACGGACCCGTTCGACCGCGACCGAGCGGTCTGGCGCAAGAGCACCCGCAGCAACGGCAACAGCGGCGACTGCGTCGAAGTGGCAGACAACCTGCCTGGCCGAGTCCTGGTCCGGGACACCAAAGACCGCGACGGTGGCACCCTGACCTTCACCCCGACCGCGTGGCACTCCTTCGTCGAACTGGCCAAGCAGCACCACTGAGCCTTTTCCAAGCTGATCTTGCAGCTCAGGGCGGATGCGGTAGGCCCGCTGATCGATGGGTGCGAGGCTCCGGGTAGGACA
>NZ_JBHMIQ010000066.1:0-13894 GCF_048060315.1 Micromonospora sp. LOL_013
CACACAACCCTACTGACCCACCAAAGGAGACGGGTACACGGCCGAATAAGCCATCAGGGTCCGATACCTGGTCAAAACCGGCGAGTACCTCGACGCCTCGTCTGCCGGGTCAGTGGCACCCGGCCGGGTGCTGCAGGTCAAAGTAGATTCCGTCGACCCTGACCGGGTGGCGGTGGACTGGGAGCGGTCACTCCGGCTGACCTGACCGGAACTGCTCGGCCTGAGGCGGCCAGTCGACCGGCAGCGCGAGCGGGCCGCGCACGATGGTCCCGGCGCGCCACCGTACCCCGTCCGGGTCGGCCAGCCGCAGACCCGGCGCCGCCGCGACCAGCGCGCCGACCACTTCCTGGATCTCCATCGTCGCCAGCCAGGCCCCGAGGCAGCGGTGCGGACCGTAGCCGAAGGTGACATGCCGGGCCGTCGGGTGACGGTCCGGGTCGAAGGTATCCGCGTCCGGGAACACCTCGTCGTCACGGTTGGCGGAGATGGTCGAGGCGAACACCGCCTCCCCGGCCCGGACCGTCACCCCACCCAGCTCGACGTCCTCGGTCGCCACCCGGGGCAGCCCGCTGCCGCCGTTGAGCGGCACGAACCGGAGCAGCTCGTCGACCACCGCCGGCACCCGGTCCGGCTCCCGGCCCAGCAACTCCCAGAGGCGCCGGTGGCGCAGCAGCAGGTACGCCGAACTGGCCAGCTGGCTGGCCGTGGTCTCGAACCCGGCGGCGAGCAGGGTCACACCGAACGACACCAGCTCCTGCTCGGTCATCCGGTCGCCGTCGTCGGTCGCCCGGACCAGCATGCTCAGCAGGTCGCCGGTGGCCGACTCACGGCGGTGCGCGATCAGCTCCCGCAGGTAGTCCTCCAGTGCGGCGGCGACCGACCGGAACTCATCGGCCGGCATCGGCCCGGGCATCAGCAGCGCGTGCGTCCAGGCGCGGAACCGGTCGCGGTCGGCCAGCGGTACGCCGAGCACGTGGCACAGCACGGTCAGCGGCACCGGCAACGCGACAGCCGCGTACAGGTCGCCCGGTGCCGGGCCGGCCAGCAGCGCGTCGATCCGTTCGGCGGCGACCTGCCGGACGTTCGGGCGCAGTTGCTCGATGCGCCACTGGGCGAACGCGCTGGCCGCGATGCGTCTCAGCCGGCCATGTTCGGGTCGGTCCAGATCCAGGATGGTGGTGGCCACCGGCGGGGCCTCGGTCTGCCGGGGCACGTCCGGACCGCAGGCGGCGGCCCGGCTGAACCTGGGGTCGGCGAGCACCGTCGTCACGTCGGCGTACCGGGTGGCGAGCCAGGCGTCGCCGCCGTACGGCAGCCGGATCCGGGACACCGGGCACTCGGCGCGCAGCCGGGCCAACCGTGGGTCCAGCTCCAGCTCGTCGTAGTCACGGAACGGGTACAGCGGCGGGTCGTGCGGCTGCGGGTCGTGCGGCTGCGGGTCGTGCGGCGCGGATGCGGTCACGGTCGAACCGCCTCACACTGCCACGTGCGGCACCGGCCAGTGCCGCATCCGGTAGGGCAGGATCAGCACTGCGTCGCCGGCGGCGCAGGCCAGCCCGGCTTCGACGGCGACGGCGGCCGCGTCGACGTCGCCCGGCGCCGGCACCCCGGACGGGTCCTCGGCCAGCCGCAGGAACGCGTCCGCGCCGTCGGTGATCACCATCCGGCTGGCCTGGACCCCGGGCCGGACGTCCTTGACCACCACCATCCCCGGCCCGCGACGGTAGTAGCAGCTGCCGTACCGGTAGGCCAGGCCCCATTCGCCGGCGTAGGCCCGGCTGGCCTGGTCGGTGCCGGCCGACGGCGCGACCAGGTGTACGTGGGTGTCCAGCGGGAACGACGGCCGCCCGCGCAGGGTCCAGCGCAGCCGTACCGCGTGGCTGGTCACCGCGCGCAGGAAACGCAACTGGGCCAGGTCCTGCTCGGGGGAGTGGCCGAAGTCCAGCGGCTCCGGCAGGGTCACCGTCCGCAGCGACCAGGCGGCCAGATCGGTACGGTCGGTGAGTAGCGTCGCCGTACCCATCTCAAGCCACCTTGACCGGTTCGGCGGTGGTCGCCAGGGTTATCCAGCGGCCGTTCTCCTCGAAGACCAGCCCGGCGTCGTCGAGTTCGGCCAGCCACCGCGCCAGCCGGTCGGTCTCCACCGGCAGCCCGGCGGCGGCGAGCCGCCCGGCCAGGGCCGGGACGGTACGGCCGTGCTCCAGTTCGGCGTAGGCGCGGCGCAGCCGGGGGTCGGCGATGCGGTGTTCGTGGTCCGGCCAGCCGACCCGCCGGTCGACGATCACGATCTCGTCGGCGTCCAGGCCGGTGAGCAGCTGCAGCGCGCTGGCCGGATAGCCGTCGGTCCAGCGTTTGAGGAGCTCGTTCAACGGCTCGGCGTCCTGCTCGGACAGGCCGGCGGGTTCGGTGTCGAACAGGTAGACCAGGTCGGCCAGCTCGTTCTCGGGCAGGCCGTAGACGTGCTGGTAGAGCCGGGCGGCCCGGCGGGTCGGGAAGCCGAGCACCGGGTTCTCGAAGTACGGGCTGAAGCGTTCGAGCAGGATTCGCGACGAACCGGCCGGCGGCTGCAGGTGCATCAGCCGAGGGAGCTGACGCAGCACCGAATCGTAGTCGACGCGGCGTTCACCGGGGAACCCGTACAGCCAGTTCCACGACACGGTGAGCCCGGCGGACTCGCAGTCGCGCAGAGTCCGTACGTTGTGGACGCCGGAGACGCCCTTGTCCATCAGCTTGAGCACCGGGCTGACCAGCGATTCGATACCGGGCTGTACGTGGGCCACCCCGGCCGCGCGCAGCGCGTCGATCTCGGTCGGCCGTAGGTTGGACTTGACCTCGTAGTGCAGCCGCAGGTCCCAGCCGAGCGCGGCGACGCGGGGCAGGAACTCGGCGTAGTAGTGGTTGTCGATGATGTTGTCGACCATGATCACGTCGAGGGTCTGGTGCCGGCCGACCAGCTCGGTCATCTCGGCGATCATGCGTTCGGCGGGCTTGGCCCGGAACGTCATCGCGGTGCCGTTGAGCCCGCAGAAGGTGCAGTGGTGCTTCTCGCCCCACCAGCAGCCCCGGGCGCCCTCGAGGACCAGCTTGGGTTCGATGTACTCGCCGACCGGCGATGCGGCGAGCTGGTCGAACCAGTCGTCGAAGTCCGGGGTGGGGATGCGTGCCGGGGGCAGCAGCGCGCCCTGCGGGTTGTGCCGTGCGGTGCCGTCGGCCCGGTGCCAGGACAGCCCGGGTATCCGCGAGAGCCGGGCGTCAAGGTCGTCACCAGCGTCGAGCGCGTCGAGCAGCATCGGGAACGCGACCTCGCCTTCGCCGCGTACCACGAAGTCGACGAACGGGAAGTTGCGGTGCAGGGCGATCCCCATCGCGCCGTCGCAGTTGCCGCCCCCGAACGCGATCCGTACGCCCGGGTCGAGCTGGCGGATCCGCCGGGCGACCGCGAGACTCGGCACGTTCTGCATGAACGTGGTGGTGAAGCCGACCAGCCGGGGATTGTTGGCGAGGATCTCGGCGGCGGCCAGCTCGACGAAGTCGGCGGCGTACTGGCGCATCGCGGTAGGGCCGGCTATGCCGGTACCGTACTCGGCCGCGTAGCGGCGCAGCGTCTCGACGCCGAACTCGGGGTCGTCGTGCAGCACCCCGGCGAAGACCCAGTCGCCGAGGCCGTCGAACAGGCCCACCTCGGCGACCTCGGTGTAGTCGGCCGGGCTCAGCTCGCCGCCGCTGCGTTCCATCAGGAACTCGGCCCAGCGCAGGCTGCCGTGGTACGCCGTCGGGGCGGGCCGCCCGGCGGCGACGGTCACCGCCTTGAGCAACCCGATCGGCAGTGATGGTGATTCGATGGCCTGCCAGGGCATGGCGACCAGACATACGGACATGGGCCGGGCCTCCAGTTGGTGAGCGCGTCGTACCGAGGTGCGCCGGATGGGGCGGGACCGCCCCATCCGGCCGATCACGTCTTCGGCCCTCCACGCGGTCCTAGCCACGCTTCGCCGGCCGCGGTCACTTCTCGGCCTTCCGAGTCGGGACCAGGTACTTGCAGGTGCCGTGAGCCGGCGTCTTGATGGTGACCTTCTTGATGGTCAAGATCTTCACCTCCCTCCGTCCATGTCGACTCCGCCGGCGCTCAGGCGGGCCCGGTGCCGGCGGAGAAACCAGTGCCGCAGCCGGTCGGGCTCGCGGCCGGTCAAATCGGCGAGGGACACCGAGATCTTGTCCAGGTAGGTCAGTCGCATGCCGATCTCATGCCACTGCGACCCGTACTCGCGCCACAGCTCGCGCCCCTCGCCCGTGGCGGACTCGCGGGCCAGGTAGTTCAGGCCGATCGCGACGTGCTGGATCTCGTCGCGGCGTACGTGGTGGTAGAGCAGGCCGAGCGGGTCACCGGCGAACACCTCGTGCAGCAGGATGAACTCGTCGGCGGCGAACCCCTCCAGCATGGTGTGCACCAGCGCCCGGCCCAGGTACGGCAGCCGGGTCAGCGCCGTGTCCAGCGGCTCCATCAGCTCGGGCGCTTCCGGCTCCGGCTCACCGCCGCCGACCAGCTTCGCGTACTGGTAGAAGGCGTCCGCGTGTCGGGCCTCGTCGGCGGTGGCCAGGGCGAGGCTGAACCGCAGCGGCGCGTCCTCGGTCTGCGCGGCCAGTGTCGCGGCGGCGACCAGCCCGGCCTGCTCGGCGTAGTAGCCGCGCGAGGACATCCGCCAGGCCAGCTCGGCCCGCTCCCAGCTGGGGTCAGCCGGCCCGTCGGCGATGATGTCCGCGGCGCGCCACGGCGTCTTGTCGCGGGTCATGCCGAAGACGCGGTACGCCAACTCGTTGCAATCAAGATCATTGGCATCGATGAGTGCCATTGGCAACTCCCCAACAGGCTTGCCGCCCAGCGTCGGTCACGGGATTACGACAAGCAGGAGATTCTCGGTGCGCTGATTCGTGTGCCTCGGCGAGGATGCGCGCCGTCTGCGGCGCACGATGTGATGAGCATAAATGACCTCGCGCCGGAACGGCAAGCATTACCGGGCCGGCCAGTGGTCGGTTCGCGGCCAGGAAACGGGCGAAGGGTATTTACCTTGATCACCGTGACTTCCGATGGCGACCGCGGCTGTGGGAAGGTGACCCGACCGACCGAGCCGAGGAGTGGTGCCCATGCCCGGCCGTCTCGCCACGTCGATCGCGGTGGATCGACCGCTGCGCCCGGCCGTCGCCGCTCAGGCCGCCAGCGTCGTCGGTACCCACGTCGCCGCGCTGGCCCTGCCGACCGTCGCGGTGGTGGCGCTGCACGCCTCGCCGGTGGCGGCGGCCACCCTGTTCGCCCTCGAGTACGGCGCCCAGGCGCTCGCCGCACCGCTGCTCGGGGTGGTCGTCGACCGGGTCGTCGACCGGCGCCGGCTGCTCATGGCCGCCAGCGCCGGAACCGCCGCCGTGGTGCTGGCCGTACCGGTCGCCGCGCTGGCCGGAGTGCTCTCGCTGCCGCTGCTGTACGCCGTGGCCGGCCTGTCCGGCATCCTCGGTGGGCTGGTCACCATCGGCCTGCAGGCCACCGTGCCGCAACTGGTCGAACCGGACCGGCTGGTGCCGGCGAACGCCGCGCTGGCCGGTGCCCAGTCGGCCGGCCAGATCGCCGGGCCGGCGCTGGCCGGCTGGCTGGTGCAGACCCTCGGCGGGGCGCTGGCGATGTCGGCGAACGCTGCGGCGCAGGCGCTGGCCGCAGCCGGTTTCGCCGCGCTGCGGCCCCGGCCGGGCGGGACGCCGCCGGTGCCGGAACATCCACTACGGGCGTTGCGCTACGGAGTGGCGGCGCTACGCGGCCGTCCGGAGCTGGTCCGGATCGCGGTCACCGCCGCCGCGCTGAACCTCGGCGGGTCCGCGATCGGCGGCCTCTACGTGCTGTACGCCTACCGGGTCCTCGACCTGTCGCCGTGGGTGCTCGGGTTGACCTTCGCGGTGAACAGCGTCGCCGCCGTCGTCGGCGTGGCCACCGCGCGACGGGTGATCGCCCGGCTCGGCCATCCCCGGGTGGTCCCGGTGTTCGCCCCGCTCGCCGGGGCCGCTCTGATGCTGATCCCGCTGGCCGCCGTCACGCCGTCGGTGCTGACCCTGATCGTCTACGAGATGATCTTCGGGTACTGCGCCACGGTCTGGCTGATCGCCTCAGTGTCGCTGCAGCAGTCCGTGGTACCCGGCCCGCTGCTGGGCCGGGTGCTCGCGTTGAGTCGGGCGCTCGCGGTGCTGGCGGTGCCGGTCGGATCGCTGCTCGCTGGTGTCGCAGCGCAACTCTGGGGGCTGCTGCCCACCCTGATCTGCTTCGCCGCCGTAGCTTTTCTGGGCACCGCCACCGTCGTTTCCCGGCGGGTGGCCACCCACAACCTGACCACATCCTGACCACATCCTGACCGGACCCGACCAATTTCAGTATTGCGACCAGCGTCGATCAGTCACCTATAATTAGCGACATTCAGCAGGTGATCATGATTGCTTCCGATGCGGCCGGTGCATGGTTCTCCGCCGGCGCAGGGACGGGGAACGCCCAGATGATGGACCTGTCGGACGCGTACCGCGAGATGGTTCGGATCAGGGTTTTCGAGGAGCAGGTTCTGCGGTGCGCCGCCGCCGGCCAGGTGCCCGGATCGGTCCACCCGTACACCGGGCAGGAAGCTGTCGCGGTCGGGGTGCTGGCCGCCCGACAGCCCGACGAGTGGGTGGTGAGCTTCTACCGGTGCCACGGGCACGCGCTGGCCGCCGGGGTGGCGGCCGCTGGGCTGGCCCGGGAGATCCTCGGCCGGGTCGGCGGGGTCTGCGGCGGCAAGGCCGGGTCGATGCACATCGCCGACCGGTCCCGCTACCTGCTCGGTGCCAGCTCCATTGTGGCCGCACAGCTGCCGATCGCGGCCGGAGCAGCGCTGGCAGAGAAGACCGCCGGCAGCGGCCGGGCGGTCGTCGCGTTCTGCGGTGACGGCGCGTTCGGCGCCGGTGCCGCCTACGAGACGCTCACCGTCGCCGCCGTGCTCGGGTTGCCGCTGCTGCTGGTCTGCGAGGAGAACGGCTGGCAGGACCACACCCCGAGCGACCTGGTGCGGCACCGTACCCCCGGTGAGGTCGCCCGCGGCCTGGGGCTGGACTGCGACGAGGTCGACGGCAACGACGTGGCCGCGGTGCACCGGGCTGCGGCGGCGGCCCTGGCCCACTGCCGGGCCGGCCGCCCGCAGGTCCTCGTCGCCCACACCTACCTGCGGCACTTCCATGCCCAGATCGGCCCCCAGCCGCCGGGTGAGTACCGTCCGGCCGCCGAACGCGAGCGCTGGCTGGCCCAGGATCCGCTGTCCCGCGTCGAGGCGGCCCTCGCCGGACTCTCCGCCGAGATCCACGAGCGGACCGTCGAGATCCACGAGCGGACCGTCGAGATTCGCGAGCAGGTCACCGCGGAGCTGGCCGAGGTCTTCACCGACGCGCTGGCCGCCGACCGACCGGATCCGGCGAGCGCGGTCACCGCGGTCACCGCCGCGGCCTGGCCGCCCGGTGCCACCTGGCCGGAGGCCGTCACGGTGCGGGAGCCGGTGGCATGACCCGCCGGCACCCGTCCGTCGGGGCGGTCCGCGGCGCCCTGGCCGACCAGCCCACGATGAGCATGTTCTGTACGTACCAGCAGCCCGACCTCATCGAGCTGTTCGGTGCCGAGCGGATGGTCCGGCTGCCGATCGCTGAGAACACCATGCTCGGCATGGCGGTCGGGATGGCGCTGCTCGGCCGCCGGGTGCTGGTCAGCATCGCCCGCGCGGCCTTCCTGTTCACCGCCTTCGACCAGCTGGTCAACGAGGCCACCAAGTGGCGGTACATGTCCGACGGGCAGTTCACCGTACCGGTGGTGGTGCGCGGGTTGACCCAGGGCGGCGAGCAGCTCGGTGCCCAGCACGAACACGCCGCGCACGGCCTGCTCAGCCAGATTCCCGGGCTGGTCGTCGCGGTTCCCGGGTCACCGAACGCCGCCGCCGGGCTGCTGCGCACCGCGCTGGTGCACCCGGATCCGGTGGTGGTGCTGGAATCGCCCCGGCTGTACGCCGCCGACTGGGCGTCGCTGCCCGAGCCGGAGCCGACCGACGCCGCGCTGCCGTTCGGCGTCGCCGGCCGCGCCCGCCCCGGCCGCGACCTCACCCTCGTCGGCATCGGCAACACCGTCGCCACCTGCCTGCGGGCCGCCGCCGTCCTTGACCGGGACGGGCTACACGCCCAGGTGGTCGACCTGCGTACCGCCGCACCGCTGGACCTCGACGGCGTCACCGCCATGGTCCGGGCCGTCGGTGGTCAGGTGATCCTGGTCGACGAGGCCCCGGCCGGCGTCAGCGTCATGTCCGCGCTCGGCCTGCATCTGGTGCGGGCCGGCGCGGTCGCGCCGCACCGGCTCGACCTGCTCGCCGGTGCGCCGGTCCCGGCGCCGGTGAGCCCGCCACTGAGCGCCGCCCTGCTGCCGGACGAGGAACGCGTCGTGTCCGTCGCTCGCCGAGGAGTCATCCGATGATCGACCGGTCCACCTACCACGCCTGGCACGGCATCACCCCGATGGGCGAGTTCCTCGCCGACTCCGACCCGGACATGTTCCTCGTCGGCGGCGACGGCAGCTACGCCGTCGACCAGGCCGGCCGACGCTACCTCGACGCCCGCTCGTCGATGTGGAACGTCACCCTCGGTTACTCGTGCGAGCCGGTCAAGGCGGCGATGCGCCGCCAGCTCGACGAGCTGCCGTCCGGCACGGTCATGCGCTACGAGCATCCGCCCCGGGTCACCGTGCGGTACGCCGCCGCCCTCGCCGCGACGCTGCCGCCGACCCTGCGGCACATCCGGTTCGGCAATACCGGCAGCCAGATGACCGAGGCGGCCGGCATGCTGTCCCGTTTCCACCGCAGAATGACCGGCGAGACCGGCCGTGACCGGATCATCGCGGTGCACGGCAGCTATCACGGCACCGGGCCGTTGGCCACCGCGCTCACCGGTGAGCAGATCCTGCACGAGTGGTCGGCGCCGCTGGACGACCGTGTGGTGCACGTCGCCGGGGGCGACGGACTGCTCGACGCCGTCGCCGGTGTCGTCGACCGGCTCGGCGCGTCGCAGGTGACCGCCGTCATCGTCGAACCGGTGATGGGCAACTATCTGCATGCCGCCAGCGTCGACCAGTTGGCGGCGCTGATCGACTACTGCCGGGCCCGGGACATCCATGTCGTCGCCGACGAGGTGACCACCGGCGCCGGCCGGGTCGCGGCGATGACGGTCAGCGAGCGGCTGCCCAGCCCGCCCGACATGATCGTGCTCGGCAAGGGTCTCAGTGCCGGCTACTTCCCGCTTGCCGCGCTCGCGGTCGCCGATTCGATCTTCGACGCGCTCGCCGAGCCGCCGTTCCGGCTCGGCTTCCCGAATGGCAGCACCACCGACGGGCACCCGCTCGGTGCCGCCGCCGGCCTCGCCGTCCTGGAGATCCTCACCGCCGACGGGTTTCTCGACGGCGTCCGCGACCGTGGCCGGCAGCTGTGCGACATCCTGCGTGACACGGTGGCCGACGATCCGCACGTCGATGACGTACGCGGTGAGGGGATGCTGCTCGGCCTGGAGCTGCGCTACCGCGATGACGGTACGCCGTGGACGGTGCGCGACGTCTACCGGCTCCGGCTGGCCTGCCGGGACAACGGGCTGCTGACCAGCTACTCCGACGGCGTGATGCCGCTGCTGCCGCCGGTGACCATCAGCACCGACGAGTGCGCAGAACTCGCCGGGATCCTCCGCGAGACGATCACCGCGTACGCCGCCGAGCACCTCGGCGCGCGGTAGCCGGCACGGCCCACCATCGCCGCCGTCGCAGTTGCCCGGACGGAGTGGCCGACCTGTCAGGCAACGGCCATTCGGTCGATGTCCGGGGAGTGTCCGGAGAAACCGTGGCGAGGTGCCGCCGACAAGGTCGCATTCCTCAGCGTACGACTGGCAGACGGTGCTGTCGTGCAGTCCTCCACCAGCCTGCCACTGTCCACGTAGGTACTGGTGGCGGTAGCAGGCCCGCCAGCACTACGCCGCGATCCTGGTGGCGCGGCTGACCATACATCATCAGGAAAGCGCGTTCATGTGACGTATTCCTACAGTGCTCTCATGCGGGGCATTCCCGTCACTGGCAACGGTGTCCCGTGGCCTCGGTAAGGGTTCGATCTGCATCGATGTATAGTTCACTGGCATGTAGTTGCGGGTCGCTGGTGACCTGCCGGGGCAACGCCGCCTCACCGGAACCGACGATGTCTGGGAGAACAGGACATGAACGAACGCCAGGAGAGTTGGCTGCGGATGCGATGGCGGCGGGCAGCCCGAACCGCTGTCGCGGTGACGGCCTCCGTCGGGATCACCGTATTGGCAATCGGGTTCACGGCGGGCGCAGCAACTGCAGGTGTCGGCTCCGCCGACCGGAACGCGCGGGAGGTGGCGATCGCCGCCACGTCGGCATCCCAGGTCGCCGCCGGCAATCTGCACACCTGTGTGACCCAGACCGATGGAACCCTGTGGTGCTGGGGCAACAACTTCTACGGCCAGCTCGGCGACGGGACCACCACGAACCGGACCAGTCCGGTTCAGATCGGCAGCGCCACCACGTGGGCGGGTATCGACGCCGGTAGCGGCAATACCTGCGGGGTACGCACGGATGGAACGCTCTGGTGCTGGGGCAACAACTCCAGCGGGCAGGTCGGCGACGGCTCGACCACCAAACGGACCAGCCCGGTGCAGGTAGGCGCCGCCACCACCTGGGCGAGCGTCAGCACCGGCAGCAACCACACCTGCGCCGTTCGGACCGACGGCACCCTGTGGTGCTGGGGCCTGAACCGTCACGCTCAGCTCGGCGTCGGCCTGTCTCCCTACAAGGCGACGACCCCGCTGCAGGTGGGTACGGCGACCACCTGGGCGAGCGTCACGACCGGCTACGCCCACACCTGCGCCGTTCGGACCGACGGTACCCTGTGGTGCTGGGGCAGTAGCTCGGACGGCCAGCTCGGTCTCGGCATCCTGAGCTACCGGGCGACACCGACGAAGGTGGGCACCGCGACGACGTGGGCCGAGGTGACGGCTGGCTACGTACACACCTGCGCGGTCCGCGTCGACGGGACGCTGTGGTGCTGGGGTGAGGACGGGTACGGCCAGATCGGCGGGGGCGTCGGCTCCCAGACCACCCCGCTGCGGATCGGCACCGCCAGCAACTGGGCAAGCGTGGACGCGAGCCTCGACTCGTCGTGCGCGACCCGTACCGATGGCAGCCTGTGGTGCTGGGGCAAGAATTCGTCCGGGCAGCTCGGTGATGGCACCACCACCCACCGGTCGACCCCGGCATCGGTCGGCACCGCGACCACCTGGACGGACGGATTCTCCGTCACCTACCACGCCTGCGCGGCACGCATCGACGGCAGCCTGTGGTGCTGGGGTGACAACACGTTCGGGCAGCTCGGTGACGGCACCACCACCCACCGGTCGACCCCGGCACAGGTGACAATGCTGGGCTGAGCGCCGCCGGTGCCGCGCCGAGCCGCAGTCAGAAACCGCCGTACGGGCCGCGCCGCTCAACCTGAGCAGCGCGGCCCTGCCCCGTGCCAAAACTGGTTCATCGGCGGTGAACTGGTGCTTTGATGATCATTTCAGGCTGCTCGGTGGTACTCGTTGATTATCCCGTTGAGGCGTCTTCGGCGGCGTATGGGCTTGTCGGTGGGGATGACGGCGGACGGATCATGGTCCGGCGGGACCGATTGGCGCGCTCGCCTAGGTCGAAGGCGAGGTCGCGGGCCTGCTGGGTCACCCGCTGCCCGGTTGGGTGCGCCGTGACGCCGAGGAGATGGCCCCGCCGGGTGGCTACCTCCATGACTACCAGCAGGTGCAGGCGCCCGTGACCTGGCGGCCCACCTCGTGCGGTTCGGCTGCGTTGGGTGGAGCGGGGACGCACCGGCGGGTATCTACCACGGCGGCGGCGACACGACCTGGTACGAGTTCGGCCGGCAGATCTTCGCGGCCCTCGGTGCCGTTCCGGCCCCGGTCCGTCCGACGTCGAGCGAGCGGCTCGCGAGGCGGGTGCCGCGGCCGGCGTACAGCGTGCTGGGGCACGAGCGGTGGTGGCCGGCGGGGATGGCCCCGCTGCGTCCCTGGCGTGCTGCCTTCCGTGAGGCGTTCGACGAGGTACGCCGCTCGGTCACGTGACCACGGTGCCGCGAGCACGTTGCAGTGCGTCGCGAGGAATGGTAGTTTGGGTCGAGCCCTGTATGGGCCTACGCATGGAGGTAGCGGCTTTCCAGCCCTGACAGGACCGACATATTCGGCACCTGATCGCAGACCCTGACAATCCTGATTACAGGTGAAGTCCGCGTCTGCCACCGCGTACGGCTTGCGGGGTTTCATCGCGCCTGTCCCTGGCTGGGAATCGTCCTCCATCCGATCACACAGGGGATGGGGATTGCATGACGGAAACGTACGCCAACTTCGACGTCAACGAATTCCAGCGTCGAATCATCGAGGAGTTCCGCGAGAACGGCGGCAAGGTCGGCGGGATGTTCCAGGACGCCACGCTGGCGCTGCTGACCACCACCGGCGCACGCACGGGTGAGCAGCGCACAGTGCCACTCGGCTATCTGGAGGTCGACGGGAAATCGGTCGTCGTGGCCTCGGCGATGGGCGCTCCGAAGAACCCTGCCTGGTACCACAACATCCGGCACGACCCTGCGGTGACCGTCGAGTTCGGCACGGACAAGTACCGCGCGATGGCGGCCATCCCGGACGGCGACGAGTATGAGAAGCTCTGGGCCAAGGTGGTGGAGCAGGCCCCCGGCTACGGCGACTACCAGGCTCGCACGACGCGCCGGATCCCGGTCGTGGTGCTGCACCGGCTCGACCCGGAGCCGGGCGCCGAGCGGGTCAAGGGCATGGGCGACTGGCTGGTGGAGGTGCACGACTGGCTCCGCAAGGAGCTCGTCGAGCTGCGCCGCCAGGTCGACGAGGCCATGTCTACCGGCGACGGCGTCACGCCTCGGCTGCCCGCGCCCGAGCTCGGTGAGCAGATGCGGGCGCACTGCCTGACCTTCTGCGGCGCGCTCAACCGGCACCACGTCGGCGAGGACATGGGTGTCTTCCCCGCGCTGGCGCGGCAGTTCCCGGCCCTGCGGCCGGCCCTCGAGAAGCTTGTCGAAGAGCACAAGGTCGTGGCCCACCTGCAGGGCGAGATCCAGCGGCTGGTCGGCGACTACGATCCCGCGACCGGCGACCCGCTGCTGCTGCGCGACGAGGTGGACCGGCTCACCGCGGAGCTCGACGCGCACTTCCGCTACGAGGAGGAGATTGTCGTCGAGGCGCTCAACGCCACTGCGGCGGCGCCCGGCTACTCGTGACCCGAATGCCCTGAAACGGTGTAGATGCCGAAAACCTCATCCCTCCTTGTCACAGCTTGTTGATCAGCAAGCCTTGGAATGGTCGGTCCCGGCGCGGGTTCGGGACGGCTGAATCGCGACAGTGGTCGACGTCGAGCGCTGGGCGACGATAGGGGTGTGCTGTTTCGACTGGCGTACATTGCTCAGCGTATTGTGGCCGCAAGGCGGAGAGGAATCGGCCGGGGGAGACCCGGTGACCCGTTGGAACACCCGAGTGAAGTGAAATTTGCTGAGCGTGGCCGCGCGGGCGATGTCATCAATGGTCAGGGGGTTGCCGAGATTGTTGCGCATGGTGGTCACTGCGCGGTTGCTTGCCACCTCGATTGACTGCTCCATCGCAGCCCATTCCGGCCAATTCTGAGTTCGAGCGGCCTTGGTTATGTCCCACGGCCCCGGCGTTGTTCCGGCTTGGGTGGTTCTGTCCGTGTTGAAAATCGGACATCGGCTGAGTTGCGGGACGAGCGCGACTCCTGATG
>NZ_JBHMIQ010000067.1:0-11205 GCF_048060315.1 Micromonospora sp. LOL_013
AGTTCTCCTCTCGGACGGGGCGGTCGTCGGTGAAACAGGAACCCCCGAGCGCGACCAAGGGAATCCCCGTTCCTTCAGGGCGGGGACGAAGTCAACGGTTGGGCTTGTCGTCGGAGCCGGTCGACCAGTTGGTTGGCTTGTCGGCGGCTGGTGAGTGAGATGAGCCGGACGTGCGGCCCGTGTTCTCGAATGAGGTTCTGGACGCGGGGCCGCATAGCGCGTCGGTAGCCGAGGATGTAGCGGACAAAGTTCCAGGTGATCCGGTCGTATACGCCGTCGGTCTGATGTTGGCCGCCCTGGTAGCGGCGGCGTCGCTGGGCGATGCCCCAGAGGCAGGTGGCGGCGGGGAGGTCGAGGAAGATCACGGTGTCGGCGGCGGCGAGCCGGATCGGCAGGGTGCCGGCGTAGTCGCCTTCGATGATCCAGCGTTCGCCGGTGACGAGTTTTTCCTGCTTGGCGGCGAACTCGTGTTGCGGGAGTGGGTTCCACTGTTCGTCGTAGTAGATCGCGTCGAGGTGAGTCAGCGGCGCGTCGAGGACCTGGGCGAGTTGCCGGGCGATCGTCGACTTGCCGCTGCCGCCACAGCCGATGATGGCGATCCTGTCCATGGACCCTCAAGAGTAGGGGCCGAGTTGGGCGGAGAGCTGGAACCGGGCGAGGCGCTCGTCTCGCTTGGCCTGGCCGGCTGCCAGCCCTGCGGCGGTGGGTGCTTGCCGACCTGCGGTCGGTGATGGTGGACTGGTCGCCCGAGGATCCATCGTGCCGCGAGGGAGCCCGATGACCGACAAACAGGACCGCGACGAGATCTTCATCGAGTACACCAAGTCGATCTGCCCGGTGTGCAAGGTCGTCGTCGACGCCCAGGTCAACATCCGCGACGATAAGGTCTACCTGCGGAAACGCTGCCGTGAGCACGGGCAGTTCGAGGCGTTGGTCTACGGCGACGCGCAGATGTACCTCGACTCGGCCCGGTTCAACAAGCCCGGCACGATCCCGCTGATGTTCCAGACCGACGTGGTCGACGGCTGCCCCAGCGACTGCGGGCTCTGCCCCGAGCACAAACAGCACGCCTGCCTCGGCATCATTGAGGTCAACACCGGCTGCAACCTGGACTGCCCGATCTGCTTCGCCGACTCCGGCCACCAGCCCGACGGCTACTCGATCACCCTCGACCAGTGCGAACGGATGCTCGACACGTTCGTCGCCGCCGAAGGCGAACCCGAAGTGGTGATGTTCTCCGGCGGGGAACCCACCATCCACAAGCAGATTCTGGAGTTCGTGGACGCCGCCCAGGCCCGGCCGATCAAGGCGGTCAACCTCAACACCAACGGCATCCGGCTCGCTTCCGACAAGCGGTTCGTCGCCGAACTCGGCCGGCGGCACAGCCCGGACCGGGCGATCAACATCTACCTGCAGTTCGACGGCTTCGACGAGCGCACCCACCAGGCGATCCGCGGCCGTGACCTGCGCGAGATCAAGCGGCGGGCGCTGGACAACTGCGCCGACGCCGGGCTGACCGTCACCCTGGTCGCCGCAGTCGAGCGCGGGCTCAACGACCACGAACTCGGCGCGATCATCGAGTACGGGCTGGCGCATCCCGCCGTACGGTCGGTGTCGTTCCAGCCGGTCACCCACGCTGGACGGCACGTCGAGTTCGACCCGTTGCACCGGCTGACCAACTCCGACATCATCCACGGCATCGTGGCGCAGCGCCCTGACTGGTTCACCGCGTCGGACTTCTTCCCGGTGCCGTGCTGCTTCCCGACCTGCCGGTCCATCACCTACCTGCTGAGCGAGGGCACCCCTGGCGAGCCCGGCTTCGGGGTGGTGCCGATCCCACGGCTGCTCAACGTCGCCGACTACCTCGACTACGTCGCCAACCGGGTGCTGCCGGACCTGGCGATCCGCGAGGCGTTGGAGAAGCTGTGGTCGGCGTCGGCGTTCATGGGCACCGGGACCACCAGCGAGCAGCTGGCGGCCGCCGCGACGGCGCTGGACTGCGCCGACGCCTGCGGAATCAACCTGCCGGCAGCGATCGCCGACATCACCGACCGGGCCTTCATGATCGTCATTCAGGACTTCCAGGACCCGTACACGCTCAACGTCAAACAGCTGATGAAATGCTGCGTCGAAGAAATCACCCCGGACGGACGGATGATCCCGTTTTGCGCGTACAACTCGGTCGGCTACCGGGAACAGGTCCGCGAGCAGCTGTCCGGGGTCGCGGTGGCCGACGTGGTGCCCAACGCGCTGCCGCTGCAGCCGGTGCTCACCGATTCGCCGTACGGATCGAAGGTGGCCCGGCCCGGTGGACGCACCGGCACCGGCCGAATCGCCCCGGACACCACCAACGTCGGCCGGCGGGTCCGGTGACCGGCCCCACCGGTCCGGTGGACGGCCCCGCTGTGGCCGCTGAGGCGAGGACCGAGGCGAAGGCGTGCTGCGCCGCCGCGTACGGCTCCGACGTCGTCGCGTTGCTGCTCGGCGAGTCGTACCACCCGGGCGGTCTGGCGTTGACCCGGCGGCTCGCCGACCGGCTCGCGCTGCGTCCCGGCGCGGCGGTGCTCGACGTGGCCAGCGGGCGCGGCGCCACCGCGTTGCTGCTGGCCCAGTCGTACAAAGCCGATGTCACCGGCGTCGACCTGTCGGCGGCCAACGTCTCCGCCGCGACGCAGGCGGCTGCCGCGACCGTGACGGCCGGTGCCCGCGGATCGGTGCGGTTTCGGCTCGGCGACGCCGAGCGGCTGCCGGTGCCGGACGCGGCCTTCGATGCGGTGGTCTGCGAATGCGCCTTCTGCACCTTCCCCGACAAGGTCACCGCCGCCGTCGAGTTCGCCCGGGTGCTGCGGCCCGGTGGGCGGCTCGGCCTCACCGACGTCACCGTCGACCAGGCCCGGCTGCCGGCCGAACTCGCCGGGCTCGGCGGCTGGATCGCCTGCGTCGCCGACGCCCGCCCGCTGGCCGAGTACGCCGACCTGCTGGCCGCCGCCGGGCTGCGGGTGACGTACACGCAACGCCACGACGCCGCGGTCGCCGCCATGCTGGAGCAGATCGAGGCCCGGCTGACGCTGGTCCGGATGACCGCCCGCGACCGGGCCGAGGCGGCCGGGCTGGACTTCACCCGGGCCCCGGCGGTGCTGGCCGCCGCCCGGGCGGCGATCGCCGAGCAGATCATCGGGTACGGCCTGCTGGTGGCGGCCAGACCGTGACCGGCGGACACGACCTGGTGGTGATCGGCGGCGGTGCGGCCGGTCTCGGTGCGGCCCGCGCCGCCGCCGGCGCCGGTGCCCGGGTGCTGCTGGTCACCGACGGGCCGCCCGGCGGCGACTGCACGTTCACCGGCTGCGTCCCGTCGAAGACGCTGATCGAGGCGGCCGGTCGGGGACTGCCGTTCGACGACGCCGTACGACGGATGCGATCGGTGATCGCGCGGATCGCCGCCACCGAGGACGCCGCCGCGCTGCACGCCGAGGGCATCGAGGTCCGCCGGGGTCGGGCCCGGTTCGTCGCGCCGGGGCGGATCGACGTCGACGGCACCGTGCTGACCGCCCGCCGCTACATCGTCGCCACCGGGGCCGCCCCGGCGGTCCCGTCGGTGCCCGGGCTGACCGAGGTCCCGTACCTGACCACCGAGACGGTCTTCGACCTCGCCGCGGCACCCGGGTCGCTGATCGTGCTCGGCGGCGGCCCGGTCGGCTGCGAACTCGCCCAGGCGTACGCCCGGTTCGGCACCCGGGTGACCGTCGTCGAGGTCGCCGACCGGCTGCTGCCCGGCCACGAGCCGGCGGTCTCGACGGTGATCGCCGACGTGTTCGCCCGCGAAGGGATCACGCTGTGCCTGGGCGCGCAGGTCGTCGAAGCGGGCGAACACGTCGGCGGCGTGGCGCTGCGGCTGGCCGGCGGCAACCAGGTCCATGGCGACCGGCTGTTGGTCGCGACGGGCCGCCGGCCGACCACCGACGGGCTCGACCTGCCGTCCGCCGGGATCGCCGTCGACGACCGGGGGCACGTGGTCACCGACGACCGCCTCGCCACGACCGCGCCCGGTGGGTACGCCGCAGGGGACGTCACCGGCCGGATGCCGGTCACCCACGCCGCGTTCGCCATGGGGCGGATCGCCGCCGGCAACGCGCTGTCGCGTCGGCGGCAGCGCTACGATCCGTCCGCCACGCCGTGGGTGGTCTTCACCGACCCCGAGGTGGCCCGGGTCGGGCTGACCGAGGCACAGTCGGTCGGCCGGGGCGGCCGGGTGGCGTACCTGCCGATGACGGAGATGGACCGGGCGGTCACCGCCGACGCGACCGACGGGTTCGTCACCCTGGTCGCCGGGCCGCGCCGGCTGCTGGGCAATCTCGGCGGCGGCCGGATCCTCGGGGCGACCGTCGTCGCCGGGCGGGCCGGCGAGATGATCCACGAACCGGCGCTGGCGATGGCCACCGGCATGTTCGCCGGTCGCCTCGCCCAGGCCACCCACGCCTACCCCACCTGGTCGTACGGGATTCAGCTGGCCGCCGCCCAGTTCGTCACGGCCATCGGCGGCCGGCGGGCCCGCCCCGCGCGGGCGGCCGGGTGATCAGCGCGTACGCCGCGTCGCGGCCGGGCAGGCCGGCGATGCCACCGACCGGTGCGGTGCCCGCCCCGGACACCACCAGCCCGGGCAGCGGGGTGCGGTGGCCGGCAAGGTCCGGGGTCGGACGCAGTATCGCCAGCTGGTCCAGGCTGATGTCCAGATGCATCGGGTGCGCGCCCGGCCAGCGCAGTTGCCGGGCCATGTCGGCCGGGGTGTGCGTCACCCGGTCGACGACGCTGGCGGCGAACCCGGGTGCCCGCGCCTCGACGGCGGCGATCATCCGGTCGGCGAACTCCTCCCGGGCGGCGTCCCAACCGCCCCGCACCTCGTACGGGGCGCATGGGCAGGCCAGGTAGACAGTGTGCCGGCCGGGCGGGGTGAGGCTGTCGTCCAGCGCCGACGGCGTGAACGCGTATGTCGGCACCGGGTCGTCCGGCAGATGACCGGCCTCGGCCTGGGCGAATCCGGCGGACAGCGAGTCGAGGCTGTCGACGTAGGACTGCAGTCCGTTCCAGTCGCCGGGCCGGGCCTGCGGGTAGCCGGGCAGCCCGGTCGTGGCCAGCAGGACCAGGCCCTGTACGGCGTTCCCGCGCCCGGCGGCCCGCAGCCGGTCGGCGACCGGGCCGGTCAGCGGTGGATCCAGCAGGTCGAGCAGGGCGGTGCGCGGGTCGATGGCGGTGAGCACCGCGTCGGCGGTGATCCGCGTACCGTCGGCCAGCTCGACCCCGGCGACCCGGTCGGTGCCGGGCCCGGTGCGCAGAATCCGGGCCACCGGCGAGTGCACCCGCCAACTGCCGCCGTAGCTGGCCAGCCGGGTGGCGAGCGCGTCGGTCAACGCCTGCGACCCGCCGACCGGATGCCACTGACCGACCTGGTGGTAGAACGCCTGCCAGAACGCGAAGGTGGCCCCGCCGATCTGCTGTGGCGACGCGGAGGCGTGCGCGGCGAACGCCGCCACCGGTGCCCGGACCAGCTCGGTGTCGAACTGTTCCCGCAGCACCCGCCCGTACGGTGCCAGCAGGGTACGGGCCAGCCCGACCGGCCCGCCGTTGCGGGCGACCGCCAGGCCACCCGCTGCGAGCAGGCTCGGCATCCGCCGTAGTCGCTGCGTCACGCCGGTGCCGGGGTCCAGCATGGTCCGCATCGCGGAGACGATCGGCCAAGCCTGGCGCATCCAGGCCGCGTACCGCCGCGCGGCCCGCCGGTCGACCTCGGCGATCGACTCGACGGTGGCCGCGACGCTGCGGTGGAACCGGACGATCGTGCCGTCGCGGAACGCCGCGACGGAGAACGGGTCCATCTCGCGGTATACCAGCCCGGCGTCACGCAGCCGCAAATCCTCGACGATGCCGGTGGCGTTGATGATGTTGTGCGCCGCGGAGTGGGTGTTGAAATGGTGACCCGGCAGCAGTTCTTCGGTCCGGGCACCGCCGCCCAGCTTGTCGGACTGCTCCAGCACCTGCGTCCGCCAGCCGCTGCGGGCCAGGTAGCAGGCGGCGACCAAACCGTTGTGGCCGCCGCCGACCACGACGACCCGGCGGGCGCGCCGCTGCCGGACCCTCATGCCGAGCGGCCGCGGAGGTGCCGCCACGCCCGGGTGGCTTCCGGCACGGTGAGCACCGCCGCCGCAGTCGTCGCGGCGGCGGCCAGGGTGCACCAGCTGCAGATTCGGCGGTGCCGGCTGAGCTGTTCGGCGAACAGCCAGGCCCCGGCGGCCGCGTCACCGGCCGCCTTGCCGGCAGCGAGCAGCGGCCGCCACGGCTGGCGGGTCGCCCGCTCGGCGTCGCCCGTCCCGATCAGGGCGAGGGTGACGCCGGCGTTGGCCAGCGCGAGGGCGGTATCCGGGGTGTGTCCGGCGGCGTACGCCTCGCCGCTGGCGTCCACCCGGTCGGCGTCCAGCCAGGGCAGCGCCGGCTCCGGCAGGTGCCGCACCAGGCCGTACTGGTAGGTGGCGACCACCGCGTAGGCGCCGGCCGCGAGCAGGGTCAGCCCGGCCGACCACCGCCGTCGCCGCAGCGTCGGCGTGTCGGCCAGGCGTAGGTCGTCGCTGATCCGCTCGGCTGCCCGGTCCGGCGTCCGGCCGACGCCGGTGGGTCGGCCCCGAATCCGCTCGGCGGGCTGTCCCTGTCGTCTCATCCGGTCGGCTACCCTTCTCGCGGCGGACCACACGGGTGGATGGCTGCGGAGACGGGTCGGAGCCGGTCGGCATGGATCGAGCCGGCCCGCTATCCTGGGGTGGCCCGGGTGTCGGCCCACTCGGGTTTGTCCGGTTCGCCCCGCTTCGCGAGCCGGCGACCGTGATGAGAGGACTGACCACTGCCATGCCGATCGAGTTCGCCTACGTATTGATCGTTTTGCTGGTGATTACGAGCGTCATACTCACCATGCTGATCCTGCTGCACAAGGGCAAGGGCGGCGGCATGTCCAGCATGTTCGGTGGTGGCGTGAGCACCAGCCTGGCCGGATCCTCGGTGGCCGAGAAGAACCTCGACCGCTACACCGTGCTGACCGGCATCGTGTGGTTCGCCTGCATCGTCGGCTTCGGCCTGTGGCTGAAGGTCGCGATGAGTACGGGTGTGTGATCCGTCGCATCTCGTCGTAAGATTTTGCGCGGCCTGTTGATACGGGTCGCGCATTTCTTTTCGGTACGCCCGCTTCACCGGCGTCGCACCACCGCCTCGTGCCGGTGGTGACATCCCCTCCCCGACGACAGGAGCGACAAACATGGCGAGTGCAAACACGATCCGGGGCAGCCGGGTCGGTGCCAGCCCGGCCCGGCCCACCGAGCGGGCCGAACCCGCACCCCGCCGACAGGCCACCTACTGGTGCGCCAACGCGCACGCGGTGGAGATCAGTCTCGCCGTGGACGCGGCGGCCCCGGAAACCTGGGAGTGCCCGCGCTGCGGGCTGCCCGCCGGGCAGGACCGGCACAATCCGCCGGCCCGGCCACGGACCGAGCCGTTCAAGTCGCACCTGGCGTACGTGAAGGAGCGCCGCAGCGACGCCGACGCCGAGGCGATCCTCGCCGAGGCGCTCGCGGCGGTCCGCGCCCGACGCGGCGAGTCCTGACCGGCTGCCTACCCCCACTCCCGACGCACCGGAGGCTGACCCGGCTCATTACGCCCGGGATCGGCCTCGACCGAGCGAATCCCTTCGTCGGACACCAGTATCCCGCTGCCGTCCGTCAGGCGAGGGTTGCGTCGCCACCGCAGCATGGGGTCAGTCGGCGGCGGGTACCAGCACTGTTGTGCCTGACCAGTTGATGTTCTCGTTGCGGATGTGGTGCCACGGTTCGCCGTCCTCGTCGAGGCCGGTCAGTTCGGCGAGGTAGTGGCCGAAGCCGTACCCGCCGGCCCGCAGGGTGGCGACCGCCCACGGGTGGAGCTGGTCGGCGACGCGCTCCGGGTGGCGCTGGTCGAACGGGACCTCGATGACGCCGAGCAGGTCGTAGCGTTCGTCGGTGCCACCGGGGTCAACCACCCGGCACAGCGAGAATCCGTACCGTTCACGCTGCTCACCGTCCACCCATGCCAGTTGTCCGGCCACAGTGTCCTCCTTGATCATTGTTCGGATGCTGAGGTGAACGAAGCATCGCGCTAAAACTCGCTTATATCAACCCATTGTGTTGTTCATGATCACCTGGTGTGATGTCGTGGTCACCATCCAATCGCGAGGGAGGTCACCGATGGCACGTGCACCGAGGACCCGTAAGGCACCCGCCAACCCCGCCATGTCGCCGACCGTGCAGGCCATGGAGCTCGGCATCCGGCTACGCGAGCGCCGAGAGGAGCTCGGCATGACCGCCGTCGGCGTCGGCCGCAGCAGCGGCATCACCCAGGCGTACGTCTCCGGAGTGGAGATCGGCAAGGTCAAACTCCCCGCCGACCGGCTCGCCCAGCTCGTCAAGATCTACGAGATCGACGACCAGGAGGCCGCCGAGCTGGAGGCGCTGCGGGTCGGCGCGATGGCCCGCGCCTGGTGGCACACGTACAAGCAGCTCTTCCCGGCCGAGTTCCTGCGCTTCCTCGGCTACGAGGCCGGTGCCGACCACGTCCGCACCTACCAGAGCGAACTGATCGACGGCCTGTTGCAGACCGAGGCGTACGCCCGCGCGATCCTGCGCGGTGGCAACACCTACGTCCGGCTCACCGAGACCGAGCAACGCATCGAGGTACGGATGGCCCGGCAGCGCCGGCTCGCCGAGGACCCGCCGTTGCGGATCACCGCGATCTTCGGTGAGGGTGCGATCCGCCAGCAGGTCGGCGGCCCCGAAGTGATGCGCGCCCAGCTGGATCACCTGGCCGACCTGATGACCCGCCATCCGGAGCAGATCCGGGTGCACATCATCCCGTACTCGGCCGGCGCCTACCCGGCGCTCGGAGCGCCGTTCCAGATCCTGTCGTTCCCGTCGACCCGGGTGCCGGACCTGGTCTGGCAGGAGGTGCTGACCTCCAGCGACATCATCGACCAGTCCAGCCGGGTCGCCGACTACACGATCACCTTCGGGGAGACCCTGGAGCGGGCGTTAAGCTTCGAGGAGTCCCTCGCCCTGATTCGCCAGGTCGCCCAGGAGATGACATGACCGAGCACACCCCCGCACGCGGCTGGTACACGTCCTCCCGCAGCGCGAACAACGCCGCCTGCGTCGAGGTCCGCCTCGGTGCCGACACCATCGGCGTACGCGACTCCAAGGACCGCGGCGGCCCAGCGCTCGCCTTCGACCCGGCCGCCTGGACCGGCTTCCTCACCACCATCAAGGCCACCGACCCTCACTGAACTGCGGTGAGCGCGGCCACCAGCGGATCGGGCCTTGCGGTTCCGGCGCAGCTGGCGGTATCCCACGCCACGTACTTCGGCGAGGCAGGACGGGCCTGGATCGCGGCGCTGCCGCAGCTGACCACGGCCATCATGGACAGCTGGGGGCTGCGTCGCGACGGGCCATCGAGCTGCGGCGCGATCGCCCTGGTGCTGCCCGTCGTGCAGGCCGACGGGTCACCGGCGATGCTGGAGCTGCAGCCGATCGACGAGGAGACCGTCGGTGAGCCGGCGGCGCTGCGGGCCTGGGGCGGCGACGGCGCGGTACGCCTCCTGCGGCACGACGCGAGCTCCGGCACGATGCTGCTGGAACGACTCGATGCCGACCGTACCCTGGCAGTCGTCCCCGACGACCTGGCCGCGTTACGGATCCTCAGCCAGCTGCTCGCCCGGCTGACCTCGGTGGTCGCCCCGCCCGACATACGCCGCCTCGCCGATGTCGCCGCCGGGATGCTCGACCGGGTGCCGCAGGCGCTGGTACGGCTACCCGCCGCAGACCATCCGCTGGTCCGGCGGTGCGCGGCGGCTGTCGAGGAGCTGCTGCCGGAGGCCGGTGACCGGCTGCTGCACTGGGATCTGCACTACGACAACGTCCTCGCGTCCCGGACCGAGTCGGCCGGGTCCGCCCCGGCCGCGTCCGGCGCTCGGGAGCCGTGGCTTGCGATCGACCCGAAACCACTCGCCGGAGACCCTGCGTTCGAGCTGCTTCCCGCCCTGCACAACCGGTGGAACGACGTGGTCGTCACTGGCGACGTGCCCCGTGCGGTCCGCAGACGCTTCGACCTGATGACCGAGATGCTGGGTGTCGACCGGCAACGGGCGGTCGGTTGGATGCTCGGCCGAGTACTGCAGAACCTGCTCTGGGAGTCCGGAGCCGGCGGCCCGGCGTGGCACAGCACGCCCGACCGAGCCATCGCCCACGCCCTACTGCGCGAGGGCTGACCGGAGGGCCCGTCCGTCCGCCGACTGGGGCTGATCGGATGCGTGTGGTCTGACAGGCTGTCGGCGTGTCGGGTCGATGGCGCGTAGTGGACCACGTTGGGCGCGGTGCGCCCGGTCAGCAGGTCGAGTGGAACAGGCCGCCCACCGGCCGCGTCGCGGCCATCTCGTTGTAGTGCTGCACCGCTTGCGTCGTCTCGGCGACGTACGGCGTGATGCCGTGCCGGTCGAGAAGCTCAAGTGTGCGCGGGTCGATCTGAAGCTGGAGCTGCATCCCACGGGACAGGACGATCGCGGTCGCGCCGTTGCGCAGCAGTTCCTCGACGTCCTCCGGTTGAATCCCTGGGCTGTGCCGGGTCTCGGTCTCGGACCAGTCCCAGGCCCGGCCGCCGCCTGGGTAGAGCATGAAGTCCTTGCCGGTTCCGAGGCCTTCGACGTCCATCTGTCCCCACGAGATCTCCAACACCCTGGGGGAGGGCTGCGCGGCGTCGGTCATCACGATCTCCGTTCTAGCCGTCGCGGCCTGCCGACAGGGATTCGGCTGCCGCGCGGTTTCGCGTAACGGGCACGAGCCGGCTCTGCGGTGATCTCGATCTCGACTCGCGCCACGGTGAACACCGATGGTCCTCCAGCGCCTCCTGGTCCGCCAGTAGCGAGATGCTCACACCAGCGGCGGTCGGTCGATGAGCTCGACGAACATGATGAGCTCGTCAAGCACATCGAGAACGAGCATCCCTGATCGGTCGGGACTCTAAACCGATGTTCCGGTGACCCGGCCTTAGCCTCGATCCACCGACGCGGTTGCCGCTGTATGTTGGTTGATCATTTCTGTGTTGGGTGGTGCGGCGGGCGTGAGGGAGTCGCCGATCACGTGATCGGCT
>NZ_JBHMIQ010000068.1:0-10151 GCF_048060315.1 Micromonospora sp. LOL_013
GTGTTTGCTGGTGTTGGGGGTCGGGTGGTTGATTTGCCTACGTATCCTTTTCAGCGACGCCACTACTGGGCGCACACCTCGCCGGCAGGCGTCGGGACCGCCGCTGCGGCCAGGTTCGGGATGGAGTGGGAGGACCACCCGCTGCTTGGCGGTGCGTTGCCGGTCGGCGGCACCCGGAGTCTCCTGCTCGCCGGCCGGCTCTCGCTCGCTTCGCACGCCTGGCTCGCCGACCACGCCGTCTCCGGCACCGTCCTGGTGCCCGGTACGGCCTTCATGGAACTGGCCCTGCACGCCGCCGAGGTGGCCGGCTGCACCGGTGTCGAGGAGCTGCGCCTGGAGGCGCCGCTGGTGGTGCCGCCCACCGGCGGCGTACGGCTGCAGGTGCTGGTGGACGAACCGGCCGAGGGATCCGGCCACCGGCCGGTGAGTGTGTTCTCCCGTGCCGAGTCCGCAGCCGACGAGGCCGCCTGGACCCGCCACGCGGTCGGTGTCCTGACCACCGGGCCGCGACCCGTCCCGGCGACCTCGTGGCACACCGAGACCTGGCCCCCCGCCGGCACCGAACCCGTCGACGTTGACGCCCTCTACGAGCGGTTCGCCACGCTGGGTTACGAGTACGGCGAGGTCTTCGCCAGACTCCAGGATGTCTGGCGGCGCGACGGTGAGGTCTTCGCCGAGGTGCGCCTGCCATCCCGGGTCGCCGCCGAGGCCACCCGGTTCGGGGTGCACCCCGCGCTGCTCGACGCGGCCCTGCAACCGTGGCTGGCTGGCGGACTCGTCGACGTCCCCGACGGGAGTGTGCTGCTCCCGTTCGCCTGGCAGGGCGTCACCCTGCACGCCACCGGCGCCGACACGCTGCGGGTCCGCATCGGCCGGGCCGGCGAGGCAGCGGTGTCGATGCAGGCGGTGGACCTTGCCGGGGCCCCCGTCCTCTCGCTCGACGCGCTCATCCTGCTGCCGCTCGCCCGGGAACGCCTCGGTGTCGCCGGTACGACCCCCGCCCTGCCGCTGTACCGGGTGGGCTGGCGGCGAAGGACCGCCGTGGCCGCGTCGCAGCAGCGGCGGTGGGCGGTCGTCGGCCCTCACGGCGCCGAGGTGATCGGCGCCGCCGCGCGATACGGCTGGCCGGTCACCGCCATCGACATCCACGCCGACCTGGCCTCCCTACGGGCGGCCCTGGACGCGGGCGCGGAAGCTCCCAGCGTCGTCCTTGCCGACTTCCGCATGGACTCCTACTCCACCGAACCCGCCCACGTCGCCGAGGTGGTCCGGGCGGAGGCCCGGGCCGGACTGGACCTGCTCCAGGGTTGGCTGGCCGACGAGCGGTTCGCAGCGGCGAAACTCGTCGTGCTCACTGAACGGGCCGTGGCTGCCGGCACCGACGAGGACGTGCCGGACCTCGTCCACGCCGGACTCTGGGGCATGGTGCGGTCGGCCCAGTCCGAACACCCGGACCGGTTCGTCCTGCTCGACGTCGACGCCGACGACACCTCCATCTCCATGGTCCCGTCGGCGCTCACCGTGGACACGCCACAGCTCGCGGTTCGGGCCGGCGAGATCCGGGTGCCCGAGATCGAGCCACTGCGCGCGGAACCGGAGCCCGCCGACCCGCTGACGGGCGGGCTCGACCCAGCCGGCACCGTCCTGGTGACCGGCGCCACCGGCACCCTCGGCGGCCTGCTCGCCCGGCATCTGGTGACCGCGCACGGGGTACGCCGGCTGCTGCTGGTCAGCCGCAGCGGACCCGGCGCCGCCGGAGCCGACCGGCTGACCGAGGAGCTGACCGGGCTCGGCGCGCACGTGTCGCTGGTCGCCTGTGACGCCGCCGACCGCGCGGCCCTGGCCGATGTCCTACAGTGCATCCCCACCGCGCACCCGCTGACCGCCGTGGTGCACGTGGCCGGCGTCCTCGACGACGGGGCGCTCCAGGCGCTGACCCCCGACCGGATCGACGCGGTGCTGCGGCCGAAGGTCGACGCCGCGCTGAACCTGCACGAGTTGACCGCAGGACTGCCCCTGGCCGCGTTCGTCCTGTTCTCCGGGGCGGCGGGCATCCTGGGCCGCCCCGGTCAGGCGAACTACGCAACGGCGAACACCTTCCTGGACGCCCTGGCACAGCACCGGCAGGCCCAGGGGCGGCCCGGCGTCGCCCTCGCCTGGGGCCTGTGGGGACCAGCCAGCGATATGACGGGCCACCTCGGTGAGAACGACCTGCGGCGGATGCGCCGTTCCGGCATCGCGCCGATGACCGCCGAGGAGGGGCTCCTGCTGTTCGACCGGGCGCTCGACCGGGCCCGGCACGAATCCCTGCTCGTACCCGCGCGTCTGGACCTCGCGGCGTTGCGGCGGGAGCAGGTCGCCAGTGGACCGGACGCGGTTCCGGCGCTGCTGCGTGGCCTGGTCCCGCCGGCACCGACCCGGCGGGCCACCACATCGGGGGGCGCGGGCGGGGCGTCCGCGCCGGCCACCGCCCCCGCAGAGCAGGCGGACCACCTGCGGAGGCGACTGGCCGGGCAGGACGCCCCGGCCCGGATCCGGGAGCTGCTGGACCTGGTCCGTACCCACGTGGCGGGGGTGCTCGCCCTCGACGCGGGGGCCGCGGGGGACCCGAGACGACCATTCCGGGAGATCGGGTTCGATTCGTTGACCGCCGTCGAACTGCGTAACCGGCTGAGCACGGCGACCGGCCTGCGGCTGGCCCCGAGCCTGGTGTTCGACCACCCGGACCCGCAGGCCGTGGCTGAGCACCTGGCTGACGAACTCGCCGCCGACGGGGTGGCCGACGCGGGCGCGACAGCGCTGACCGGGCTAGACACCCTGGCCGCCGCGCTCGGTGGGATGAAGACCGACGACATCCGCCGGAACATCGTCCGCCGCCGACTGGAGGAGATGCTCGCCCTGGTCGGCGGGCCCCGGTCCCGGCCGGCGGAGGACGGGCTGGCGGATACAACGGTCGCCGAGCGGCTGGCCTCGGCGACCGACGACGAGCTGTTCGCCTTCATCGAGGAGCAGTTGTGAACCCCGACCGAGGAGACAACCGGCAGATGGCCGCCAACGAGGACCGGATTCGTGAGTACCTCAAGCGCGTCACCGCCGAGCTGGCCGGCACGCGGCGACGGCTACGCGAGCTGGAGGACGGCGCGCGTGAGCCCATCGCCATCGTCGGAATGAGCTGCCGGTTGCCAGGCGGGGTGCAGACCCCCGAGGACCTCTGGCGGCTGGTCGACGGCGGGACCGACGCCATCTCGGGCTTCCCCGAGGACCGGGGCTGGGACGTGGAGAAGCTCTACGACCCCGACCCGGACGCCGCCGGCACCAGCTACGCCCGCGAGGGCGGCTTCCTCCACGACTGCGCCGACTTCGACCCGGAGTTCTTCGCCATCTCACCGCGCGAGGCCCTGGCCATGGACCCGCAGCAGCGGCTGCTGCTGGAGACCGCGTGGGAGGTCCTCGAACGGGCGGGCATCGCACCCGGCGAGGTCCGCGGCACCCGCACCGGGACCTACGTCGGGGTGATGTACGACGACTACGGCACCCGGCTCGCCGAGGTCCCGCACGACCTGGAGGGCTACCTGGTCAACGGCAGCGCGGGCAGCGTCGCCTCCGGTCGGATCGCGTACACCCTGGGGTTGCAGGGGCCGGCGGTCACGGTCGACACGGCCTGCTCTTCGTCGCTGGTGGCGCTGCACCTGGCGGTGCGGGCCCTGCGGTCCGGCGAGTGTGACCTGGCCCTGGCGGGCGGGGCGACGGTGCTCGCCACCCCGACGATGTTCGTCGACTTCTCCCGCCAGCGTGGACTGGCCGTGGACGGCCGTTGCAAGGCGTTCGCGGATGCGGCGGACGGCACCGGCTTCGGCGAGGGCGTCGGGATGCTGCTGCTGGAACGGCTCTCGGCCGCGGTCCGTAACGGGCACCGGGTACTGGCCGTCGTCCGAGGCACGGCCGTCAACCAGGACGGGGCGAGCAACGGCCTGACCGCCCCGAACGGTACCGCCCAGCAGGCGGTCATCCGGCAGGCGCTGGCCGACGCAGGGCTGGCCGCCGACGAGGTGGACGCCGTGGAGGCACACGGTACCGGCACCGCCCTGGGCGACCCCATCGAGGCGCAGGCGCTGCTGGCGACGTACGGGCAGGGGCGGCCGGCGGACCGGCCGCTGTGGCTCGGGTCGCTGAAGTCCAACGTCGGCCACACCCAGGCCGCCGCCGGAGTCTCGGGTGTGATCAAGACGGTGCTGGCGATGCACCACGGTCGGTTGCCTCGGACCCTGCACGTCGACCGGCCCTCGACCAGGGTGGACTGGTCCTCCGGCGCGGTCCGACTGCTGACCGAGAGCCGACCGTGGCCCACGTTTGACGACCGCCCCCGGCGGGCCGGCGTCTCGTCGTTCGGCGCCAGTGGCACCAACGCCCACGCCATTCTGGAAGCCGCCCCCGGCCGGCCGGGGGCCGAACCCACCGCCGCGTCGCCCCCGGCCGCCGGGGTACCCGTCTGGGTCCTGTCCGGCCGCGACGAGGCGGCCCTGCGCGAGCAGGCCCGGCAGCTGCACAGCCACCTGACCGGTCGGCCCGATTCCGCCGACGCCGTCGCCCGCGCGCTGGCCCGGACCCGCACCGCGTTCCCGTACCGGGCCGCCGTGCTCGGGCCCGACACCGCCACCCTGCTCGACGGGCTGCGGGCTATCGCCACCGGCCGCAGCGCCGCTGGGCTGGTCACCGGTCGGGCCACCCCGGAACGCCGCGTCGCCGTTCTCTTCACCGGCCAGGGCAGCCAGCGGCCGGGGGCGGGGCGGGACCTGTACGCCCGGCACCCCACCTTCGCGCAGGCGCTCGACGAGGTGCTCACCGAAGTGGACCGGCACCTGGACCGGCCACTGCGGGACGTCATGTTCGCCGAGCCGGGCAGCGACGCGGCGGCCCTGCTGGACGACACCGCATACACCCAGCCGGCGCTGTTCGCCCTGGAAGTGGCGCTGTTCCGGCTTGTCACGAGCTGGGGGCTGCGCCCGGACGCCCTGCTGGGGCACTCGGTGGGGGAGATCAGCGCGGCGCACGTTGCGGGCGTGCTCACCCTGGCCGACGCCGCCCTGCTGGTGACCGCACGCGGCCGGTTCATGGCGGGCCTGCCCGCCGGCGGCGCGATGGCCGCGATCGAGGCCACCGAGTCCGAGGTCGCCCCGCTACTCACCGGACGCGGACACGAACTTGCCATCGCTGCGGTCAACGGGCCGCAGGCCACCCTCGTCGCGGGCGACGAGGGTGCTGTCGAGGAACAGGTCGCCTGGTGGCGCGAGCGGGGTCGCCGGGCCACGCGGCTGCGGGTCAGCCACGCCTTCCACTCCCCCCGGATGGACGGGATGCTCGCGCAGTTCGAGAAGACCATTTGGGACCTCGACTACCGGGATCCGACCATCCCCGTCGTCGGCACCGTGACGGGCGCGCCGGCGTCCGGCGGCGACCTGCGGACCCCGGAGTACTGGGTCCGGCACGCCCGCGACCCGGTGCGCTTCCTCGACGGCGTTCGCCGGCTCCGCGCCGAAGGCATCGACACTTTCGTCGAACTCGGCCCGGACGGCGTGCTCACGGCGATGGCGCGGGACTGCCTGGCCGAGTCCTCGGACCCCGCCGAGACCGACCGGCCCCTGCTGTTCCTGCCCTTCCTACGCCGGGACCGCGACGACGACATCGCCGTCGGGGAGGCGCTGGCCACCGCCCACGTCCACGGCCTTTCGGTTGACCCGGTCGCGGTACTCGGCGACGGCCCGCGCAGCACCGACCTGCCCACCTACCCGTTCCAGCGGACCCGCTACTGGCTAGACCCGCGCCCCGGCACACCCGACCTCACCGCCGTGGGGCTCGACCTGGCCGGGCACCCGCTGCTCGCCGTCGCGGTGGACCTGCCCGACGGCACCGGCACGGTCTGGACCGGCCTGCTCTCCGTCCGCACCCACCCGTGGCTCGCCGATCACAGCGTGTGGGGGCGCACGGTGTTGCCGGGCGCCGCCCTGCTGGAGATCCTGCACGAGGTGGGTGCCGCCGCCGGCTGCGGCCGAGTGGCGGAGCTGACCTTCGAAGCGCCGTTGGTGGTCCCCGAGGACGAGGGCGTCCGGCTGCGGGTCGTGCTGAGTGGTCCGGACCTGGACGGCACCCGGACCGTCCAGGTCCACTCCAGGCCGGCCGTCGCCGGACCAGAGTGGACCCGGCACGCCACCGGCCGGGTGACCGACACCGCCGAGGAGCCGCCCACCGGCGGGGCCGGGCCGGCCACTGACCTCGCCGACGTCTGGCCCCCCGAGGGGGCGCAGCCCGTGGAAATTGAGGGCGAGTACGAGCGGTTCGCCGATGCGGGCATCGGGTACGGCCCCGCGTTCCGGGGACTGCGCGCCGCCTGGCAACGCGGCGACGAGACGTTCGCCGAGGTCCGGCTTCCCGAGGAGTACGCCCCAGAGGCGGTCCGCTATCGGATCCACCCGGCGCTGCTGGACGCCGCCCTGCATGCGATCGTCCTCGGCGACCAGTTCCCCTATGGCGCGCACGGGATGCTGCCGTTCGCCTGGACCGACGTCCGGCTTTCCGCCACCGGGACCGACCGACTCCGGCTCCGGATCGCCCCGGCCGGTCCCGAGTCGGTCAGCGTCACCGCCGCCGACGGCACCGGTGTTCCGGTGCTCACCGCCGCCTCCCTGGCCCTGCGCCGGGTACCTGCCGACCGGATCGCCGCCGCCGTCACCAGCCAGGCGCCGCTGTACCGGCTGGACTGGGCGGCCGTGCCGTCCGCTCCGCCGACCGGGGAGGTCCGGTTCGCCCTCGTCGGCCCCGATCATCCGGCGTTGCTCGCCGCCCTGTCGGCTGAGGCGCCCACGCAGGCATACCCGGACCTGGACGCGCTGGTCGCCACCCTGGCCGACGGCCCGGAACCAACCCACGTCGTCGTCACTACCGGCCCGGCCGACGGCGTGCCGGCCGGTGAGGTGACGGCCGTCGGTGTGGACCGGGTCACCCGGCAGGCGCTCGACCTCGTCCAGCGGTGGCTCGCCGAGGACCGGTTCACCGGCTACCAGCTGGTCGTGCTGACCACCGGTGCGGTGCAGACCGGCACCGGTGTCACGGATCCCACCGCCGCCGGGGTTTGGGGGCTGCTGCGGGTCGCCCAGACCGAGCACCCGCAACGGTTCCTCATCGTCGACGTCGACGACCACCCGGACTCGCTGCGTACCCTGCCGGGGGCGGTGCGAATGGCCGAACCGCAACTCGCCCTGCGCGCCGGGACGGCCACCGTCCCGGGTCTCGTCCGGGCACCGGCCGCCGACGATGCTGTGGTGCCCTGGTCGGGCACCGGCACGGTGCTCGTCACCGGGGGGACCGGGCTGCTCGGTGGGGCCGTGGCCCGGCACCTGGCCCGCCGGCACGGGGTACGGCACCTGCTGCTGGTCAGCCGGCGCGGGCCGGACGCCCCCGGTGCGGCCGACCTGACCCGGGACCTGGTGGCCCTGGGCGCCTCCGTCCGGGTCGCCGCCTGCGACGTCGCCGACCGCGACGCCCTGGCCCGGCTGCTGGCCGAGATCCCGCCCGGGCATCCACTCACCGCCGTGGTGCACACCGCGGGTATCGCCGACGACGGTGCGCTGACCGCTCAGACCGGGGACCGGGTCGCGGCGGTGCTCCGCGCCAAGACGGACGGGGCGATCAACCTCCACGACCTCACTCACGACTCCGAACTCACCACCTTCGTGCTGTTCTCGTCCGTGGCCGGCACCATCGGCAGCGCCGGCCAGGCCGGGTATGCCGCTGCCAACGCCTTTCTCGACGCCTTCGCCGACTGGCGGCGGGGCCGTGGGCTGCCCGCGACCTCGCTCGCCTGGGGGCCGCTGGACGGCGGGATGGCCGCCGGCCTGGGCCGCGCGGACCTCGCCCGCCTGCGTCGGTCCGGGCTCGTGCCACTCGGCGTCGAGGACGCGCTCGTGCTCCTCGACGCCGCCTGCGTCCGCCCCGGGGCGGTCTTCTACCCGGTCCGCCTCGACCCGGCGGCGCTGCGCGCGGACGGTCCGGTCGGCGCGGTGCCCGCCGTCCTGACCGGCCCGACCCGGGCGCGACCGAGACCCGGTACGCCGGAGCAGCCGGCCGAGGCCACCGTCACCGCGCAACTGGCGGGCAGGTCGGCAGCCGAGCGCGCGGCGATCCTCACCGACCTGGTCCGTGCCGAGGCAGCCGCCGTACTCGGCCACGCCGGGGTGACGACGTTGAGTGCGAAACGGTCCTTCCGGGACGCGGGTTTCGATTCGCTCACCGCCGTGGACCTGCGCAACCGGCTCGGCGCGGCGACGGGCCTCCGCCTGCCCGCCGCCATCGTCTTCGACCACCCGACCCCCGCCGCACTCGCCGCCTACCTGGGGACCGAACTCGACCGTCGGTCCTCCGGCGACCGGCTGCCGACCGACGCCGCCGGCGTCCTGGCGTCGCTGGACCAGCTCCGCACCGGGATCGCGGCGGCGGTGCGGGACGACACCGACCGCACCCGCGCCGCCGATCTGCTCCGTGCCCTGCTCGCGGAGGTCGGTGGCACCGCCGGCCCCCCCGATCCCGACGACGGTTCCAGCTCCGAGGTCTCCGACCGGTTGCGGACCGCCTCCGACGAGGAACTGTTCGACCTGCTCGACAGCGACTTTCGGCTGTCGTAGCGCCGACCGACCCAACGCCCGACCCCACGACGACACCGGACCACAGGGGGAGCACCGTGCCCGTCACCAACGAAGAGAAGCTCCGCGAATACCTGCGCCGCGCGATGAGCGACCTCCACGAGGCTCGCGAGCGGATCCGGCAGTACGAGTCCGCTGCTGTTGTGGATGATGATCCGGTTGTGATTGTGGGGATGGGTTGTCGGTTGCCGGGTGGTGTGGTGTCTCCGGCTGGTTTGTGGGATTTGGTGGTGTCGGGTGGGGATGCGGTTTCTGGTTTTCCGGTGGATCGGGGTTGGGATGTGGAGTCGTTGTTTGATCCGGTGCGGGGGGTGGCGGGGAAGTCGTATGTGCGTGAGGGGGGTTTTGTGTATGACGCGGGGTTTTTCGATGCCGAGTTTTTTGGGATTTCCCCTCGTGAGGCGTTGGCGATGGATCCGCAGCAGCGGTTGTTGTTGGAGACGTCGTGGGAGGCGTTGGAGCATGCGGGTATTGATCCGGTGGGTTTGCGGGGGTCGCGGACTGGTGTGTATGTGGGGGTGATGGGTCAGGAGTACGGGCCTCGGTTGTCGGAGGGGGGTGGCGGGTTTGAGGGGTTTTTGTTGACGGGGACGACGCCGAGTGTGGTGTCGGGTCGGGTGTCCTACGTTCTCGGGTTGGAGGGTCCTGCGGTTTCTGTTGATACGGCGTGTTCGTCGTCGTTGGTGGCGTTGCATTTGGCGTGTCAGGGGTTGCGGTTGGGTGAGTGTGATGTGGCGTTGGCGGGTGGGGTGACGGTTATTGCGGGGCCGGGTTTGTTTGTGGAGTTTTCGCGGCAGGGTGGGTTGTCGGTTGATGGGCGGTGTCGTGCTTTTGGGGGTGGTGCGGATGGTACGGGTTGGGCTGAGGGTGCTGGTGTTGTGGTGTTGGAGCGGTTGTCGGTGGCGCGGGAGCGTGGTCATCGGGTGTTGGCGGTGGTGCGGGGTTCTGCGGTTAATCAGGATGGGGCGTCGAATGGTTTGACGGCGCCGTCGGGGGTTGCGCAGCAGCGGGTGATTCGTGATGCGTTGGCGGTGGCGGGTGTGGCGGCTGATGAGGTTGATGTGGTGGAGGCGCATGGTACGGGGACTCGGTTGGGGGATCCGATTGAGGCTGAGGCGTTGTTGGCGACTTATGGGCGTGGTCGTTCGGGTGGTCCGTTGTGGTTGGGGTCGTTGAAGTCGAATGTGGGTCATACGCAGGCGGCTGCGGGTGTTGCTGGTGTGATGAAGATGGTGTTGGCGTTGCGGGAGGGGGTGTTGCCGGCGACGTTGCATGTGGATGAGCCGTCGCCGTTTGTGGATTGGTCGTCGGGGTCGGTGGAGTTGTTGTCGGAGCGGCGTGATTGGCCGGTGACTGGTCGGCCGCGTCGGGCTGCGGTTTCTGCGTTCGGGGTTAGTGGTACGAATGCTCATTTGATTTTGGAGGAGGCTCCTGTGGTGGGGGAGTCTGTTTCTGTTG
>NZ_JBHMIQ010000069.1:0-9026 GCF_048060315.1 Micromonospora sp. LOL_013
GGCCGTCTCATTTATCGGGGGGTCCACTGTGGGTTATCGGGGCCCTGCTGAATAAGCCTCATGATCTAAGACGTCAGTGTACCTGCTAGCAGAGTCGGCGTTGAGATCTTTGCGACGGCCGCCGGTATTTATTGGTCTGGTTTGATCTGGATGGTCTACATGCGGAGTCCGTTCAAGCGCCGCTGGCCATGGATCGCGCTGGCTGGCGTTGGCGTGGTTGCGCTGGGTTGGAACCCGGCCGCTGAGGGTATTGCATCCTACATCAATTCAGATCTTAGTGACCGAGATGCATATAGCAGTGTTTACGCGTTGCCGGTCTCCTTGCTGTCCCTGCTGGTCGCGGTAATTGGGCTCACTTTTCAGTCGAAGCAGGCGCGAAGAGTTGAGAAAGAAGCTTTGATAAGTGCCGATCAACCAAGAGCAGGAATGACATCGCTGGCCGTTCCAGGGCTAGTCGGCGCCGACCAAATTCGCGGTCGTGACCGTGTAATCGGGGAACTTGTCCATCTATACGAACGGAACGCCGATCCTGCACTTAGAGTGCATGTACTGCACGGGATGGGTGGGGTAGGAAAAACCGCGATCGCGCAACACGTGGCAAAAGTCTTACGTCAGCGCGGCATCACTGTCTGGTTTATTTCCGCCGCCGAAGCGAGCAGCCTACACTCCGGCATGCGGGAACTTGCCATGAGCCTAGGGGCAAGTAGCTACGAGCTCGACCGAGAGTGGACTCACAACGCGCCTGATGTCTTATGGCGGCGTCTCAAGGCTTACTCGCGCCGATGGCTCATCGTAATCGACAATGCTGATGACCTAAGCGCACTTGCGCCGGTCAATCAGACCGTTGCGCAAAGGAATGGTTGGATTCGCCCGACTGGAACCCGCAATGGTGCAATTATAGTCACAAGTCGTGACGGCACTAAAAGTTCCTGGGGAAACTGGTGTCGGATGCATCAGATTGGGATCCTACCTGTTGCGGACAGTGCGCAAATGCTCATCGATATAGCGGGCAGTAATTGCGGGTCGAAAGAGCAGGCAGCGGATCTCGCAGGCAGACTTGGCGGCCTACCGCTGGCCCTACATCTCGCCGGCCGCTATCTTGCCGACGCTCGACTGGTGCCGGTATCCGGACAGATAACCACCTTCACCGACTACCATGCGGCACTTGATCGCCATGGGGTTTCTGCTGTCTTTCCGGATGGTAACGGTGTAATGACGGTAGCGCGCGCGATATCCGTCATCGCGGAGACTTGGGAATTGTCTTTGACCTCAATGGAGCGAGGTGGCAGATATAAGGCGCGAAACTTGCTTCGGCTCTTGTCAACCATGGCTGATGCGGAAATTCCGTACCACGTCTTGCTCGATCCTAGCGAAATGGCCACCTCGGACATGTTTCGGGGACTCACTCCAGGCCGGCTTCGAGAACTCCTGCAAAGCCTCAGTTCCTTCGGTCTGATTGAGCTAAAAGTTGACGGGGAAGTTCCAATGGCGACGGCGACGCGTGACCTACCACTTGGAACGCTGAGCCTGCACCCATTAATCAGGGATGTGAGTCGGCACCATCTACGGGTCGGCGGAAATATGGGCGCGGCGATCGAAGTGGCTGCGAGGCTACTGCATCGCGCCGCCATCAGATACGACGATCACACCGAACCAAAGAACTGGCCAGTGCTCAAGCTCTTGGCGCCTCATCCGCTCCACCTATTAACCTTGGCGGCAGCGGAGTCGGACCTGCGTGCAGAGGTGACCAGCGATCTTACGCAGGCAGCGAGCATGATAACTAGGTACATGGCGGCCATTGGTCTATATGCAGCCGCTGTTTCGGGGGCAAAGTTGATCCGGGATTTGGCGGTGGGAATCTTAGGCGAGGAGCATCCTGACATTCTGCAGGTCAGTGCCGATATTGCATCCTTCACCGGAGGAACTGGTGATGTTCATTCTGCGCGCGAACTGTATGCTGGACTGGTGCTCGTGAGCGATCGAGTCCTGGGAGCTGAGCGCGAAGAGAGCTTGATGTACCGAAGCAATCTTGCCTTCTTCACTGGCGTGGCGGGAGATCCGGCAGCCGCACGCAGTCAATGCCTTAAGCTACTCCCCGTGGCGAGTCGGGCGATCGGTGTCGAGGGAAATGCTGCTCGGGCGATCCGGCGGAATCTAGCTCTATTTTCCGCCGAGCTAGGGGATTTTGAAGCCGCACAACATCAGATCGAAGCTCTGAATCGATTCTATGGAAATAATGAAGATTTTTCAATGATTGTCTTCAGAGTGCGGTTTGCTTGCCGCATTGGGCGTTCGGGTGACTATTCTTCCGCGAGAGACCAGTTGGTTGAATTGCTGCCTACTCTGCGAAAGGTGTTAGGCGCCAATCACCCGGAAACCCTCATTGCGTGCTCCGAGATTGCTAACTTGACCGGATCGGCTGGCGATTATTTTTCCGCGAGAGACCAGTTGGTTGAATTGCTGCCTACTCTGCGAAAGGTGTTAGGCGCCAGCCACCCGGAAACCCTCATTGCGGAATCCAACTTTGCCCACTGGGTTCGTCGATCATCCGATGGATCCCCTCAATGACATGTTGATGCCGTATCGAGATCCCTACAGGCTGACCGTCGGGCGCTTGGTCGACACGAAGGTTAGTACTGGGCCCATTTTCCCCGTGGCGCGGGGAAGGACAAACATCCGCTCGTCCGTACGGTGGTTGGTGTGACTGAGGTTTCGTACGTCCGTCTCGACGCCGCCGCTGCCGCCGCGATGCTGGACCAGTTGGCCGATGCGTACGCCGACGCCTACGGCCAGGTCCCCGGCGAGGACGCAGGCGTCAAGGCGGACGCTTTCTGTGACCGGGCGACGGCTGCGCTGGGTGCCCGCAACTACGAGCTGGTGACAGCCCGGAGCGGCGACGAGCTGGTGGGTTTCGTCTTCGGGTACAGCCTGCGGCAGGAGCGGGACTGGTTCGGTGGGCTCGATCCGGCGCCCGAGCCGGGTTTCACCGACGAGCGTGGCGGCGAGCGGACCGTGGTCCTGGCGGAGATCGAGGTACGCAAGGCGTGGCAGGGCAAGGGCATCGGGCGCGGCCTGCACGACACGTTCCTCGGCGGTCGACGCGAGGAGCGGGCGACGCTGTCGGCCAACCCGGTCGCTACCGCCACCCACGCACTCTACGAGCGGTGGGGGTGGCGGCGGGTCGGCACGAAGCCTGGACCTCCGGGTGCCTACTACCGGGAGTACGCCGTCTTTGTGCGCTCGCTGCGGTCAGCCGAAGGGCGTTGACCGGTAGCTGCGTACCGCCTGGTCGAGCTCTTTGACGGAGCGGGTGCGTTTCCACGGGTCGAGCCCACGGCGCAGCTTCTGCACCTGCTGGGTGATCCGCTTGCTGGAGTTGACCGAGGTCAGCTCGACCGCCTCGGTGGCGGTCCGGCAGGCCTGGTCGATGTCGCGCTGCTGGGCGAACGCCTCGGCGCGGTACAGCAGCCCGAACGCACGGTTGTGCAGGTTGCCCGGGTCGATCAGGCACAACGTCTTGTCGGTGGCGGCGAGCACCCGGTCGGCGTCGTGGAAGCCCAGCGCCTGCTGCGCGGTGGTGCTCCAGTAGAACGACTCGTCGTAGAAGTACCACCACGATTGCCGGGGGCCGTCGTCGGCCTGCGCTTCCTGTAGGGCGGCGTACTCGCGGTCGAGATTCGCCTGAGACCTGTCGGCCTGCCTGTCGGCGGTGAGCGCGCGCACCGCGACATCGGCGGCATAGGCGCGGGCGTACGGGCTGCCGCTCTGCTCGGCCCAGGCGGTGGCGGCGGCGGCGTGGTCGATGCCGATCCGGGGTTTTCCCTGCCAGGTCGCCAGGTGGCTCATGGTGCACAGGATGTAGGTGACCAGCTCCACGGCGCGTGCTTCGTGGGCGGCGGAGCGGGCGTCGTCGTAGAGCCGCTGCGCGGAGCCGTAGTCGCCCATGTTGAAGCACAACCAGCCGGCCAGCTGGGTCAGCTCGGCGTAGGCGGCGATCGCCCGGTCCCGGTGCGGCCCGGCGGGGGCGGCCTTGGCCTGCTGCTCGGCGGTGCGCCGGTAGGCCAAAGCGCTGGGCAGGGTGGCACCCGCGCCGAGGACGTCGCCCTGCTTCCGCAGGTAGGGCATCATCTCTTCGCAGTGAGCCAGCGTCGCCGGGTCGAACGTTCCCGGTCCGGCGGACGGCGGTGCCGCGTTGGCCGGCTCGGCCGCACCCGCCAGCTCGGTCAGCGGCGCGGTGGTGGCGACCGCGAGCGCGGCGGTCAGTTTGCCGAGCATGGCCCGGCGGGTCTGCGGGTCCGGTATCCGTTGCATCCACATGACGATGACCTGCGCCAACTCTCCGAAGTTGACCTCCTCGGGCAGGCGGTGCAGGCCGGTGAGGTCCGCTCGTGGCGGGGCACCCGCCTCGGCGCCGGGTCGCCGGCCGAGCAGGTCGCGAAGCAGGATCTCCGCTTCTCTCGGCACCATGGTCTCACCGGTGAGGACGGCCGAAGTACCCCGTGCGACGGTGAAAGTTGCTCGGGTTGCGGCATCGAGGTGGCGGAAGCTGGGCAGGTCGGCCAGCAGATCGGCGACGGCGCACTCGTAGATCTCGGCCAGGCGGACCAGGTTGTCCTGCGACGGCGTGTAGCCGCCCTTACCGGGCCAGATCTCCCAGTACGAGAAGCTCTTGTGGGTCTTGGGCTCGTCGGGCCAGCGCCGGTTCCACTCCTCGGCTGCCTGCGCCTGGCTCCAGCCCCGGGCGGCGCGGAGCGCGGCCCGGGGGTTGAGCCGAAACCGCTGCCGGAAGACCTCGGCCACCTCGACCCACGTCTTTCCCTCCGACCGTAGCTCGGCCGCGAGGCGAGTCTGCTGCTGTCGAAGACTTTCCGATCTTGATTCAGTCATGCCGTCACCCGCCCATGATCAGAAAGATCCGCAGACCTATTTGGATAGACGATACGCGACTGCTTCGACTTTGGGAACTTCCCCGCGTCACGGGGAATAGGCGATTCGGAATCTCCGGATGTCGGCGGGTGGTGGCGTGCGTGTGACGTAGGCGACCGTGGATGTAGTGAGTCACGCGAGCGGCAATTAATAACTCGAATGTATCCGTCGACATGTCTCCACGGAGGAAAGCGCATGGCCGGAAACAACCCGCCGAGTAGCAGGTACTGCCCGTCGCCGTACCTCGGTGGTAATGAAGATCCGACGCCGGACCGGCCGCCGTTGCCGCGACGGACGCCGGGGCACACGGACATCGGGCGCGATCCACGGTTTCGGCTGCTGGGCGCGCGTGCGGTGGCACCCGCGCCGAATGCCGAGTGTGCGGCTGTCGACGCCGAGCGGCCGGTGCTGGACGAGGCGGCGGCGGCGATGCGGAACCGGCCGGACGTCGACGTGTTGGACCGGGCGCGGGAGACGGTCACCGAGCACATGCCGAGCCGGTTGGCCGAGTGCCGGGCGTGCGACGGGCCGGCGTTCTGCCCGCCGTTCACCAACGCGTTGGCCGTGCTGGACCGCTGGGATCACAGTCGGGCGCGTCGGGTGCGGGCGGTGTTGCAGTACGCCGGACTCTGGCCGGACGGGTACGTCCACGACGGGCGGGACGACTGATGGCCGACGGGGAACTCCTGCGGGTCGGTGACACGCTGCATCTCGGCAAGGCCGACTGGGTGTTCGGCGACCGGCCGATGACGGTCCGGGTCTCCGACATCCGGTACGGCCTCGACGACGCCGACTCCCCGGTGGTGGGCATCCTCGCCACGATCACCTCGGCCGGGCGGGACGGGCGGATGGCCGCGATCGGCGTCTACAAGAGTGCCCTGACCCGCTCCGGCGTGGTGCAACGCCGGCAGCCGCCCAACGGCGTCGACCCCTTTCCAGCCGCACACCCGTAGACCTCTGCCGCCCGCTGCCCGCCGTCCGTTTGAGCCGGGGTCGGGTCGGTGGCGGCAACCACCAGCCCGACCCCATCCCAAGCTGCGATTGAAAGTGGACCACGATGGACGTTTGTGCCCTGACCAGTGCCGTGTTGCTCGGCTACCTCGCCGGGCTGTTCTCGTTCAAGGTGAAGAGCCGCTGGTGCCCCCGCTGCGGCGAACTTACTACCGCCAAGCCGCCGCCCTAAAGCGTCGGGCAGTGAGGTTGGGCACCTCGGCCCGCCCAGGAAGACCGGACCCTGGTCGACCCCCGACGGTCGGGACCAGGCAGGCCACCACCAACGCGAGCAGCACCCGGACGTTGTCGGTCAGGTCTGCGGTGGGCAGCCCGTCGCCCATCGACATCACCGGAAGGATCATGGTGGCAGCCACCAGACCGGTCCAGGCCAGTGCGCGGCCTCGGCGCTCGCCCACCACCAGTAGGGCGGCTAGTACGAGCCAGGTCTGATGGTGGGTCCAGGACACCGGCGAGAACGCCAGGCCGGCCGCGCCGACGATCACCACGCCAGCCAGCCGGTCCCCGTCCCGGTAGGCGACCGCGCCGCGTACCAGGGCGATCGTGACCACCGCGAGCCCGGCGGTGAACAGCACGAGGGTACGAGCGTCGTCGGGTGCTCCCAACCGTAGTAGGGCACCGTTGATCGACTGGTTGCCGGCGGTGACGATGTTGCCGACCCGGTCGACGTCCCACATCTCGGTGAGCCAGAACCGCGCCGACTCGCCTGGCAGGATCAGCCAGGCCAGGCCGGTACCGGCGAGGAAGGTCCCGGTCGCGGTGACCGCCGCCCGTCGCTCGCCGGCGAGCCACAGGTACGGGATGAAGATCAGCGGGGTGAGCTTGATCGCGGCGGCCAGTCCGGTGGCGACACCAGCTAGCCGACGCGGGGCACGCCCCAGGCAGTCGACCAGCACCAGCAGGGTCAGGATCACGCTGACCTGGCCGAACCGGAGGTTGCTGGAGACCGGAGCCGACGCGAACAGCAGCAGGGCGATCGCCGCCGGTGCCACCTGCCGGGGCAGGAGCCGGTGGGCCCCATCGGCGCGGGACACGATCACGGCGAGCAGCGCCACCAGCGCAACGGTGGCCGCCGTCCAGATCACCCGCAGCACGTCGATGTCGATCAGCGTCAGCGGTACGAACAGCAGGCCGGACAGGGGCGGATAGGTGAACGGTGCCCCGGTGCTCGCCGCAGCGTAGTCGTAGAGGCTGGTGCCCTGCCGTAGCCCGGTGACCGCCTCCACGTATACGTCGAGGTCGGCGAGCCGGTCGTGCCGGGCGCGGGTGAGCGCCGCCACCGACTGGGCGACGGCGACGACGGCTGCGGCGAACCAGACGGCGACCGCGACCCGGACCGGGTGAACGGAGCCGCTGCCCTTCAACCGGGGTGGTGTGCCCTTCGGTCGGTGCGACGTGGACGACCGGATTCGGTGCACGCTCTGCCCCCGTAGCCCTCCCGCCGGATCAGTACGCTGGATCATACTGGACACTGCTGTCCCTCCGGTCCGTACCGGTCCCGCCAACAGATCGACATGCGTCGGCGGAACCGGCTCGATCGGATCCCGGCACGTGGCCCGGTCACCCGGTCTGTTGGCTCGGGCCCCACTGGCCCGGCTGATGCTCGGGTCGGCCCGTCAGGGCATGGTCAGCTTGGCCAGAAACGCTTGATGGTCGGTGTAGAACATCAGGTACGTCTCGGTGTCGTAGAACGGCGTGTCGTTGGTCGCCATGATGTGCTGCACGTTTCCGTCGCCTTTGCGGGTGTATCCGGACGGAACGCAGTTCTGCACATTCTCCGGATCACTGGTGTCATATTCCAGGTTGAGGTCGCCGCCGATCACAGTGGGTCGGTACACGCCTTCATACGTGCGGATCGCGGGGATGACCCCAGTCAGCAGTTCCAGGCACTGAGCGAGGGCGACCGGCTCGCTGTTGCTGCTCAGATGAGTTGTGCAGGCGTAATAGTGGTCGATGGCGTACAGGCAGGCGAAGGCGCGCTTCTCGTTGCCGGAGTCCTGGTTGCCGTAATGTCCGCCGAAGGCGTCGAAGCCGTAGTACATGGAGTCAGGCATGTGCCCGATCACAGCTACCCCGTACTCGTCGCCGTTTGTGCAGGTTACCGGGGTTCCAGCGGCGGTGACGGCGGGCATGAACACGTAGAACGCCCAGTCGCCGGCCCATGCGCCGGCCATCGCCGGCGCGAGGTCGTTCGCGACGTCCCCGAGACAGACCTCGTTGACGGTGACGAGGTCTGGCATGAGCAGATAGATCATGTACGCGCCCTCGTCGATCGCGTACCCGTCGGCGTAACAACCGGCGTGACCGCTGTTGCAGAGGTTCATCTGCAACTGCCAGAAGTCACCGAAGGCGGTCCCGCTCGAGCGTTTACTGAAGCCCTGCTGCGGCAGCGGAGGGTGGCCCGTCACCTTTGGTGGCGCGGCGCGGGTCACCGTTCCCGGTGCGATCGCTCCGGTGCGGGTCGCACCCTTCGCGTCCCGCCCCGTGACGATGTGGGTGCCCTGTTCGGTGACAATGCGTGCATCCTGGGTCGGGTTGGCAGGCGGTGCGGCCTGGGCCGGCATGCCGGACATCATCAGCAGGGCGCTGGTGGTCAGTGCGGTGAGTAGACTGAGTGGGGCCGTGACTCCGGTCCGGTGAGGGTGGCTGGTGTCTTTCGATTTCGGGAATCCAGCGTCCACGTACGTTCCTCCCGTGATGTTGAGGGTGGGGACCTCGATCGACGCACCAATGGAGCGCCTGGGAAGACAAGTGAGCGCGACGATCCAGCCGAGGGGTTGCCGTCAGGCTGCTCTTGGATTGCTTGCCTGTCCTTCCCCGTGTTGGTCCAGGCGCAGGGACACCGTAACGCCATTGACTGATGGGAGTCAATGCATAAAGAGCTGGATCGACTGTGAATCTTGGTTCAGTCCTCAATGCCACGTAGCTTAAGTCGATCTTGGTGGTGGCTGGACCCGGTAGATGTGGATCGTCGCTGGCCGGTCGTGGCGGATGCTGGCCGGTTCGTTGGGTTTCTTGACCCGGTACCGGTTGTGGCGGGCTCGTTTGACCGCTCGGGGGCAGGTGCGTTCCCTGCGTTCGGGGATCAT
>NZ_JBHMIQ010000070.1:0-8955 GCF_048060315.1 Micromonospora sp. LOL_013
GTCACGCCGCACCCCCTTCGATGAGTGTCGCTGTACTCATGCGACTTGCGTGTCGCACGATCTGGTTGATCCAACTCGATCCGGTCGGGGTGAAGTGGAAGTGCACGTGCGGGTTGGCTGCCAGCCAGGCGAGCACGTCGGGGGTGGTGTGGGTGGACAGGTTGTCCAGCACCACGTGGACCTGGCGTCCCCGGTGTGGGGCCACGGCCTTGCGGAGGAAGGCCAGGAACGCCGCCCCGTCGCGCGAGGGCCGGCACTCGCCGATGACCTCGCCGGTGGCGACGTTGAGCGCGGCGAACAGGTTGGTGGTGCCGTGCCGGACGTAGTCGTGGGTGCGCTGTTCGGTGGCGTCGAACTCGATGGGCAGCAGCGGCTGGGTCCGATCCAATGCCTGGATCTGGGTCTTCTCGTCGAGGCTGAGGACCACCGCGCCGCCGGGCGGGTCGAGGTAGAGACCGACGATGTCGGCGACCTTGTCGGCGAACCGCGGATCCTTGCTGATCTTGAAGGTGCCGGAGCGGTGGGGTTTGAGTCCGTGTTCGCGCCAGAGTTTGGCCACCCAGTGGTGGGAGACCGGCACGCCCTCGGTGCGGGTGACGTACGCGGCCATCTCGCGGCTGGACCAGTGCGACAGGCCGGTGCCCGTCGGCGGGGTCATCCGGGTCAGCGCGAGGACCCGGGCCCGGATCCGGGCCGGTACCTGTTCGCGGGAACCGCCGGGTGGCTGGTTGAGCAGACCCGCCGCGCCCTCGTCGGCGTAGCGGCCGAGCCACAGGTCCACCGTCGGCCTCGACACCCCGGCCAGCACCGCGATGTCCTTCTTCATCCGCCCTTCGGCGTGCCACAACACGATCCGCGCCCGGGTGCCGACCGCAGCCGACACCTCCGGGCTGTTGATCAACGCCCGAAGCTCCACCCGCTCATCCGCTGTCAGCTCCACGAGGCACAGCCAACCACACCGACATCACGTCAAGACAACAGGATCACGAGACACTAGAGCGCGAGACCATCGGCGCCGCCGCTGCCCTTCACTCGGCAGCGGATCGAACAGGGCACAGCGGCGGTGCCGATCCCCTCGGAGGCCGCGAACCGCCTGTTACTTGCACTGACCACCTGAAACCGCCCTTTTCCAGCGGCCATCGGACCATGATCAAGAAGCTCCATCAAAGCGGGGGTAGCTCACCCTGTCCACCGACGCCGACCTGTCTGCCGAGGCGGGCCGTCGGCAGATACTCGCCAGCCGTGTCTTCCGACCATCGGCGCGCCGCCGACCGAGAGACCATCACTACGGCGCTGGCTGCGGGTTCGAGTTCCTCGCGCCGGAAGCCAGTGACCGAAGTCAGGTTTGACAGTGTCGCTGAGCCTTGGACTAACTGTCCGTCGACGAGTTCGCTGCTGCCGGGCTCGTCCGGTGTCAGCAGCTGCTTCGAAGAAATTTAAGGGACCCATGCAACATCTCTGGGGCCCGCCGTGTAGTCATAGTGTGATGGTGTCACGATTCCCGCCGGACGACTCCGGGTTCGAGGCGTTCGTACTACAGAGCGCCGCCGGGCTCCTGCGTCTAGGCAATGTCCTGACGCTGGACCGAGCCGCTGCGGAAGACCTCGCTCAGGAAACCCTCATTCGCGTCGGGCTCGCCTGGTCGAGGCTGCGCTCGGACGGGAATCCCGTCGGCTATGCCCAGCGCACCATGACCAATCTGTTCCTCAACGAGCGACGACGTCGCAGGCCGATGCCGACTGACAAGATCCCGGAGACCGCGCGCGAGGACACAGCACTGGCCGCGGTGGACTCGACAGCTGCCGTTCGCGAGATCCTCGCGAGCCTGCCGCCGAAGCAGCGGGCAGTGATCGCACTTCGATACGTGGCTGATCTGCCGGACGATGAGATCGGCCGCCTACTGGACTGCACCCCAGCGACGGTGCGGTCTCAACTCTCCCGAGGCTTGTCGAGCCTCCGGGCGACCATGACAGCAGAAGGGTGATTCTGGTGGCCGAAAACCCCGCCGACGAGCTAGCCGTCCTGGACAAGGAGCACTTCGCTCTTCCTGTCACCGACGCGTTCATCACCGGAGTGCATCGAGGCGTACGCAGGCGCCGGGTTCTACGCGCCGTAGCTGCGGGCGGCGCAGTGGCCGCGACAGCCGTTGCCGCTACCATCGTGGTCACTCTGACAGTACCCGCCCATCTCGCCGCCCCTTCTAGCCCGACCACTAATCCGATCGCGGCCGCCTCGCCGACCGCAGCTGTGGACCCGATCCACGAGCCGCTGGATGGCTACCGTGTCACCTTCGTGCCTGATGGGCTCCGGGTCGGTGTCCCTGGGAACGGGTCTGCTAGCTACCCCGTATCGAAGGACCAACTGCACAACGACGGCTCCGTGCCCGCGTCAGAACATCCGACCGCCGCAACGACACTGCGAACGTATGTGCTGCCCAATGGGGGCAATTGGATAGCTATCTCGGTGCTGCGCCCGGAAGGGACGACAGCTGAGGTTGATCAGGCACAGGTCACCGAATGGTTGACCGGATGGGCTATCAAGGGCTCCGAGGTGATTGACAGATACGAGCTTCCGGCCGGCCGAGCCCAGCTCACTAGATTCGTGGGCTCCGAGGTTACCGCACACAACGTGGTGATCACGACCCCGGACGGTGTGGTGATCGTCGTCGACGGGAACGGGAATGTGCCGGTTGCGGACTTGAAGGCAGTGGCCGCAGGCGTCCTACCCCAGTGATCAAGGTTTAGAGCGACCGGCACTGGACTACACCGGTGTCGGTAAGCACCCCACGCCGCGCTGCCCCCAGCCGGCCCGCAGCCTGTTCCGGCAGGCCGCTGACCGGGTCGCCGAGTTGCCGCAGCCGCTACTGGCCGCCGCCGACGCGCGTCGGCATCCGGTGCTCGGGGTCCGCGTCGCGCCGGGCCGCGACACGCTGCGCCGGGTGATCGAGGCGGTCGACGCAGCTATGGTGGACCGCCTCGTCAGCGCCTGGCTGGCCACCCGACTCGCTCCACCGGCCGGCGGGTGCGGGCTGGCGGTGGACGGCAAGACCGTCCGCCACTCGGGCGGACCGGACGGGGTCGACGTACAGCTGTTCGCCGCGATGCGCCACGACACCGCGGTGGTCGTCGCCCAGGTGCTGGTCCCGGCCGGCACCACCGAGGTCACCCAGATCCGGGCGTTGCTCGACCACACCGAGATCGCCGGCACGGTCATCACCGCCGATGCCGCGCACCCCAGCGGCGACACCGCCACCTACCTGCGGAACCGAGGCGCGGACTACGTGTTCACCGTGAAGGGCAACAGACCCGCGCTGCTGGCCGCGATCACCGACCGGCTACCGGCCGCGACCCCGGCGACCAGCGCACACACCGACGCCGAACGCCGCAGCGGCTACCGGGTCACCCGCACCATCTCCGATGGCACCCGCCACCGGCGTCGACTTCCCCGGCGCGGCCACCGTGTTCCGGCTCCGCCGTGACGTGTACGCCCCGGACGGGCAACGGATCAGCAAACAGATCGTCCACGGCATCACCAGCCTGACCAGCACGGCAGCCGAGATCGCCAGACACGTGCGCACCCACTGGTGGATCGAGAACAAGGTCCACTGGGTCCGTGACGTCCTGTTCGGCGAGGACACCCACCACGCCTGGCTCGGCAGCGTCGCCCACGCCATGGCCGCCCTGCGAAACCTCACCATCGCCCTGATCCGGCTCGCCGGACACTCCAGGATCAAGCAGGTGATGGAACGTCACCACGCCGACAAGATGCTCATCCCGGCCCTGCTCAACGCATCGCAACCATGATCAACTGACTTTGCTTTAGCTCTGGACTACTGGGCTGTCCGACTTGTCCACCGACACGCCCCTGACCGAACTGGTCCGCTTGGCCAAGAGCCGCTGGCGCATCGAACACGACTACCGCGAACTCAAAAGACCGCTCTCGGGCTCGACCACTTCGAATTCGGAGTGCTGATCCGCAGCCAGCTCGGGGCCACCGTCTCGGTGATCCTGCTCTACCTGGGCGGATACATCAGGCCGCTCCTGGATCGGCTGGCACCGCCACGTCACCTCGCCGCCACCGCCCAACTGTTCCTCGCCCAGTTACGGACAGCCCGGCCAAAAGCGCCGGGGCAGACCTGAGCCGGTACGCCGTCCTATGCGGACTGCACCCAGACCAACATCGGCTTCTGCGGCACTGGAACGTCACAACGGTGGCGGAGGGCTTGGCCACACACACGGGAGCACGAGCCCGATGATGTTCAGGCTAGAATCCATCAGGGATGGAGGCGTGTGAGTTCCTGGTGGTCTCCCCCGCCTTCAAAGCGGGTGGGCCTGGCTCAGCCTGGCCGGCGGGTTCGATTCCCGTCCGTCTCCGCCACAGAACATCCACATGGGGCGGTAGGTCGATGGATTTGGTCGAGAACCCGGTGCGCCTGACCCGGTATTCCCGCGGCGGCGGTTGTGCCTGCAAGATCCCGCCGGGTGAACTGGAGTCCGCGCTGGCCGGGGTTTTCAGCCCGCTGACCGCAGCGGCTCACGAGTTGCTCGTCGGCTTGGAGACCGGCGACGACGCCGCTGCGGTCCGGCTCTCCGGTGACACTGCGATCATCGCGACTACTGACTTCTTCACGCCGGTCGTCGACGACCCGTATGACTGGGGGCGGATTGCCGCCGCGAACGCCCTGTCGGACGTCTACGCCATGGGTGGCGACCCGATCCTGGCCGTCAATCTGCTGGCCTGGCCGCGTGACCTGCTGCCGATGTCGATCGCGAGCGAAGTGCTGCGCGGTGGCCAGGACATCGCCCGGGAGGCCGGTTGTCATCTCGGCGGGGGGCACAGCGTCGACGATGCCGAACCCAAGTACGGCATGGCGGTCACCGGGATCGGCGATGCCCGTCGGTTGCTGCGCAACAACGCCGGACAGGCGGGAATGCCGCTAAGCCTGACCAAGCCGCTGGGCGTCGGCGTCCTGAACTCGCGGCACAAGGCGACCGGTGATGTCTTCCCGGCTGCGGTCGCCGCGATGACCACCCTGAATCGGGACGCCTCGCACGCCGCCCTGCGCGCTGGGGTGACCTGCGCGACCGACGTAACCGGCTTCGGCCTGCTCGGCCACCTGCACAAACTCGCCCGCGCCAGCGGAGTCACCGCGGTCGTTGATGCGGCCGCGGTACCGTACCTGGACGGCGCCCGAGAGGCCGCCCGGGACGGGTTCGTCAGCGGAGGCAGCCACCGCAACCTCGACTGGGTGCGGCCCCACACGCATTGGGGCACCGGCGTCACCGAGTTGGAACGGCTGCTGCTCGCCGACGCGCAAACCTCCGGCGGCCTGCTGATCGCTGGGGAAATCCCCGGAGCCACGGTGATCGGCGAACTGGTCCCCGGCGACGGCGAACACACTGATCGTCAGATGACCGGCGACCCGCGCCGGTACATCCCCCGCACAGACACCCTGCTCGCCGATCCAGGGTTGTCCGAGGCACACCGGATGTTCGGCTTCGAAATTGTGAAGCAGGCGGTCCGCGACGCCCAGCAGCGGGCCCGGGCCGGCCAGATCAAAACCGCCGACGTCCTGCCCGCCGCGCTCGCCGCACTGCCGCAGGCCCCCGTGCTGTTGCGCCGGGTCATCAACGCGACCGGTGTGGTGCTGCACACCAACCTCGGCCGCGCGCCGCTGTCGGCGGCGGCCGTCGAGGCCGTCACCGCAGCTGCTGGATATGTCGACATCGAGTACGACGTGACCACCGGCACCCGTGCCCGCCGCGGCCGCAGCGCCCTCGTTGCCCTACGGGCCGCAGTACCCGACGCCGGCGACGTCCACGTGGTCAACAACGGGGCAGCCGCGATCGTGCTGGCCGCCACCGCGCTCGCGGCCGGCCAGGAGATCGTCGTCGCCCGATCCGAGATGGTGGAAATCGGTGATGGCTTCCGGCTGCACGAGCTGCTGGCCAGCACCGGTGCCCGGTTGCGCGAGGTCGGCGCCACCAACCGGACGCATCTGCGCGACTACGCCGACGCCGTCGGCCCGCAGACCGGATTTATCCTCAAGGTTTACCCCTCCAATTTCCGGATCGAGGGCTTCACCTCGGCGGTCGGCGTAGCCGAGCTGGCCGGGCTGCCGGTCCCGGTGGTCGCCGATATCGGATCCGGGCTGCTGCGGCCGGAACCGCTACTGCCGGACGAGCCGGACGCCGCGACTTGGCTGCGCGAGGGCGCGACGATCGTGACCGCGAGCGGTGACAAACTACTTGGCGGCCCGCAGGCCGGTCTCCTGCTCGGCAGCCGCGAGGTGATCGAGACGCTACGCCGTCACCCTCTCGCCCGGGCGCTACGCGTCGACAAACTCACCCTCGCCGCGTTGGAGGCGACCCTTCGCCGGCCCGTCACCCCCACCACTTCAGCCCTGCACGCCGACGAGCGGGAACTACGGGAACGCGCCGGCAAGCTGGCAGCCCGTCTGGTGACCAGCGGCATCGCAGCCACGGTGACGCCCAGCGACGGCGTCATCGGCGGCGGCTCGGCGCCGGGCCTGCTGCTGCCCGGCTGGGCCGTCCGGCTCCCGCCCGGACTCGCCGAGCCGCTGCGCCGCGGCGTCCCGTGCGTGGTCGGTCGGGTCCACGACGGCCACGTCCTGCTGGACCTGCGCTGCGTCCCGCCGGCCGAGGACGACGCGGTAGCGCAGGCTGTGGAACGCGCATGTTCGTGATCGCCACGGCCGGCCATGTCGACCACGGCAAGTCGACGCTGGTGCGGGCCCTGACCGGCATGGAACCCGACCGCTGGGCCGAGGAACGCCGCCGTGGCATGACCATTGACCTCGGGTTCGCCTGGACCACCCTCGACAGCGAGCACATGACCGCGTTCGTCGACGTGCCCGGCCACCAGCGGTTCATGTCGAACATGCTGGCCGGCGTCGGGCCGGTCACCGCCGTCTTGTTCGTCGTCGCAGCAGACGAGGGCTGGCGACGGCAGTCGGAGGAGCACCTGGCGGCGCTGCGGGCCCTCGACGTGCGCCACGGCGTCCTCGCGGTTACCCGCTGCGACCTCGCCGACCCCGGTCGGGCGACCGCGCAGGCACGCGAGCGGCTGCGGGACACCGGCCTGGCCGGGATGCCCACGGTCGCGGTGTCCGCCGTCTCCGGCCACGGCATCGAGGCTCTGCGCGCCGAACTGCGCGAACTCACACGGACACTTCCGCCCCCCCAGCCGGGTCCGGCGAGACTATGGGTCGATCGATCATTCACCGTACGGGGCAGCGGCACGGTCGTTACCGGGACGCTCAGGTCGGGAACCATGGCGGTCGGCGACCAACTCGTGCTCGAACCCGCAGGCCGGACCGTCCATATCCGCGGCCTGCAGAGCCTCAAGACCAAGGTCGAACGCGCCGAGGCGGTGTCCCGGCTTGCGGTCAACCTGCGTGGTCTGGGCGCCGGCGACGTGCGACGCGGGCACGCGCTGGTCCGGCCGAGGGCTTTCGCCCAGGTCACCACCATGGACGTACGGCTGGTCCGACACGCTGACCGACTGCCGTCCCACCTCGTCCTGCACGTCGGATCGGCAGCGGTACCCGTACGCCTGAGACGACTCGGGCCACACGCGGCACGCCTCCACCTGACCACCGCACTGCCGCTACACACCGGAGAGCGAGGCCTGCTGCGCGACCCAGGTGCCCAGCACATTGTCGCCGGCATCGTCGTCCTCGACACCATGCCCCCGCAACTGCACGCCCGAGGCGACGCCAGACGTCGGGCCACCCAGCTGCTGTGCATGAACGACCTGCCCGACGTGGTGGCTGAGATCAGCCGCCGCGGAGCAGTACGACGCGAAGCGCTCGTCACCGCAGGCGTCCTGGCCCAGGAAGCCGCAGAGCCGCAGGAGGTCGTCGCTGCGGGTGAGTGGCTGGTCGACCCGACCCTCTGGAAGATTTGGGTATCAGCGCTGACCACAGCCGTCGACGAGTGGATGGCGGCGAACCCGCTGTCACCCGGCCTCGCGCCGCAGGCGGCGGCCAGCAAGGCTGGAATTGCCGATCCCCGGCTGATCGGAGCGCTCACCGCCGCCGCCGGGCTCGTCCTCGACAGCGGCGGCGTCCATCGCAAGGACACCGGAATCCGGTTTCCCGAACCAGTGCGCCGGGCACTCGACGAGATTCGTGCCCGGCTGCGTGCGGACCCGTTCGCTGCCCCCAGCGCGGAGGAACTCGCACGACACCGGTTGTCCCGGCAGCATCTGGCTGCTGCGGTCAACGCCGGTCTGCTCTGCCGTGTCGCCAACGATGTCTACCTGCTGCCCGACGCACCGGCCGAAGCGGTGCGCCGACTCGCGGGGATCGATCAGCCGTTCACCGTCAGCCAGGCACGCGTCGCGTGGGACACCAGCCGCCGCGTCGCGGTGCCGCTGCTGGAGCACCTCGACAACCAAGGCGCCACCCGTCGCATGGGTACCACTCACCGGGTTGTCCGTCGACAGACCGGCATGCCCGGTTCATAGCGTCAATAGCTGGCCGAGGCGTCCAACTTGGACGCGAGCATCTTGGTGGCCCAACTTCGGAGGTTGACATCGAGCCCCACTGATGTAGGCTTGGTTGTAGAGTGATCCAAAGCTCTTACACGGAGGATGCACTTATCGCGATGTTAATCGTGGCGCAGCCCGTTTGATATGGGCGAGCAGGGAAACCGCCCGCTCTCGAGTTTTACACACTGGCTCCGGATTACCTTCTTCCGCACGACATCGAAGGTCAGCAACGTCAGCCCTTACGTCGTTAAGCGGCTCGCATTTAGAGTAGGTCGACGTACGAAGAATTGCGATCAAAACGCGTTCTATGTGAGCCAAAATTCGGCCAATGCGACCTCTTGCTAAAGTGAGAAGCTCGAAATTTTGCGCAAGCCTAGGGACAATGCTGCGTAGCTTAAGTTGATCTTGGGGTGTGGCCTGCGGTTGTGTGGCTGCTGTCGG
>NZ_JBHMIQ010000071.1:0-8636 GCF_048060315.1 Micromonospora sp. LOL_013
GACCATCCACATCTACCGGGTCCAGCCACCACCAAGATCAACTTAAGCTACGTGGCATTGGTACTATGGTGGGCCTGTTGCCGAACCGACTACAACTTCTGGTGGGGTCAGATCGTCTACAGCATTGACAGTCCAGGATGTGGAAGCCTCCAGGCCTTCTCCAAGTACGGACACACCTGGAACGGTACCGGCGTGAACGTTTCGGTTGGTGTCCCACTCAGCGTCAGCCTAAGCTTCTCTAGCACCAGCAACCGATGGCAGCTAGGTAGCCAACCGTCGAACTCGGTGACTCCCTGTTAAGCGCGGGTTGGGTTGGTCGCCGAGTCCGCAGGAGCGCTCGGCGACCACCCGATCGTGTCGGAGGTAGAACTGCATGCAAAACCCTACTCGCCTCACCGGCATTTCGCTGCTCGTGGCTGTGATCCTTGCTGCGCTCTGTGGTTGCGCCGGGGACGGTCGGCCCCAGCTTGAGGTTCTTGTCCGCGTGACGATGTGTGTGGATAACGGAGCGGACTGCTTCGCTCTGGGTGTTCCCTCTGCGGAGGTGACCGTCGAAGAAGGCGGTAGGATTCTTGCGGAAGGTGAGACTGACCAGTCGGGCGCCATTAGTCTTCGGCTCGAATCGGCCCAATTGCCAATGCGATTGATTGCCCGATCGCCATTGATAGATGGAGGGATGGTTGAAGCCATGATTCCTCCATTCGACGGTACAACCTCCTCTACTCTCGGTAGTCCACTCGACGAAGCCGTAAGACCAACATAGGCGATATCTCACTGTACGTGTCACTCGAATCCACTCAAACGCGTACATTGGTACAACTTTGCGCCATTCGGCTCCCGGCGGGATGGTTGGTGAGCGGATCGCCGTGGTCCGACCGGCCAACGGTCGAGTTCGGTAACGCTGCTGAAAACTACGGCCGGGACCATGGGTGGATGGCCGACGAGCCGGTGCGACTGGAGATCCGGACGCTGGGCGGGTGCCTGTTCGACTCGCCGCTGGCCCGACTGCTGCTCGGGCGCAACACCAGCTGGCACTACGTCGACGAGTCCGACCGGGTGCTGCTCGACGACACCGTCGGGATGCTCACCGGCCGGGGTCTGCCCATCGACGAGCTGCCCAGCCTGGAGCCGGGCGGACCGCGACAGAAGATCTTCTTCGAGCCGGCCCGCACCCGGGTCGGGATCGTCACCTGCGGCGGGCTCTGTCCCGGCCTGAACAACGTCATCCGGGCTCTGGTGTTGGAGTTGACCACCGGCTACGGGGTGCGCCAGATCGTCGGTTTCCGCAACGGCTATCAAGGGCTGGTCGCCCGGCACGGCCACGATCCGGTCCCGTTGACGCCGGCGGTCGTCGACCGGATCGACGAGTACGGCGGCACGATCCTCGGTACGTCGCGGGGCAACCAGGATCCGGCGGAGATCGCCGACACCCTCGACGAGCTCGGCATCGACATCCTGTTCGTGATCGGTGGCGACGGTTCGATGCGGGGTGCGTCGCGGATCACCGAGGTGCTCGCCCGGCGGGGCCGGCCGGTCGCCGTCGTCGGGATGCCGAAGACGATCGACAACGACATCCCGTACATCGATCAGAGCTTTGGGTTTCAGACGGCCGTCGCGCACGCCACCGAGGTGATCCGGGCCGCCCATGTGGAGGCCACCGCGTTCCCCGGCGGGATCGGGCTCGTACAGCTGATGGGCCGGCATTCGGGTTTCATCGCCTGCTATGCGGCCCTGGCCACCCACGACGCCGATTTCGTCCTGGTGCCCGAGGTGCCGTTCGCTCTGGACGGCCCGGGCGGCCTCCTGGCGCACCTGCGCCGGCGGGTCGCCGACCGGGGGCATGCGACGGTCGTCGCCGCCGAGGGCGCCGGCCAGGAGCATCTGGCCGGCGAACCCGTCGGCCACGACGCCTCCGGCAATCTGCGGCTGCACGATTTCGGCCGGTACCTGCGGCAGCGGATCGTCGAGGACTTCGCCGACGCCGGGCGCGAGGCGAGTGTGAAGTACATCGACCCGAGTTACACGATCCGTGGGGTGCCGGCGAACCCGTACGACAGTGTCTACTGTATTCGGTTGGCGCATGCGGCGGTGCACGCGGCGATGGCCGGGCGGACCGACCTGGTGGTGGGTCGGTGGCGGGGCCGGTTCGTGCATGTGCCGATGCCGCTGGCGGTGAGCACCCGCAACCAGGTCGACCCGTACGGCGATCTGTGGTTGTCGGTCCTGGAGGCCACCGGTCAGCCGCCGCTGCTCACCTGATCGCCTGACCGGGCGGCCGAGTCGGCCGCCCGATCGAGTCGAGGATGCTCACCAGCAGCGGCTCACCACCACTGGCGTACGGTCACGGTCGCTGCTCCGCCGTTGTCGCTGAGGTTGTTGTCGTTGATCGTGACCTGGAACCTGCCGCCGACCAGCCCGGCGGCTTCGTAGAGCAGGCACGGCGAGGTCGACGGGGTGCCGGTGTCCCGGGTGCCGACGATCGGGAACCAGCTGCCGGCCTCGTACCATCCGCGCCCGCTGACGAAGGTCGCGCCGGCCGTCACCGAGCCGATGAGTGAATAGGGAGGCTCGCCGGGCGCCGGATAGCCGGGTACGGCGTGCTGCCAGGAGTACCCGTGCACCGGCTTGACGTTGCCCCAGAAGTCGGTCCTGATCTCCCCGGTCGCGTCGACGCGCAGGGCGTGGCCAGCGGTGCCGCGAGGGTCACCGTACCCGCCGTCGCGATCACTCCGGTGACGATTCCGGCGGCCAGCAGGCTCCTCATCCGGGCTGACGCTGTGGTGAACATCGATCATCCTCGTGGGGCTGAAGGTGGCGAACCAGGCACAGTCCAGCACCGGATCCCGGAGGTTGGCGTGAGTAGCGCGCCGCTCAAATCCGTGCGGCGGCTACTCACCCGGTGGTCGGCGGGGGATTTCCGCTGCCCGCTCACCGCTTCTCTTGTACGCTTGTACATGTACGTTCGTACAAGAACGGAGTCCGGTCATGGCGTACCTGTTCCTCGCCGCCGCGATCACCGCCGAGGTGATCGGGACGAGCCTGCTCAAGTCGACCCACGGGTTCACCCGGCTGTGGCCGACGCTCGCCCTGGTCGCGGCGTACGTCGCCGCGTTCGCCTGCCTCGCCCAGGCGGTGAAGACGATCCCGGTCGGTGTCGCGTACGCGCTGTGGGCCGGGCTCGGCACTGCGGCCATCGCCGCGATCGGCGCGACGTTCCTGGGCGAGCCGTTGACCCTGGCGAAGGTGACCGGGATCGGGCTGGTCATCGCCGGTGTGGTGGTGCTCAACCTGGGCGGTGCCCATTGACCGCCGACCCGGGCGGCGCGGCCAGCCGCCGTCCGGTGCGGCCCCGGGACCCGGAGGGTCGCCGCCGGGCGCTGGCCGCCGCCACCCTGGAAGCGGTCGCCGAGGTCGGGATCGGGCGGACCACACACCGGGCGGTCGCCGCCCGCGCCGGTGTCCCGCTCGGGGCGACCACCTACTACTTTCCGACCCTGGCCGATCTGATCGTGGCCGGGCTGCGGCAGGCCCAGACGGACGTCGAGGCCGAGCTACGCCGCTGGGCCGAGCAGCTCGGCGACGGCACCGACCTGCCGGCCCGGCTCACCGGGCTGATCGGCGAGTACCTGGCCGACCGGGGCCGGGCGCTGACCGAGCTGGAGCTGTACCTGGCCGCAGCCCGTAGCCCCGAGCTGCGGCCACTGGCCCGCGCCTGGCGGGACCGTCTCTGCGAGATCCTGACGCCGCTGACCGGGGACCGTGCGGCGTACGCGGTCGCTGTCTTCGTCGACGGTGTCCTGCTGCAACACTTCGCCATCGGTGAGCCGCTGGACACCGCCGCCGTCGAGTCGTCGATCGCCGCCCTAATCAGGTCGGATCAGCCGGCTGCTGCTCGTGACCGTCGGGCTGCTGCTGGTCGGCCGCCTGCCCGTCCGGGGTGACAGTGGCCGGCTGGTCGTCCGGCTCGGCGGCGATCATCGTGGTGGTGTCGTTGATCAGGTTGGCCAGGCCGGCGGGGCTGAGTCCTTCGTCGGTGACGAGGGCGACGACGAGCAGTGTCTGCGTGGTGATGGTTTCGGCGGTGGCGGGCAGGGTGTCGTGCTGGCCGAGGGCGGCGTACAGCAGGGTTTCGGCCACGGTCGGGTCGATGGCGGTGCCAGCGGGGTCGAAGCGTTCCCGGACGCTGGCTACGAAACGGATCACCGCGGCCGGTTCGCCGGGCCGGAAGCGTCGGTCCACGGTGAGGACGAACAGTCCGCTGAGCAGGTCGAGGTATTCCTGCCACTGGTCGTCGTCGAAGCGGGCGAGTTGGCGTTCGTGTGCGCCGGTCTGCCCGGCGACCAGGTAGGTCAGGGCGGCGGTGGGTGCGCTGGTCACCGGCTCCTCCAGGTGTGGAAGGCGTCTTGCCAGATGTGGTGGCGGACGAGCTGCCAGAAGGTGCGGAACCTGACGTGGTGGCGGCCGGTGGCGACCAGCGACGCGGCGGTACGGGCGGCGAGTCCGCGTACCTCGGTCGGTGGCTGCCGCCCGGCGGAGTCGGCACCGTCGTCGGGTGGATTGCCGTCGTTGTTGGTGACGGTTGGGGTGCCGGTGAGCGGGCGTCGGGCGGCCAGCCGGCGTAGCCGCTGCTGCGGCGGGTCGTCGCCGTTGGCGAGGGCGTTGAAGTAGCGGTCGAGGGCACTGGTGCCGACGCCGAGGCTGCCGCTGAGCTGGTCGAGACGGGCCAGGGCGGAGCGTAGCCGGGCGGCGGCGGCCTGGGCGTACGGGTCGTCGCTGCGGGCCAGGCGGTCGGCGGCGGCCAGCACCCGGGGCCGGGCGTCGCCGGTCGTGCCGGCGGCGTGGCCGGCGTGCTCGCGGGCGATCCGCAGGCCACGCATGATGGTGGCGACGCCGACCGGGCGGCTGCCCGGCAGCTGCGGCCGGGCGACGGTGACGGCGTCGAAGACTTCGCCGTACGCCTCCCACGCCTGGTGCAGGGCTTCCTCGTAGCGGTCGACGGTGAGCCGGGCGTCCGGGGCGAGCGTGTGGGCGTCGCCGAGCTGCTCGGTGACGTGGGTGACGGCGGTCTCCAGGGCCAGGCAGACCGCCCGCAGCGCGCCGATCGTGTCGGCGGCGACCTGCAGGGCTGCGGCGTCGGCGGCGTACTCCCGGGTGCTCATGCCGACCTGCTCAGCCAGGAGAAGCGGGGCCGGTCGGGGGTGTCGGCGACCCGGCTGGGGTCGAGCAGGGTCGCGCCGGGGCGGCGGAACGGCAGTCGGTGGTAGCGGTGCATCGTCGCTTCGGCTTCGGTCAGGTCCGCGCACGGTCCGGGCCGTCCGCAGCCGAGACAACAGCCGGTGTACGCCGAGGTGGTGTGACTGTCGATGGTGCGTTGCGCCTCGACGACGCGGCTGCGGGCGTACCGGGTGTAGTAGGTCGCGGATCGCTGGTCGCCGGCCGGGCGCAGCCGAGTGGGTGGTGGTGGGACGGTCGGGGTGGGGCGGGGGTCGGGTGTCACCGGACGTTGCCTCCCGTACGCGTGGAGATGGCACCCGCCGCTGATGCGACTGTTGTCGCAGGTGGCGGGCAGGTTGACGCACCCGGCCGACCGACAGGCGGCGTCGGCCGACCGGGCTCCTTGCGGGGCAACCACTCCGGTTTGCAGACCAGGGAGCGGCGCGGAGACAGCTTTACATATGCGCCCATACGAAGCAACCCATGAGCGCCAATTTCTTGCCATACAAAGCTGGCGCGTGATCAAATGGGTGCGCAGATCAGGGAGCCGCCCATGCCCGCCAAGCCCAAGTGGGAGAAGATCGCCGACCACCTCCGGAGCCAGATCGTCTCCGGTGAGCTGGCACCAGGCGACAAGCTTCCGTCCACCGCACAGCTGTGCAAGGAGCACGACGTGTCAGCGATCGTCGTGCGCCAAGCCATCTTCAAGCTGCGGACCGAAGGGCTGATCGAGGGCGTGCAGGGCGTCGGCGTGTTTGTCGTCGACCCAAACGACCAGCAGGGCTGAACCCCTGCTGGCCGGCAGGGTAGACGTTCGGACGCCCTGGTGGCTCGGCGGACATTGACGGTGACCTGGCGCGTCAGCCGCTCGCTGATCAGGGGGGAGGGCCGGCGATGCCGCCGAGCGCCAAGTGGATGGAACTCGCCGCCCACATCCGCAAGCAGATCGCGACCGGCGAGCTGTCGCCCGGCGCGAAGTTGCCATCCACGTCGCAGCTCTGCGCCGAGCACAACGTGTCGGCGATTGTCGTCCGCAACGCGATGATCGCGCTGAAGGCCGAAGGCCTGGTCGTCGGCGTACCCGGCGTAGGTGTCTTCGTCGTTGACCCAGACGAGTCGACGGCGTAACGCGAGATTGGTAGCAGCGGTTCAATCTCAAGCTGGACGGCATCACGCCGACTTGGCAACGTTCTGATGATTCCCTCACCTGCGTTGGGTGTGACGATGTCGCAACATCAACTTCAGGCAGAGTTCACATCAAACGTAACCTGAGCTATGCTCATGAGTCATCGTTGTAGTCGAATGGGCGGTTGGGCTCGTGGATCCTGTTCTTTCGGGGGCGTTGGGCAACGCTCTTGGTGAGATGATGTTTCGTGTCGCTGCGGTATCCTTCGGTCAACTCACGGCCTTGCCTGATCCTGACATATCTCTAGGTCACACTCTTCTGGGTGACTCTGGCGATCAGGTGCTTATCTCTGACGACCAAGCGACTGAACTGAATTCCTTCATCGCAAGCCCTGAAGTTAGTGCGCTAGTGCAAAACCACCTCCTGATTAGTGGGCTTGTTGGGCGGCACAAGTATGCGGAGACTTGGCTCGATGAAGTCCGCGACAGCTTTGACTCGCTGCTTATTGCATCGATCAACAATATCCCCCAGGTTCAGAACATCGCTGATATTGTGTGGCGACTCGTTCTGGCCAACGCTGAAGCTGTGGCTCCACCTGAAGAAGGGCTAGCTCAGCTTCCCGTGAAACACCTTGAGTCCTTGATGAGTCATGAGCGAGGGCTGAAGTCGACAAAAGAGCCGCCAGCGCCGCGATACATTCGTCTTATCATCGAATCTACTCGTACGCTAGAGCAAATCAGCGAGATGCGCACGTTGTGTGCCGATATCTGCAGAAGCGCCGCTGAGGCAACATCACAGATGAGTCTCCAGCACAGTCAGGATCATCACCGATTCCCACTTGCTGACCTCTATATTGAGCGAACTCTAACACCGGTTGTGCAGAGAACAGACAGACGGATCATTGATCTTACTCGACATCCAGCACCTGGAGTGGCTCTAGTGATACTCGGAGCGCCAGGTGCGGGGAAAAGTACTCTAATTAATCGTCTCGTGAATGTGCTCGCAACGCGCGCGGAGCTCGACTTTTTCCCAGTTGTTGTTCCCTGCAAGACCTTGAATGTTGACCAAGAGCTTGCGCCCATTCTCTCGTACGTTACCAGATCTGCGAATATTCTTCCGGGGGTTTCGGCCAACACGGATGTAATAGAAAGGTTGGTCGCTCTCGGGCGGGCGGTCTTGGTGTTTGATGGGATCGACGAGGTTGTGGACATTAGTCGGCGGCGTGCGTTGATCGATGTTATCGAAAGAATGGCGATCGCCTACCCTCTTGCGTCGATCGTCTGCACTACCCGCAAGGTGGGATACGAGTCTGCACAATTTCAGAGTCCGCGTTTCGAAATCGTGGAATTGGAGGAATTCGACGAGTCTCAAGTTCAAGACTATGCTCAACGGTGGTTCACGCTGATGAAACAGTCATCGCAGGATTGTGTGGCATTCCTAGATGAGTCGGAAGAGATTGCGGAGATTCGCAGGAATCCGCTAATGCTTTCGCTTCTATGTGCGCTGTATCGTGTTCGTGGCTACATTCCGATGAATCGCCTTGATGTTTATAAATCGTGCGCCGATTTGCTGTTTTACAGCTGGGATGCGATGCGTCATATTCCGCAACCTGTTGACCACAGGCGTTACGGCCATGGTTTAATGCAGGAACTCGCTGATTTATTTTTCAAATTTCCGACCACTTCTGGCGGGGTTGAGGAAGGGCAGCTTACTAGGCTCATTGCGACGTATTTTCGGGATACAGCAGGGGTTGAGTCTGCTGAAGCTGAGAGGCGCGCGTCGGAATTTCTACAGTTCTGCGCAGGGAGAGCATGGTTGCTGACCGCGACAGGAACCAGCGCTAGGGGCCAGAGGCTCTTTGCGTTTACCCATCGTACATTCATGGAATTTTACGCAGCCGAGGCGATCGTTCGTCGAGCTCGGACCGTGGATGAGGTTCTATCGGTTATAATCGACGTTTACTCAAAAAACGCAAGTTCTGTTCTTCCTGATCTCCTCGTTGAGGCGTACGACGAGAAATCATACCGGGGGGCAGAGGAAATTTTGCGAGCGTTGATGCGGGCGGGTAGGGAGGGGCGTCGGTTTCGCGCGGGCTCCCAGCTTGCTCTCTGTTTGCGAATACTCAATTCGACGCCAGTTGGGGCTCCACTTGTTCGCGAAGTTCTGGTCGAGGTTTTTCGAGTATGGCGCGAATCTGATCCCGATGCTGATTATGCTTCGCTGGTTGCGATGCTTAGCCTCGATCCACCGACGCGGTTCGTCTTGAGCTCGGTTGAGTAGTTTCGGTATTGGGTGG
>NZ_JBHMIQ010000072.1:0-7895 GCF_048060315.1 Micromonospora sp. LOL_013
GTCACGGACGGGCGGGTGCGCGGTAAACGGTCATCCGGGTGGTACGGGGGTCAGACGCGGTACGGGAGTGCGACACGGGATCGGCTCGCGGCGGCTCCGGCACGCCCACAAGCTGGTGGGGCGCGGGTGCGCTGCTGCGCGCCGTGACCATGTACAACCACGCCGGCCCGCCGACGATTCCCGACCGGGTCCACCGACCCGATCCACTGGCCGGGCCGGAGCCTGACTGCCGCCTGGCGGCTGCGGGCCGGAGTGGGTGGCGCGACCATGCACAACGACCCCGCCCAACGGATCATTCCGACCGGGGCGGCGGCGCTCCCGTGCTGCCAGCCAGCGGCGCCGACACATCGGTACCCCCGGCGCGGTCGGGAGGTCCGTTAGAGTGGTTTCAACCCCGGTGCCAGCCTCGGCGGGCCGGTGCCGGGCCCACCCCGCGAGACGCAGCGGCCGTCGGCGAGCCAATGCGTGACCCCACCGTCACCAGCAGTGGAGAGGCTCCACCATGCCGGCAGATCGCCGAAGCCGCAGCGCCCGTGACTCCGCCAGATCGTCCGCCCGGCCGGCCACCCGGGCAGCCTCGCCGGGGACGCCGTCGGTTCGTCGCCTGGCTCCACTGGTGATCGCATTCGCGCTGGGCGCACTACTCGCTGCGCCGATCGGAGCCGTGACCGCAGGCGACTCCACTGACGCAGCTGACTCCGAACCGCTCGACGACCGAGTCGCGCAGCTGCAGGCGCAGGAGGAGGAGCGGAACGCTGCCCAGATCGTGGAGCTGACCTCGCTTGCCCGCCGTACGCAGGAGAACCTCTTGCCAGTGCTCGACGGGCTGGCCGGTGCGGTGCCGGCGGGCCAACCGCCCGGTCCGGCAGCTCCCCAGTCAGACGTCGAAGGGTGGCGGGGCATCACCAGGGACGTGGTCGAGGACTTTGCCAACCCGCCGTCCGGTGGTACCGGCGTCAACATCGCCCGTTCCGGTCTGGCTGCGGCGGTACGGGCGCTCGATGCCGCGGTCGACACATACACGGCGGCGCTGGCCCTTCCACAGGATGACCGCGGAACTCTGCTGGAGCTCGCCGGCCGTCAGCGGGACATCGCGGTCACCACTTGGTCGGTCGCAGCGACACAACTCGACGTGCTCAACGTCGACGCTGGCAACGGGCACACCCACATCTTCCTCCCGGCCGCGCCGGGGCAGGGCGCCCTGACCGCCGACGGCGTACCGGAAGGGGAGTAGCGCCGCTGACCTGCGGCGGAGCAAGTGGAGCGGGCGACGAGAATCGAACTCGCGTAATCAGTTTGGAAGACTGAGGCTCTACCATTGAGCTACGCCCGCGTGCGCCCCGGCGGGCAGGGCGCGCCGTCTAGCGTACAAGTTATCCCGGGTCTGCCGCACGGGGGTCCCGCCGGCGGCGCGGCGGGTTGATCCGACAGCTGGCGGGATACCGGCCGGCGCGGCGGATTGCCGACGGCATAGACTGACCGGTGCCACGGGGTGTGGCGCAGTTTGGTAGCGCACTCGCTTTGGGAGCGAGGGGCCGTGGGTTCAAATCCCGCCACCCCGACTGTCAACCGCCGGCTCGGCACCGGGCGAGAACGATCCGGCCTGCCGGCAGGGCCTACACTCGATGGGCTGTGCCATGCCACACGGCGGGGGTGGCTGCCTCGAGCAGCGCCCGGCGCCGACAGCGACGACCGGACAAGACTGACATGCATCAAGGAGTACGCCTGTGAAGAGCACCGTCGAGACCTTGAGCCCGACTCGGGTCCGGCTCGCCATCGAGGTGCCGTTCGTCGAGCTCGAACCGAGCCTGCGGAAGGCGTACCGGGAGATCTCCCAACAGGTCACCATCCCCGGCTTCCGTAAGGGCAAGGTGCCGGCGGCCGTGATCGACCAGCGGATCGGCCGGGGCGCGGTGCTCAACGAGGCCGTCCAGGAGGCGATCCCGCAGAACATCCTGGCCGCCGTCCGCGAGCACGAGGTGAAGACGCTCGGCCGGCCGGAGGTGGAGGTCACCGACTTCACCGACGGCGAGGCGCTGAAGTTCACTGCGGAGATGGACGTACGCCCACAGCTGAGCCTGCCGGAGCTCAGCACCATCGAGGTCACCGTCGACGAGCTGCAGATCGACGAAAAGGAGATCGAGGACCAGATCGGCGGGCTGCGTGAGCGGTTCGCCACCCTCAAGACGGTCGAGCGTCCGGCCCAGGAGGGCGACTACGTCCAGATCGATCTGGCCGCGACCGTCGACGGCGAGGAAGTGCCGGGCGGTTCGGCGTCCAACCTCTCCCACGAGGTCGGCAGCAAGCAGCTGCTGCCCGGCTTGGACGAGGTGCTGGTCGGGCTGGCCGCCGGCGCGGCGACGAGCTTCGTCACCCAACTGGTCGGCGGCGACTACGCCGGCCGGGACGCGGACGTCGCGGTGACCGTGCGTACCGTCAAGGAGAAGGAGCTGCCGGAGCTGGACGACGCGTTCGCCCAGCTGGCCAGCGAGTTCGACAGCCTGGAGGAGCTGCGCAACGACCTGCGACAGAAGGTCGAGCGGGTCAAGCGGGTCGAGCAGATCTACGCCGCCCGGGACAAGGCCCTCGACCAGTTGGTTGAGGCGGCTGACGTGCCGGCACCCGACGGCGTGGTCCGCGAGGAGGTCGAGCACCGCAAGCAGGCCATGACCGACCAGCTGGAGCGGATCGGGGCCTCCTGGGAGGACTACCTCGGCTCCGAGGAGAAGTCCGAGTCCGACATCGACGCGGAGCTGGCCGAGGCGGCCGGCAAGGCGGTCAAGATCCAGCTGCTGCTGGACACCCTCGCCGACGCCGAGGACGTCCAGGTCTCCGACGACGAGTTCGGCCACGAGATCGTGCACCGCGCCCAGCGGGCCGGGATGGCGCCTCAGCAGTACTACGACCAGCTGGCCCGGTCCGGTGCGGCGGGAGCGGTCTACGGCGACGTCCGCCGGGGCAAGGCACTCGGCCTGGTGATGGAGCGGATCACGATGAAGGACGCTGCCGGCAACCCGATCAGCATGGATGCCATCCGGGAAGCCAACGAGGCCGAGCACAACCACGAGCACTGAGCGTGACCGACCACGGGCTGTCGGCCGGGATGCACATGCCCGGCCGATGGCCCGTTCGTCGTAGCGGACCACCCGCCTGCTCAACCGGGGTGACCGCTGCACCATGTGTCGCGGCCCCCTGCGCTGTGAGCGAACAGCACCCTGAGAACGGCGCCCGGCCCGTTCGCAACGGTTAATGTCGGGCTTAACGACGCACGGAGAGCGAAGGGCTGCCATGACCGATCTGCACATCCCAGCTATGCCCATCCGGGTGAGCGAGGCCCGCGGCGGTGACTCACTCAGTGGCAACCTCGACGACACGGTCTTCAACCGGCTGCTCAAGGAACGGATCATCTTCCTGGGCAGCGAGGTGACCGACCAGGTGGCCAACCGGATCTGCGCCCAGTTGCTGCTGCTGGCCGCCGAGGACCCGGACCGGGACATCAACCTGTACATCAACTCGCCGGGCGGGTCGGTCTACTCGGGCATGGCGATTTACGACACCATGCAGTACGTCAGCAACGACGTGGCCACCATCGCGATGGGTATGGCCGCGTCCATGGGCCAGTTGCTGCTCTGCGCCGGTGCGCCGGGCAAGCGGTACGCCCTGCCACACGCGCGGATCATGATGCACCAGCCGTCCGGCGGGATGGGCGGTACCGCCTCCGACATCGCCATCCAGGCCGAGCAGATGCTCTACACCAAGCGGATGTTCCAGGAGCGGGTGGCGTTCCACACCGGGCAGGAGCCGGGGCAGATCGAGGCGGACTCGGACCGTGACCGCTGGTTCACTGCCGCCGAGGCGCTCGACTACGGTTTCATCGACCGGGTGATCACTGGAGCCACGCAGGTCCCGACCGGCGCTGGCACCCGCAACTGAGGAAGGCGACGATGACTGACCTGACCATGCCGCCCGGGTTCGCTCCGGTGCACAACCGGTACGTCCTGCCGTCGTTCGTGGAGCGCACCTCGTACGGGATCAAGGAGTCGAACCCGTACAACAAGCTCTTCGAGGACCGGATCATCTTCCTCGGGGTGCAGGTGGACGACGCGTCGGCCAACGACGTGATGGCCCAGCTGCTCACCCTCGAGGGCACGGACCCGGACCGGGACATCATCATGTACATCAACTCGCCGGGTGGCTCGTTCACCGCCATGACGGCGATCTACGACACGATGCAGTACGTCCGGCCGGACATCATGACGGTCTGCCTGGGGCAGGCGGCCAGCGCGGCCGCGGTGCTGCTCGCCGCCGGCACCCCCGGCAAGCGGATGGCGTTGCCGAACTCGCGGATCATCATCCACCAGCCGGCCACCGAGGGCGGCTACGGGCAGGGCTCGGACATCGAGATTCAGGCCCGCGAGATCCTCCGGATGCGGACCCAGCTGGAGGAGATGCTGTCCCGGCACTGCAACCAGGCGGTCGAGAAGGTCCGTAAGGACATCGACCGCGACAAGATCATGACGGCGGAGGAGTCTCGCGACTACGGCCTGGTCGACACCATCCTGACCAGCCGGAAGAAGGGTGTGCTGGCGGCCAGCTCGGCCAGCTGACGACGCACGGTCAGAGGTCGGCCGGGCAGTGAGTAGACTGGCCGACCTCTGACACACCCGATTTTGGGGGTCGGAGTTTGCCCCGCCAGCGGGTAACGTCGAGATGCACCGTCTGACGGAGTTGACCGGCGGCAAGGTGCTCGACACTGACGAGGCAGACCGTCCTTAGGCCAGGGCCGGCGAGACCGGCCGAGAGCGCAGGGAGAACGTAGGTGGCACGGATCGGCGACGGCGGCGACCTACTCAAGTGCTCCTTCTGCGGCAAGTCGCAGAAGCAGGTCAAGAAGCTCATCGCGGGCCCAGGGGTCTATATCTGCGACGAGTGCATCGATCTCTGCAACGAGATCATCGAGGAGGAGCTGGCCGAGTCCGGCGAGGTCAAGTGGGAAGAGCTTCCCAAGCCGATGGAGATCTGCCAGTTCCTGGACTCGTACGTGGTCGGCCAGGACCACGCCAAGAAGGCGCTCGCGGTCGCCGTCTACAACCACTACAAGCGGATCCAGGCGGATGCTGCCGGAGCGCCCGGGGCGAACGATGCCGTCGAGGTCGCCAAGTCGAACATCCTGCTGATCGGGCCCACCGGCTGCGGCAAGACCCACCTCGCGCAGACCCTCGCCCGGATGCTCAACGTGCCGTTCGCCATCGCGGACGCGACCGCGCTGACCGAGGCCGGCTACGTCGGCGAGGACGTCGAGAACATCCTGCTCAAGCTGATCCAGGCGGCCGACTACGACATCAAGCGGGCCGAGACCGGAATCATCTACGTCGACGAGGTCGACAAGATTGCCCGTAAGTCGGAGAACCCGTCGATCACCCGGGACGTCTCCGGCGAGGGCGTCCAGCAGGCCCTGCTGAAGATCCTCGAGGGTACGGTGGCCAACGTGCCGCCCCAGGGCGGGCGCAAACACCCGCACCAGGAGTTCATCCAGATCGACACCACCAACGTGCTGTTCATCTGCGGCGGTGCGTTCGCCGGCCTGGACCAGATCATCGAGTCGCGCACCGGGCAGGGCGGCACCGGCTTCGGGGCCCGGCTCCGGGCAGTGTCCGAGCGGTCCACCGACGACATCCTCACCCAGGTCATGCCGGAGGACATGCTCAAGTTCGGGCTGATCCCGGAGTTCATCGGCCGGCTCCCGGTGATCACCAACGTCCGCAGCCTGGACCGCGAGGCCCTGGTCCGGATCCTGACCCAGCCCCGCAACGCTCTGGTCCGCCAGTACCAGCGTCTGTTCGAGTTGGATAACGTGGAGCTGGAGTTCGACCCCGGTGCGTTGGAGGCCATCGCGGATCAGGCGTTGCTCCGCGGCACCGGTGCCCGCGGCCTGCGGGCGATCATGGAGGAGGTGCTGCTCTCCGTGATGTACGAGGTGCCGAGCAACCCGGACGCTGCCCGGGTGCTGATCACCCGTGAGGCTGTGCTGGAGAACGTCAACCCGACGATCGTGCCGCGGGAGTTCACCGGCCGGCGTCGGCGCGACCGCGAGGAGAAGTCGGCCTAGCCGCAACACAACCAGGGAGCACCGCCCGTGCGTGTCGCTGTCTGCCAGCTGAACAGTCGCTCCGACCAGGCCGCCAACTTGGCGACGGCGTACGGGCTGCTTTCGTCGGCCGCCGCCGGCGGAGCCGATCTCGCGGTTCTTCCCGAGTACGTCGACTATCTCGGCACTGCGGCAGGGCTGCCCGACCCCGAGCCCGTCGACGGCACAGTCGGACGGTTCTTCGCCGACGCCGCGCGCGAGCTAGGGATGTGGGTGGTGGTTGGCTCCTACCACGAACGCGGGCCCGACCCAGACCGTACGTTCAATACCTGCCTGGTCTTCGACCGTGACGGCGAGCTGGCCGCCACCTACCGAAAGATCCACCTGTACGACGTCGAGATTCCCGGTCGGGTCTCGTACCAGGAGTCGAGCAGCGTGGCACCCGGGGCCAACTCGGTCGTGGTGGAGTGCGACGGCATCCGGATCGGCCTGTCTATCTGCTACGACCTGAGGTTCCCTGAGCTGTACCGGCGGCTCGCGACCGAGCTGGGCGCCCAGGTTCTGGTTGTGCCGGCAGCGTTCATGCTGCACACCGGCCGGGACCACTGGGAGGTTCTGCTCCGCGCCCGGGCGATCGAGAACCAGTGCTACGTGTTGGCAGCCGGCCAGATCGGCGAGCATGAGCCGAGCCGTACCTGTTTCGGCCGCAGCATGGTGGTCGACCCTTGGGGCGTCGTCGTCGCCCAGGCGCCGGATGTCCCCGGCGTGGTGTTCGCTGATCTCGACCCAGGGCGGCTGGAGTCCATCCGGCGCGAGTTGCCGAGCCTGGCGAACCGCCGGCTCTGACACCGGGCGGGCGGGAAGCGCCGCCGGGACCGCCGGCTACGTCGGACGCAGCGTCAACCACCAGAGGTGAGTACGCCGATCACCGCGAGGCTGATGATCGCGCCGCCGAGGATCAGCAGCGCCTTCGTCATCCGGGACGGCCCGCGAAGGATGAGCCGGTGGATCGAGACGATCACGGCCACCACCACCACAGCGCCGATCACGATCTGCCAGAACGGCAGCAGTAGGGCGGAGACGGCGTCGATGGCCTGTGGTCCTTCGACAGTCATGAGAGCCACTCTGACACGGTCGGCTGCGGCGCGGGGGCCCGGTGGCCAGGTCGAGGGCCGCCGGCGTCGTCGAAGGGGCGCACCGCAACACAACGCCCTCCTGCACCCATGGACCCCACGCCGCGTAGGTCAACCGCCGGGCAGTTCGCCGAGTCAGGACCCGCACCCGTCCGGTCGCACCCGCGTTGACCTGCGCATATATGGATCTTGCCAAGAATCTTCAAGATCAACTTGCGTTCCGTCGCGGCGCCGCGTAACTTTCTCTCTGTCAGCGGGACACGGACAAAACGGCCGGAAACGCAGACAGCCAGGATGGGGCGGGTGACCGCCGAACCAGACTGGGCGGGCGGTGCGACTCACCGGCAAGCCGGGCTTGAGATTGCGAAACCGACCGGGTAAGGTAGGAAGCCGGCAGGGAGCCGGGCTGAGCCTCGGGTAACGAGGAGGGCCGGTCTGCCGGACCCCCGACCAAAGACAGTCGCAGAGCGGCTGGATCAAGCGCGGGGGAATTCGGGTGGTGCGAGAGAGTTGAAACTGGCTCTTGACAACGCGAAACCAACCGGGTAAGATAGGGAAGTTGCCCGACGAAAGTCGGGTGGGACGGATGGCCCTGGTGGGGTTGCCTGCTTGATGTGGGTGGTTCTGCTGGTGTGTGTTTGTTCTTTGAGAACTCAACAGGGTGCTTGATAAGC
>NZ_JBHMIQ010000073.1:0-7518 GCF_048060315.1 Micromonospora sp. LOL_013
GTCGGGGCTGCGCCCCGACGCTGCCGCCTGCCCACTCACGGTTGTTTTTCCGGTCAGATCCGGCTGTACGCCGGGTCGGTGTCAGCGTGGTCGGTGGCCTCAATCTCCACCAGGTACGGCAGCGGCGGAGCCGGCCGAGGTGCGACCGGCGGACGGACGTCGTTACGAATGACGACGGTCTGCGACGGCACCGCCCAGCCGTACCGCACCTGGTACTCGCCCGGGCCGGGGCCGGGCGGTCCGTCCGGGCCGCTGCGGCTGAGGCCCACCACGGGCGACTCCCGCTGGCCCGCTGCCGGTCCGGGCGGTGCCAGGGTCCCGGCACCGGTTCCGTCCGGTGGCTGGCCGGCACCGGCCCCCGTCGGTTCGGTCGCGGTGCAGCCGGCGGCGGCCAGCAGTACGGCGAGGCTGACGATCATCGGTACGCGCAGATGGGCCATACCGGACTGACGCGCGGCTCCCGATCGGGGTTTACCAGTGGCCGGACCCCGCCCGCGTCGGCGGTCCGGTCAGGATCGCCACTTGATCGAGCAGCCCATGCTCGGCTGGTGCGGCTCGGGCACCGGCTGCCCGGCCAGCACCAGTTCGATCGCGGCCCGCAGCACCGTCCCGGTGACCGGCTTGCCGTTACCCGGGGTGGAGTCGTCGAACGCGCCCCGGTAGGCCAGGGTGCGGTCGGCGCCGTACAGGAAGAAGTCCGGAGTGCACACTGCCTGGTAGGCGCGCCCGACCTGCTGAGTGGCGTCGACGAGGTACGGGAACGTCCAGCCGGCCCGCTGGGCCTGCGCGGCGAGCTGCGCGGGGGCGTCGTCGGGGTACGCCTCGGCGTCGTTGGTGCAGATGCCGACGACGGCCAGGGTCGGAAACTCGGCGAGCACCTTGGCCAGTTCGACCTCGACGTGTTTCACGTACGGGCAGTGGTTGCAGACAAAGGCGACGAGCAGCGCCGGGGCGGCGGCGAAGTCGTCGCGGCGGACCACGTGACCGGAGACGTCCGCCAGCGCGAAGTCGGGCGCGGGGGTGCCCAACGGCACCATCTCTGAGGTGACAGCCATGCCCGCCACCCTACCCGCGCGGTCGGTTGGGGCAGCGAAAGGCTGAGCGGTGCCACCTCGGCGGCCAGTCGAGCGGTGTCGTTGCCCACACCCCGTCCGGTGGGTCGGACGGATCGCCGTGGTCACGCTATCGTCAATTTATTCAACGCATGATGAAATCGATGGAGGTGGGCGCGATGGACACTGACACTGCCGACTGCGTGGTCGCCGGTGGTGGACCGGCCGGCATGATGCTCGGCCTGCTGCTGGCCCGAGCCGGGGTGCGGGTCGTCGTCTGTGAGAAGCACGAGGACTTCCTGCGGGACTTCCGCGGCGACACCGTCCATCCGTCGACCTTGCGGCTGCTCGACGAGCTCGGCCTCGGCGACCAGTTCGCCGCCCTGCCGCAGACCCGGATCCACCAGGTCGCCTTTCCGACCGGCGAGGGCCGGCAGATCGTCGTCGGGGACCTACACCGGTTGCACACCCCGCACCCGTACATCGCGATGGTGCCGCAGTGGGACCTGCTCAACTTGCTGGCCAGGGCGGCGTCGGCCGAGCCGACCTTCACCCTGCGGATGGGGGCCGAGGTGACCGGCCTGCTGCACGACGGTGACCGGGTCGCCGGGGTGTCCTACCGGACCACGGACGGCGCGACCGGCGAGATCCGCTCGGCGTTGACCGTGGCCTGCGACGGACGCTGGTCGGCGGTACGGCGGGCGGCCGGGCTGCGGCCCCGCGAGTTCCCGGTGCCGATCGACGCCTGGTGGTTCCGGCTGCCCCGGCGAGACACCGACGACCTGTCGGGCCTGGTACCGGCCGCCGGCCACGGCGCGATGGTCGTGGTGTTCCCCCGGGAGAGCCACCTCCAGGTCGCCTACATCGCCCGCAAGGGCACCGACGCCGAGCTGCGCCGCCGCGGGCTGGCGGCGTTCCAGCGCCAGGTGGCCACCGTCGCGCCCCGGCTCGCCGACCGGCTCGACGCGCTGACCAGCATGGACGACGTCAAACATCTGGACGTCCGGGTGAACCGGCTGCGCCGCTGGCACCGTGACGGTCTGCTCTGCATCGGCGACGCCGCGCACGCGATGAGCCCGGTGGGCGGGGTCGGCATCAACCTCGCAGTCGCCGACGCCGTCGCGGCGGGGACCCGCCTGGCCGGGCCGCTGCGCCGGGGCCGGATCACCCCGGCGGAGCTGGCCACGGTACGGGCCCGCCGGGCCCTGCCGACCGTCGTGGTGCAGACCCTGCAGCAGAATCTGCACCGCACCATCGTCCAGCCGATCCTGGACGGTCGGCGGGTCGGCCCGCCGGCCCCGCTGCTGGCCCTGATGCGCCGGTTCCCACCGGCGTCGCTGCTGCCCGCCTACCTGATCGGCATCGGACCGCGTCCCGAGCACGCACCCAGGTACGCCCACCGGGGGGTTCAGCCCGGCTGAACCCCCCGATCGGCCCGCACGGTCAGGATCAGGTCGGCGACCAGCGCCGTCCAGCCGGTCTGGTGCCAGGCGCCCAGGCCGGCGCCGTTGTCGCCGTGGAAGTACTCCGGGAAGGCAATCAGGTCCCGCCAGTCGGGGTGCTGCTGGAACGTCTCGGCGGCGCCGTAGATCGGCCGCCGACCGTACCCGTCGCGCAGGAACAGCGAGATCAGCCGGTACGACAGGTCGTCGGCGATCGCGTTGAGGGTGCGCTTGGAGCCGGATCGGGTCGGGTACTCGATCAGCAGGTCGTCGCCGAAAAAGGTGGCGAAGTCCCGCAACGCGCAGACCAGCAGGTAGTTGGTGGGCATCCAGATCGGGCCCCGCCAGTTGGAGTTGCCGCCGAACAGCCCGCTGGCCGACTCGGCCGGCTCGTAGCCGACGGTGAAGTCCTGCCCGCCGAGGGAGACGGTGAACGGCTCGTCGAGGTGCCGCCGAGACAGAGTGCGCAGCCCGTACGGGGAGAGGAACTCGTCCTCGTCGAGCATCGGGGCGAGGATCCGCACGATCTGCTCCGGGCCGACCATCGACAGCAGCCGATGCTGCCGGCCGTCGCCGGCCAGCCGGCGGGCGCCGATCACGTCGGCGTACTCCGGCTTGTTCGTCAGGAACCAACGCAGCCGGGCCGCCAGCTCGGGCAGCCGGGCCAGCGTGCCCGAGTGCAGCGTGGTGGTGGCGGCCAACGGCAGCAGGCCGACCACCGACCGCACCTTCAGCGGCAGGGTGTCACCGTCGGGCAGCCGCAGCTGGTCGTAGAAGAACGAGTCCTCCTCGTCCCACAACCCCTGGTCGTAGGCTGCGGCGGCGATGTAGGCGAAGTGTTCCAGGAACTTGGTGGCGATGTCGGTGTAGGTGTGGTCGTGCACCGCCAGGGTCAACGCCATGTCCAGCATGTTCAGCGCGTACGTCGCCATCCAGCCGGTGCCGTCGGACTGCTCCAGCACCCCGGCCACCGGCAGCGCGGCGGACCGGTCGAACGGCCCGACGTTGTCCAGCCCGAGGAAGCCGCCCTCGAAGACGTTGTTGCCATTTATGTCCTTGCGGTTGACCCACCAGGTGAAGTTGAGCAGCAGCTTGTGCATGATCCGGGCGAGGAACTCGAAGTCGCGCCGGCCGTCGATGTCGAACACGCGCAGCGCCGCCCAGGCGTGCACCGGCGGGTTGACGTCGGCGAACGCCCATTCGTACGCCGGGATCTGCCCGTTGGGGTGCATGTACCACTCGCGCAGCAGCAACAGCAGCTGGTCCTTGGCGAACTGCGGGTCGACCCGGGCCAGCGTGGAGCAGTGGAACGCCAGGTCCCAGGCGGCGTACCAGGGATATTCCCAGGGGTCCGGCATGGAGATGACGTCGAAGCTGTTCATGTGCCACCAGGCTGCGTTGCGGCCGTGGGCGCGCCCGCCCGGCGGCGGCGGGCTGGCCGGGTCACCGGCCAGCCACTGGGCGACGTCGAAGTGGTAGAACTGCTTGCCCCAGAGCACACCGGCGAACGCCCGGCGGGCGACGAGGCGTTCGTCGTCAGTGGCGGCGGCCGGGATGACGGTGTCGTAGTAGCGGTCGGCCTCGGCGTGCCGGGCGGCCAGCGTCGCGGCGTGCCCGGCACCGAGGCTGAACCGGGGCGGCGGGGTGTTACCCGGCGGCGGCGCGGTCAACGTCAGCCGCAGCCGGATCCGGTCCTCGCCGCCGGCCGGCACGTCGAGGACATAGTGCAGCGCGCCCTTGGTGCCGGTCAGCTCCGGGTTGACCGTGTCGGCGCCGTCGACGACGTGGTCGTTGATGCCGTCCTTCGGGTACGGCGTGCGCGACGGCTGGCCCCAGAGCCGCTCGGCGTTGCTGTCGTTGTCGCACAGCAGCGGAGTGGGGTCGCCGTCGCCCTGCAGCACCAGCTGCCCGAGCACCCAGTGGTGGCCGACCAGGCGGTCGCCGTCGCCGGTGAGCACCGGGATCTGGTCGCGGCCGGGCAGCCCCCATCCCCAGGTGTTGCGGAACCACAGGCTGGGTAGGACGTGCAGTCGGGCATCGGTGTCGCCCCGGTTGGCCACGGTGATCTCGATGCACATGTCGGCCGGCCCCGCCTTGGCGTAGTCGACGGTTACCGCCCAGTACCGGTCGTCGTCGAAGATGCCGGTGTCGACCAGTTCATACTCGGTCTCGTCGCGGCCGCGCATACCGTTGACCGCGACGAGATCGTCGTACGGAAAGGCGGCCTGCGGATAATGGTAGCGCCAACGCATCCAGGAGTGGGTGGGCGTGGAATCCTCGTACCACCAGTAGTCCTTCGCGTCCTCGCCGTGGTTGCCGCCGTCGCCGCCCAGACCGAACATGCGCTCTTTGAGGATCGGGTCCTCGCCGTTCCACAGCGCCAGACCGAAGCAAAACGTCTGCCGGTCGTCACAGACGCCGGCCATGCCATCCTCGTTCCAGCGGTACGCCCGGGATCGGGCATGATCATGCGGAAAGTAGTCCCACGCCGTACCGTGCTCGCTGTAGTCCTCCCGTACCGTTCCCCATGCCCGCTCTGAAACGTAGGGCCCCCATGCCCGCCACGGCTGCTCACCCGCGTCGGCTTCCGCCAACCGGGTGCGCTCCGGATCACGATACGTCCGCCTGGAGTTGACCATGACGGTCATTCTTCCTGGGACGTGTTTCCGGCACTTGTCGGACCGTCACCTTGCCGGCACATCAGCGCCGTATCGCCGGCCCGGAACCGCTCCGCCGCCGCCCAGCACCGCCCGCCGTACCACCGCCCGCCACCGCCCAGCCACCGGCCCGCAGCCCGCTCACGCCGGTCGACCAGCCATGGAGGAACATTGCTCGATATCAGCTTCGGACCGCAGGTCTGCGGCGACCTGGCCGCCGGAGCCAGCCGGGAGTGGCTGGTCACCGACGGCCGGGGCGGCTACGCGATGGGCACGGTCAGCGGCCTGCGTACCCGGCGCTACCACGGCCTGCTGGTGATCGCCGGGGCCACCCCGGCGACCCGACGGGTCGGGCTGGTCAGTCTGGACCCGGCGATCACCCTGCCGTCCGGCGCGCAGGTCCGCCTCGGCGTGCACGAATGGTCGTCCGGCGTGGTCGACCCGCCCGGCCACACCCTGCTGGAGCGGTTCGACCTGACCGACGGGGTCCCGCGCTGGCGGTGGCGGATCGGCGACGTGGTGATCGAACGGGAGATCGCGATGACGCACGGCTCGCCGTGCGTGGCGGTCACCCACCGGCTGGTCAGCGGCGGACCGGTCACCCTCACCCTGGCCGCGGTGACCACCTGGCGGGACGCGCACGGCGAACGGGACGGGCAGGCTCCCCCGCCGCGGATGGACAACGTCGACGGCGGGACGGTGATCGAGGGCGCGTTCCGGGTGCACGGCCCGGACTGGGTGCCGGCGGGCAACTGGTGGGACGGCGTGTACCACCGCGAGGAGGCGGCGCGCGGGCTGCGGCCCGAGGAGGACCTGTGGTACGCGGGCAGCTTCACCGCCACCCTCGACGGCCCCGGCGCGGTGGCCGAGGTGACCGCGTGGGCGGAGCAGCTGGAACAGGTGCCGGCCCCAGCGGCCACGATCGTCGCCGCCGCCCGGACCCGCAACCGGGCGGTGGTGGCGGCCGCGAAACCGGCCGACGCCGTCGACGCCACGCTGGCCCTGGCCGCCGACGCGTTCGTGGTGCGCACCGGCACCGGGCCGGACGTGGTGGCCGGCTACCCGTGGTTCGGGGCGTGGTCGCGGGACACGATGACGTCGTACGAGGGGCTGTTCCTGGCGACCGGGCGGGCCGACGAGGGCCGGGAGCTGCTGCGCGGCTACGCGGCGACGCTGTCCGAGGGGATGCTGGCGAACACCGCCGACACTGGGCACGTGGAGTACAACACCGTCGACGGCACCCTGTGGTTCCTGCACGCGGTGGACCGGCACGTCGCCGCGACCAGCGACATCGACCTGGCGGCCGAGCTGCTGCCGGCGCTGCGCGAGGTGGTCGCGGCGCACCTGCGCGGCACCCGGTACGGCATCCGGGTGGACGAGGCCGACGGGCTGCTCACCGGCGGTGCCGGCGGTGAGGCACTGACCTGGATGGACGCCCGGGTGTCCGGGGTGCCGATCACCTCCCGGGAAGGCAAGCCGGTCGAGGTGAACGCCCTGTGGCTCAACGGGCTGGCGGCGGTGAGCGAACTGGCGCAGCTGGTGGACGGCGACCCGGGGGCGGCGGCGAGCGTGTACCCGAAGGCGCAGGAGTCGTTCCGGGCCCGCTACCCGGCCCCGTCGGGGTGGCTCTACGACGTGCTGGACACCCCGGCGCAGTACCCGCTGGGCGGGGATCCGCACGCCGACGACGACGCGCTACGCCCGAACCAGCTGCTCGCCTGGTCGCTGCCGTACGCCCCGTTGGAGCCGGACCCGGCACCGCTGCGGGCGATCGGCGCGGCGCTACTGACCCCGCTGGGTCTGCGTAGCCTGGCGCCGGACTCAGCCGGCTACCTCGGGCAGCACCGGGGCGGGCCGGTCCGCCGCGACGGCGCCTACCATCAGGGCACGGTATGGCCGTGGCTGATCGGCCCGTACGTGTCGGCGGCCCGGCGGTCCGGTCTGGACGTCTCCGACGTGTTCCTCGGGCTGACCGCCCACCTGAGCGAGTACGGGCTCGGCTCGGTCAGCGAAACGGCCGACGGGGATCCGCCGCACGGCGCCACCGGCTGCCCGTTCCAGGCGTGGTCGGTGGCCGAACTACTGCGGGTCCGACGAGTCTGATCGGTTGCTGTTACATCAGCGCAATGCGATTGTCTTCCCTGGTTATCCCGTTGCCGGCAGTATCGTCGGCAACCCAAAGACGCGTCAGCACCCGCAATAGGTGTCTGATCGCGCATGTCCGGTGCCGATTTGAATTGAGGGGGCTGTCGATGTCACCTGCCGCCGACGTGATCGACATCCGCGCACCACGGTCGCAGCGGATTCTGATGCTGTCCTGGGAGTACCCACCCGTCGTGGTGGGCGGACTGGGCCGGCACGTACACG
>NZ_JBHMIQ010000074.1:0-5996 GCF_048060315.1 Micromonospora sp. LOL_013
AGGGCACTTTCTACATCCGGGGTCCTGCCGGTCCAACCTTCATCGGTGGATCGAGGCTAAGGCCGCCCGAAGGCGGCCTTAGGATGTGGTGTTCGGGTTTCCCCTAGGCACCGTTAGAAGAGTTCTGTATCAAGAGGAGCACACTTCAGCTGGCTGCTGCAACCTAAACACTGCGTTCAGTCACAGCTGAGGCCAAGCGCGGCAGCGTCTGCCGCACGTCAGCGCGTCGGTCACCGACTGGCGGACAGATCCCGGGCGATCAGTTCGGCGATCTGGATGGTGTTCAGCGCCGAACCCTTGCGCAGGTTGTCGCCGGTGACGAAGAAGTCGATGGCCCGGGGGTCGTCCATCGACCGGCGGATCCGGCCGACCCAGGACGGCTCGGTACCGACCGCGTCGATCGGCATCGGGAACTCGGCGTTCGCCGGGTCGTCGACCACGATCACCCCGGGCGCGTTGCGCAGCACCTCGCGGGCACCGTCCGCGGTCACCTCACTGCCGAAGACCGCGTGTACGGCGACCGAGTGCCCGGTCACCACCGGCACCCGCACGCAGGTGGAGGAGACCTTCAGATCCGGCAGGCCGAGGATCTTGCGGGACTCGTCGCGGAGTTTCAGCTCCTCGGTGGACCAGCCGGCGTCGGCCAGCTCGCCGGTGAACGGCACCACGTTGAGCGCCAGCGGCGCCGGGAACGGGCCGAGGTCGTCGCCGACCGCCTGACGTACGTCGCCCGGCCGGGAGCCGAGCGTGCGGTCGCTGGCCGCCCTGGTCAGCTGGCTGTGCAGCAGGTCCACGCCGAACCGGCCGGCTCCGGAGACCGACTGGTAGCTGGCCAGCACCAGCTCACGCAGGCCGTACTCGCGGTGCAGCGGGGCGATCGCGACGATCATGGCCAGGACGGTGCAGTTGGCGTTGGAGACGATCCGGCGCGGCCGGCGGCGTACCTGCTCGGCGTTGATCTCCGGCACGACCAGCGGTACGCCGGGGTCCATCCGGAACGCACCCGAGTTGTCGACCACGGTCGCGCCGCGTTCGGTGGCGACCGGTGTCCACTGCCGGGACACGTCGTCCGGCACGTCCACCATGACGACGTCGACCCCGTCGAAGGCTTCCGGGCTGACCTGGTGCACCGGGAGGTCCTCGCCCCGGCAACGCACCAGCCGCCCGGCGGAGCGGGATGAGGCCAGCAACCGGATCTCGCCCCAGACGTTGGCCCGGGAGGTGAGTAGTTCGCACATGACGGCGCCGACGGCGCCGGTCGCACCGAGCACCGCGAGGGTGGGCAGCGGGCGTGCCCTGGTGTCAGGCACCGGGGCTCACCGGCCGGTGCCTGCGTAGACCACCGCCTCCTCCGTACCGCCGAGGTCGAAGGCGGCGTGCACCGCGCGTACCGCCGCATCCAGGTCGGTGTCCCGGCAGACGACCGACACCCGGATCTCCGAGGTGGAGATCATCTCGATGTTGACGCCGGCGTCGGCGAGAGCGGCGAAGAAGTTGGCGGCCACGCCCGGGTGGGAACGCATCCCGGCACCGATCAGCGACACCTTGCCGACGTGGTCGTCGTAGAGCAGGCCCTTGAAGGCGATCCGCTCCTGCTCCTTGCCCAGCGCCGCCATCGCGGTCGGGCCGTCCGCCTTCGGCAGGGTGAAGGAGACGTCGGTACGGCCGGTGCCCTCGGTCGACACGTTCTGCACGATCATGTCGATGTTGGTCTCCGCGTTGGCCACCGTCTCGAAGATGCGGGCGGCGGCGCCCGGCTCGTCGGGAACGCCGACGATGGTGATCTTCGCCTCGCTCCGGTCGTGGGCGACTCCGGTGATGAGTGCTTGCTCCACGGAAAGATCCTCCATCGATCCGGTCACCATGGTGCCGGTGTTGGTCGAGTACGACGAGCGGACGTGGATCGGCAGGCCGGCCCGGCGGGCGTACTCGACGCTGCGCAGGTGCAGCACCTTCGCCCCGCAGGCGGCCAGCTCCAGCATCTCCTCGTAGGTGATCTGCTTGATGTGCCGGGCGTTCGGCACGATCCGGGGGTCGGCGGTGAACACCCCGTCGACGTCGGTGTAGATCTCGCAGACGTCGGCCTGCAGCGCGGCGGCGAGCGCCACCGCCGTGGTGTCCGAACCACCGCGGCCCAGCGTGGTGATGTCCTTGGTGTCCTGGGACACGCCCTGGAAACCAGCCACGATCGCCACTGCGCCCTCATCCAGGGCGCCCTGCAGCCGCCCTGGGGTGACGTCGATGATCCGGGCCCGGCCGTGCACCGAGGTGGTCAGCACACCGGCCTGCGAGCCGGTGTAGGACCGCGCCTCGTAGCCCAGGTTGTGGATCGCCATGGCGAGCAACGCCATCGAGATCCGCTCGCCGGAGGTGAGCAGCATGTCCAGCTCCCGACCGGGCGGCAGCGGGCTGATCTGCCCGGCGAGGTCGAGCAGCTCGTCGGTGGTGTCGCCCATCGCGGAGACGACCGCCACGACGTCGTCGCCGGACTTGCGGGCCGCGACGATCCGCTCGGCGACCCGCTTGATGCGTTCGGCGTCGGCGACCGAGGACCCGCCGTACTTCTGCACCACCAGTGCCACGGCGGTCCACTCCCCTCCAGCTGCTGCCAACCTGCCGGCATCAGGGTACCGGCGTCCGGAGCCCGCGCAGACAGCCGTTCCCACGATCCGGCCGGGTGCGGTCACCGCCCGTGTCCGTCGGGGACGGCCGGTCGTTCGGCCCGGCCCGGTTCGCGACACGCCGACGGCCCGCCGTCGGACCGTAAGGCCGCAGGTCGTCGGCGGGCCGGCGACGGAAATCGGCGTGTCCGTGGGCCGCCCGGCCGCAAAACCCGAGCGGGTACGCAGAATGGGCGGATGCGTTCCCGGGGTCCCGTAGCGTCACGAAACTCGCCTGCCGCGCTGGCCTGCGTGGCGTTCGTCACGTTGTCCCTGCTGGGCTGCGATTCCACCGATCCGGTGACGTCGCCGCAGGGCACGCCGACCGGCGAGCAGTCGCCGTCGGCGCCAGGGAGCACCCCGCCGGCCGAACCACGGGCGCAGTTGGCGGCGGCGGCCGCCGCCGCCAGCGACCTGCGGATGACAGCGTTCTACACGTTGCAGACCCCAGGTCGGCCGGACCGGACGGTGGCGGTGACCCTGGCCGAGGACGGCGGGTGGCGGGTGGACATTCCGGGCGGCGCCCCAGGCGGCGCGGGCGGTACGAGCAGCACGAGCGGCACGGGCGACGTCGCGATGGCACAGAACGACGATGGCCTGTTCCGATGTGCGCTGCCGTCGGCCGGAAACCCGGTGACGTCGTACTGTGTCCGGCTGGGCGACCCGGACGCGGCGGTCGAACCGGCGCTCGACCCTCGGCTGCACCACCTGTTCGCCGACTGGCGGGCGGTGCTGGCCGACCGGCGTGCCCCGCTGGCGGTGTCGGTGACCGAACCGCTCGACGGCGCCGACGGCACCTGCTTCTCCGTGGAGTCGACCACCACCTCGTTGCAGCCGCCACTGGACGTGGGAATCTACTGCTACCGCCCGGACGGCACCCTCACCGGCGCACGGCTGGAGCTCGGGACGCTGCTGTTGGCGGGCCAGCCGGGCGCGGCCCCGCCGTCGATCACGCTGCCGGGCCCGGTGACCACCGGGGTGCCGCCGAACGGTGCCGGCACCCCGCCGACGAGCAGCGGATCCACGACCGGCACCGGCTGAGATTTCCGGCCGGGCTTTGCCAACCCGCGATCACCACGTAGGGTGAGAGCCGTCATGTGGCAGGCGCTCCTCCTTCGCTGCCGCGACGAGGCCCCCGAGGCCGGCACCTCGTCGCGGAGTTGACCCGCGCCGCCTTGACCCCATCCGCGCCCACGCTGTCCAGCCGCTCCGGCACCGTTCGCCGCACCTGGGCGAGCGCGCCGCCCAGCTGACCGAACCGGGCCGCCGCCCTTCGCCGTACCGACGCGGCCACCGCGACCGAAACGGCCACCATGACCGACGCGGCCACCGCGACCGGATCGCCGCCGGGCCCTGCCGGCCGACCGGACCGAGGTGCCGCCGCCGGCCGGCGGACGCGACAGCGCGGGACCGTCCCAGACCAGGAGATCGCACCATGGCACAGCCAACCGCCGGCCCAGCACGGCAGTCCGTCGACGTCCAGCCCACCACCGATCGGGTCGCCACCGACCAGCCCGCCACCGATCCGATCGCCCGGCAGCAGCCGAGCCGGATGGCGTACCAGCGTTATCAGCCCTACCACCAGCAGTTCGCCGTCGACGTACCCGACCGGCAGTGGCCAACCCGCCGCATCAAGCAGCCGCCCCGGTGGTGCGCCGTCGACCTGCGTGACGGCAACCAGGCGCTGATCGACCCGATGTCGCCGGACCGCAAACGCCGGATGTTCCAGCTGCTGGTGCAGATGGGCTACAAGGAGATCGAGGTCGGCTTCCCGGCGGCCAGCCAGACCGATTTCGAGTTCGTCCGGCAGCTGATCGAGCAGGACCTGATCCCCGAGGACGTCACGATCCAGGTGCTGACCCAGTGCCGGGAGCATCTGATCGACCGGACCTTCGAGTCGCTGCGCGGCGCGAAGCGGGCCATCGTGCACTTCTACAACTCGACGTCGGTGCTGCAGCGCCGGGTGGTCTTCGGCCTGGACAAGGCCGGGATCACCGACATCGCCACCACCGGGGCGCGGCTGTGCCAGAAGTACGCCGAGATCCACACCCCGGACACCGACATCTTCTACGAGTACTCCCCCGAGTCGTACACCGGCACCGAGCTGGACTACGCGCTGGAGGTGTGCAGCGCGGTCATCGACGTGATCGCGCCGACCCCGGACCGGCCGCTGATAATCAACCTGCCGGCCACCGTCGAGATGGCCACCCCCAACGTGTACGCCGACTCGATCGAGTGGATGCACCGGCGGCTGCCACAGCGGGAGAGTGTGGTGCTGTCGCTGCACCCGCACAACGACCGGGGCACCGCCGTGGCCGCCGCCGAGCTGGGTCTGCTGGCCGGCGCGGACCGGATCGAGGGTTGCCTGTTCGGCAACGGTGAACGCACCGGCAACGTCGACCTGGTAACTCTGGGGCTGAACCTGTTCAGCCAGGGTGTCGACCCACAGATCGACTTCAGCCAGATCGACGAGATCAAGCGGACCGTCGAGTACTGCAACCAGCTGCCGGTGCACGAGCGGCACCCGTACGCCGGGGACCTGGTTTACACCGCGTTCTCCGGCTCCCACCAGGATGCCATCAACAAGGGCTTTGACGCGCTGGCCGCCGACGCCGACGCAGCCGGCGTCCAGGTCGACGAACACTCCTGGGGGGTGCCGTACCTGCCGATCGACCCGCGTGACGTGGGGCGCACCTACGAGGCGGTGATCCGGGTCAACTCGCAGTCCGGCAAGGGCGGGGTGGCGTACGTTATGCGCCAGGAACACAACCTGGACCTGCCCCGGCGGCTGCAGATCGAGTTCTCCGGCGTGGTGCAGGCCGTCACCGACGACTCCGGCGGCGAAATCGAGCCGCAGCGGATGTGGGACATCTTCGCCGACGAGTACCTCGGCGGTCAGCGGACCGGGCCGGCGGTGACCCTGGAGTCGTACGCGACAAGCACGGTCGACGGCAAGGTGGAAGCGACCTCGGTGGTCGTGGTCGACGGCGTCCGGCACACCCTGGACTCGGCGGGCAACGGCCCGATCGACGCATACGTCAACGCGCTGCAGGCGGTGAACGTCAGCGTGCGGGTGCTGGACTACCACGAGCACGCGCTTTCCGCTGGCGGCGACGCGCAGGCGGCGGCGTACGTGGAGTGCGAGGTCGGCGACCGTACGGTCTGGGGTGTCGGGCTGGACTCGAACATCGTGATCGCCTCGGTGCGGGCAGTGACCAGCGCGGTGAACCGCAGCCGACGCGCCGGCTGAGCCGGCGGCACCGAGCCAAGATCCACTTAGAGCGACCGGCAATAGGCGTTACCTGAGTCGGCGGGTTGTCGGCCGGGTGTCCCAGC
>NZ_JBHMIQ010000075.1:0-5880 GCF_048060315.1 Micromonospora sp. LOL_013
ACCATCCACATCTACCGGGTCCAGCCACCACCAAGATCAACTTAAGCTACGTGGCATTGAGCCTAGGGAGGGCCCATGGCGCACTCAACGGTCGTTCGCGCGATCGACAACTCCATCGTCGAGCTCGAGGTGGATGACGAGTTCAGGGATCGGCTGAGTCCGTGGTTGGGGCACATCCGGTACATGCCCAAGTACGGAGGCCGCGACACGACCGCCGAAATGTGGGCGTTCGAACTGGCCCCCCTCTCTTCCTTGGGATCCGGGGTGTTCGCGGTAGGAGGGCGCGAGCGTGAGCGCTTCACACTCAGCGGCGGCGAAGTCGTCATATATGATTCCACCACTCTGCCGGACGCACGTTGGGCTGCCTGGCTGGGCCCGTGGCATATGGCTCATGCAATGTTCTACGCTCCCGTGTGGCAGTCTTCCGACATCGCAGAGTTCTTCTCCCGGGTCACCTTCACCGATACCCCTGAGGGGCTGACGGCGGACACCGCCGGACGTTTCGAGGTGCAGATGACGGCATACAAACAGCACGTCGCGGGTGTCGGCAGTCTGCGGGTCGAGCCCAGGGCGGTTGCGTGTTGACCGGAGGTTGCTTGAGCTGGGACTTGCGGGGTGTGTGGCCGAGTCGCTCGCCGAGCTGGACGGCGGATTCCTACGGGTCCTGCCGCCGTGGGCCGGTGGCGCATGACCGGGTTCATCGCCAACGACGAGCCACATACCGTTCGCCGGTTCCTGGCCAGCTACGCCTCTCCGACGGGCCTGTAGGGAGATCTGTGTAACGGATGTCAGTAGAAGCCCGTTATGACCGGTGGGTGCCGGTCGACACAGTGAGGACCAGTTTCGATGACACTCTCAACGGTGGAGCAGTACGACCCCGGCGTCGATGTCGACGCGGAGGTCGCGGCGTTGACGCGGCGGATCGCCGCTGACGGGCCGCGGGCTGCCTTTGGCGGCGGCGGTGCCGGACGAGGCGGCGGCGCGTGAGGCGGCCCGCCGGGCGGTGGCGGATCTGATCGACAAGCAGGTACTGGACGCGTTGCTGGCCCAGGTCAAGGGTGACGGCCTGCGGCTGACCGGGCCAGGGTCCAGCGGGCCTCGTCCCAACCGTGCACGACCGGCCCCTCGTCCAGGAAGCCGACAAGCTGTCGCCGCTGCTCCGCGGTGAGTTTGCAGTCGGCTCCACCAGGCCCGGCCGAGGCCAGCGCCTCGACTCCGCCTACGATCCACCGCCGTCGCCGCCCACGCACCGACTTCCCCGAAACCCGCAGCTCAGATGCGATCTCTGCGGTCGGCCGGTCCTCAACGAACGTGGCCACGGCCCGTTCCCGGACCGCTTGCCGCCGCGCCCTGGCCGCTGCGTTCAGTCCTCCAGCAGCTGGATACCTCAGTAACTGGATAGGTCCGTGGGACCCTGGAAGCTGCAGGCGCGCCAGGTGGGTCAGGCGGTTGTCGAACGGCACGGCCGGGTCGGTGATGAACCGCAGGTAGTCGGCGCGTCGGTCCCGTATTCGCACGAACCGGGCGTCGATGGCCTGAGCGGCGAGGTCGGCGACCTGCCCGGTGGCGGTGTCGACCACGTAGACCAGTTCGCGTAGCTCGTGGGCGTTGCGCAGGGTGTGGACCGCGTCGGTGTAGGTGCCGGGGCCCACGCGTCGTGTGCACGGCGACGCCGGCGAAGGCGGGCAGCACCCCGGCCGCGTTCATTCCGTCGGCACCGCGTCTGCGGTGGACCTTCAACAGCACGTCGGTGTGCGTGGAGGCGGAGTGCAGCCAGGCGAGGCGACCGTCGGCGCGCATGCCGGTCTCGTCGAAGCAGACCACTGGGGCGGCAGCGACCCGTCCCGGATCACGGGCAGAGCGTGCTCGATGATCCCGAGTGCGCCGCGCTTGACCCAGCAGGCCACCGGTCGCCGCGGCGACCGGGACGCCGAACAGGTCCCGCACCGCGTCCGCGGTCCTCGACACCGACAGGAACTGCCCGTGCGGCAGGTATACCCCGGTCGCGGCCAGACGCGGCCCGTACGCCGCCGGCGCGGTGGCCCCGGCCGGCGCCACGCCAGCGATGTGGCGCCCACACCCACAGACCAGCGTCACGATCTGATGCTCGGTCACCACCAGTTTCGGTTCGGGACGTCGAACACCTGACGGCGGGCCACGCCCACCACGTCAGCGCCGGTCAGCCCGTCACGCGCAGCCGGCGCACACCGCCGGCTCGTGCCGCACGACCACGTCCGGATCGGCTACCTGGGACAGGGTGGTGCCCTCGCCCCGGCCGGCGACCCGAACGACCCCGCAGCGACTTCGGCGCCGGCTTGGCCAGCCCGTCACTCGACGGCGGTCTCGACGAGTTGCCAGACGACTGCTTCAACCGGTCCTCAAGCTCAGCGATCCGCGTGAGCGCCTGCTCCAGCCGCACGGCCAGCCCGGCATTCAACGCCAACAACTCGTCCTACGACGGCGGCGGATCGGCGGACTTCGCTGGCCAACCTACCGGCCTCCACAGCAGACAGCATCACCGAGATTCGGCACCTATCTAGTTGCGATACCTCATCACCTCGACCTGCCCAACCGATCGATCCGGATCACGCCGACAAGGCGACGAACATCTACCTTTCAAGCTCTGTAGCGGCGGGTCTCGAGTCCGACTCGGATCGACGGCGGCCCGCTGTGCTTGTGGCTCGCAAGTGCTGGTTGCGCCGCTGGCACCGGGCGATGGTAGTGTGCGGACACTATGGGCGATGCACGTGAGCCTCGGTCGGAGTGCCCGATCAACGTTGCCGTCGAGGTGTTCGGCGATCGCTGGAGCCTCCTCGTCCTGCGGGACATCGCCTTCGGAGACCGCCGCTACTTCCGGCAGTTGCAGGCCAACTCGCTCGAGGGAATCGCCTCCAACACGCTCGCCGATCGACTCAAGCGACTTGTTGAGGCGGGGCTGCTCACCCGGGAGGACGCCCGCCCCGGCCAGCGGGCACGCTACAGCCTGACCGAACCCGCGATCCAAGTCGTCCCCGTCCTCGCGCAGCTCGGCACCTGGGGGCTTCGCCATCGACCCACGCGTTCCGCGCTACGCGCTCCCGCCGAGTTGTTCACTCAGGGCGGCCCCGCGCTCTGGCAGGAGTTCATGGACGAGCTTCGCCATCAACACCTCGGCGGCTCCGCATCCCGAGTGCGATCACCGAGCGTCCGCAAGCGCCTGGCCGCCGCCTACTTTGCTGCCGCCAACTCCGCGTAACCACCCGGCAGCACCATGGGCGCTGGAACGTGCGCATGCAGGAAGTTGTGCGCGCAGGGTGCCCCGGCAACGACCTCCGCTGGGGGTGGGAAGGGACGAGCGCACCGAGGTGGTCGCGGATCTGCTGGCGCCGTGACTCGTAGTCGGGCAGACCGGCCGGATCGGGCCGGCTCAGGCTGATGTCGTCGGCGAGCGTTGCCGCGCCCGGCGCGGTGAGGCCGGTCAGTGCGTGCAATGTCGCCGCCGAGTGCCCGGGTACGAAGCCGGAGAAGTCGCGGGCCTTGGCGGCGAACACGGCACCCTGCGCCAGGTGCTGCCAGTGCTCGCCGGCCGCGCGGCGCAGCGCCGCCAGGCTGGTCGAGTCGCAGCCGCCGGCGAACGTGGCCGCCAGGCCCACGCCGCTCCGCAGGTCGGCGTGCCGCTCGGCGGCGAAGGCCCGCACCGCGGCGTCGACGTGGTGCGCGATGCCGCCGTGGATGAACCAGAGCACCCGACTGATACCCTGGTCGACCGCGCGCGGGAAGTAGTCGGCCCGGCCCTGCCACGGATACGGCGCCGGGCGCTGCTGGCAGCGACCACCCGCGCGGTCTCGAAGTAGGCGCGGTCGAAGCCGTAGCCGTCGATGGCCAGCCAGCTCATGGTCGGGAAGTACGGCGTGCCGGTCGGGTCGGGCAGGACGCCACGCTACAACGGGCGGGGCAGCCGGGCCATCGCGACCGATGCCGATGTAGGTGAGGAAGGTGTGCGGCAGACCTGGTCCGCGCAGTAGCTCCCGGGTGCGGGTGCCGCGACCGGCGGCCATCGCGTCGCGTACGGCGAGCGCCATCGTGGCGCCCTCGTGCGCGAAGCCGCGCAGTTCGGCGTCGACCATGTCGAGCCGGCGCTCCAGCCCCCATCGGTCCTTGAGGTGGATACCCCATTCGAAGCCGCAGACGGCGTGCGGGATGGCCTCGAGAGTGCGGGGGCGTCGGTGGGGGTGACGGGAAATCCGCAGCCGGCGAAGCTCACGTCGCCGAACGGCGGAATCAGGACCAGCCTGCGCAGTGGACCTAGGACAGTCGACATCGGGATGACCTCATCACGCGATGTGCGGGTTAGACTTCATCGTGTTACGCGGCACCGGGCCTGCACGTCTCCTGGTGTGCCTGGTGGGCAGCGGCCTGCTGCCGGGCTCCCAGGCGGCGGGCGGCCTCGAAAGCCGCCCAGCCGGCAACCTCCACAAGGGCCTCGTCGCTGGGCACGTGACGCCGGAACTCGGCGACCGTCTCGTCGCCCATCTGGTGTGACGACACCGCGGTCAGCAGCGCGAACCGGCCGGCCGGCCGGTCGGCCGGACCGAGCCCGGCGAGCAGTTCTTCGCACCAGGCCGTGGAGATTCCGGTGTCCGCGCCGCGCCAGCCGTCGAGGTGCCCGGACACCACGGCACGGACTGTGGGGGTCAACCACCGCTCACCGGCCGCGTCGAAGACCGCGGCGGCCCGGGCCATCGCACCGGCGATGTACGGGCTACCCGCCGCCCATGCTGCGTCGGCCGGCGCGGGCGCGTCCGGCAGCAGTTCGAGCGAGCGGCCGGGCTCGCGGTGTGCGCGTAGCGTCTCGCGCAGCAGCCGGCCCAGGCCCTGCTTCATCCGCTGCCGCGCCCGCCCGGTGAGGCCCGGCGGGAGCAGGAAGCTTGCGAGAAAGACGTTCACCATCCGGGTCAGGTAGTGCATGGCGGTGACCGTGCCGATCAGCTCTGCCTGCTGCTGCGCGGTGAGCCAGGCCGGCAGCGGGAGACCGCCTGGCGCCTCCTGCGCGCCGCGCGCCCACTGACTGATCTCGCGCAACCGGGGATCGCGCAGTTCGCCGAACCGGTCGGCGGAGATCTTGTCCGCGTCGTGCTCGCCGGCCAGGTCGTACATGCTGCCCGAGTGCATGTCCACGCAATACGGGCAGATCGTGGCGACCGCGACGGCCGCCGCCGCGGCCTCCTTCGAGCCACGGTCGAGGGTGCCGCTGACCAGCAGCGGTTCGCGCATGAGCATCCAGTACGCGGCAAGCACCTGGGGAGACGGCGAGTGCATGAGTGCCGGCGGGATCACCAGGCGCATCTCCTCCGCGACCTGTTCGTACACCCGCTCGACCAGGCCACTTGCCGAACGTGCGGGCACCGGGGTGACATGGCGGACCTGACGTTGCACGACTGAGGCTGCGACGCGGCCGACGATCATGACGACTCCTTCCGCCTAAGTGGCCAGTATCAGCAGATCCGGGCACCGAAAGCCCGCGCCTGAGGCAAGGGCAGCAATATCGAACAAACATTTGCCCGAAACTGTCGAGATTGAAAATCTCTGATATCCAGTAACTACTTCAATATTGCGCTGGCCACGCCGTTCAGGCCCACGCAGGTTGCTTGCCCAACTCGGCCACGGTTAGCCTGATAGGCAGATCGGGCACGGGTAGAGCGCGACACGAAGCTCGCCCGATCACCCACCGTCTCAGATCTGTCAAATGCCAGAATCGATCCTTGCTGCGCGGTTTCTGACTGAGGGAGCAAACAATGCAGGATACGTCTGAGAAGGCAGTTCTGCGCGCCATCGAGACGATGAGGTCTATTCACAGGCGATCCTGTAGAAGTGCAGCCCGATGACACAGGAGATCGTTTC
>NZ_JBHMIQ010000076.1:0-5349 GCF_048060315.1 Micromonospora sp. LOL_013
TGTGGGTGGTTCTGCTGGTGTGTGTTTGTTCTTTGAGAACTCAACAGGGTGCTTGATAAGCCAGTGCCAAAGTTTGTTTGGTTCCCGGCTGGTTGACTGCCGCGTTTGTGGTGGTTTTCTGGTTGGTGATTCCTTGGCATTTTATATGCCGGGTTTGATTTCTTCACAAGTTTTTGTTGGAGAGTTTGATCCTGGCTCAGGACGAACGCTGGCGGCGTGCTTAACACATGCAAGTCGAGCGGAAAGGCCCTTCGGGGTACTCGAGCGGCGAACGGGTGAGTAACACGTGAGCAACCTGCCCCAGGCTTTGGGATAACCCCGGGAAACCGGGGCTAATACCGGATATTACATGCTGCCGCATGGTGGTGTGTGGAAAGTTTTTCGGCTTGGGATGGGCTCGCGGCCTATCAGCTTGTTGGTGGGGTGATGGCCTACCAAGGCGACGACGGGTAGCCGGCCTGAGAGGGCGACCGGCCACACTGGGACTGAGACACGGCCCAGACTCCTACGGGAGGCAGCAGTGGGGAATATTGCACAATGGGCGGAAGCCTGATGCAGCGACGCCGCGTGAGGGATGACGGCCTTCGGGTTGTAAACCTCTTTCAGCAGGGACGAAGCGTAAGTGACGGTACCTGCAGAAGAAGCGCCGGCCAACTACGTGCCAGCAGCCGCGGTAAGACGTAGGGCGCGAGCGTTGTCCGGATTTATTGGGCGTAAAGAGCTCGTAGGCGGCTTGTCGCGTCGACTGTGAAAACCCACAGCTCAACTGTGGGCTTGCAGTCGATACGGGCAGGCTAGAGTTCGGTAGGGGAGACTGGAATTCCTGGTGTAGCGGTGAAATGCGCAGATATCAGGAGGAACACCGGTGGCGAAGGCGGGTCTCTGGGCCGATACTGACGCTGAGGAGCGAAAGCGTGGGGAGCGAACAGGATTAGATACCCTGGTAGTCCACGCTGTAAACGTTGGGCGCTAGGTGTGGGGGGCCTCTCCGGTTCTCTGTGCCGCAGCTAACGCATTAAGCGCCCCGCCTGGGGAGTACGGCCGCAAGGCTAAAACTCAAAGGAATTGACGGGGGCCCGCACAAGCGGCGGAGCATGCGGATTAATTCGATGCAACGCGAAGAACCTTACCTGGGTTTGACATGGCCGCAAAACCTGCAGAGATGTGGGGTCCTTCGGGGGCGGTCACAGGTGGTGCATGGCTGTCGTCAGCTCGTGTCGTGAGATGTTGGGTTAAGTCCCGCAACGAGCGCAACCCTTGTTCGATGTTGCCAGCGCGTTATGGCGGGGACTCATCGAAGACTGCCGGGGTCAACTCGGAGGAAGGTGGGGATGACGTCAAGTCATCATGCCCCTTATGTCCAGGGCTTCACGCATGCTACAATGGCCGGTACAATGGGCTGCGATACCGTGAGGTGGAGCGAATCCCAAAAAGCCGGTCTCAGTTCGGATCGGGGTCTGCAACTCGACCCCGTGAAGTCGGAGTCGCTAGTAATCGCAGATCAGCAACGCTGCGGTGAATACGTTCCCGGGCCTTGTACACACCGCCCGTCACGTCACGAAAGTCGGCAACACCCGAAGCCGGTGGCCCAACCCCTTGTGGGAGGGAGCTGTCGAAGGTGGGGCTGGCGATTGGGACGAAGTCGTAACAAGGTAGCCGTACCGGAAGGTGCGGCTGGATCACCTCCTTTCTAAGGAGCGCTCTCCCGGCGAAGGTCGGGTAGGGAGCCTGCCGCCTCCGAGTGTGGGGTGGGGGTGCTCATTTGGCGGAGACACTGGTGAGTTCGTGTTGGCAACGGCTGATGCTGCTAGTACTGCTTCTGCTTTCGGGTGGGGGTGTGGAGGGTGGTGTTGGTGCGGCTGGTGCGGATGGTGGGCATCCTGTTGGGTCCTGAGGGAACAGGCCACGTGGTGGGTTGTTGTCTCTGGATGCCAGGCGCGGCCTGGTCTTGCATACCGGCCATCGTGTGTGGTGGTGCTGGTGTGGGGCTGGGGGTTGCGGGTTGGTCGTTTGTTGAGAATTACACAGTGGACGCGAGCATCTTTGTGGTCAAGTTGTCAAGGGCGAACGGTGGATGCCTTGGCACTAGGAGCCGATGAAGGACGTGGGAGGCCGCGATAGGCCTGGGGGAGCTGTCAACCGAGCTGTGATCCCAGGGTGTCCGAATGGGGAAACCTGGCATCAGTCATGTGGTGTCACCTGCACCTGAACTCATAGGGTGTGTGGAGGGAACGCGGGGAAGTGAAACATCTCAGTACCCGCAGGAAGAGAAAACAATAGTGATTCCGTGAGTAGTGGCGAGCGAAAGCGGATGAGGCTAAACCGGCTGCGTGTGATACCTGTCAGGGGTTGCGTGGTCGGGGTTGTGGGACTCTGCTGATCGGACTGACATTCGGTCGAGAAGTGATAAAGCCAGTTGTTAGCTGAATGGTGTGGAAAAGCCAGCCGTAGACGGTGATAGTCCGGTAGGTGAAAACTTCTGGTCTTCTGTGGATGTTCCCGAGTAGCGGCGGACTCCTGAAATCTGCCGTGAATCTGCCAGGACCACCTGGTAAGCCTAAATACTTCCTAGTGACCGATAGCGGACGAGTACCGTGAGGGAATGGTGAAAAGTACCCCGGGAGGGGAGTGAAATAGTACCTGAAACCGTTCGCCTACAATCCGTCGGAGCCTTTAGGGGTGACGGCGTGCCTTTTGAAGAATGAGCCTGCGAGTTAGTGGCATGTGGCGAGGTTAACCCGTGTGGGGTAGCCGTAGCGAAAGCGAGTCTGAAGAGGGCGTTTGAGTCGCATGTTCTAGACCCGAAGCGGAGTGATCTAGCCATGGGCAGGCTGAAGCGCGGGTAAGACCGCGTGGAGGGCCGAACCCACCAACGTTGAAAAGTTGGGGGATGACCTGTGGTTAGGGGTGAAAGGCCAATCAAACTCCGTGATAGCTGGTTCTCCCCGAAATGCATTTAGGTGCAGCGTCGCGTGTTTCTTGCCGGAGGTAGAGCACTGGATGGTCTAGGGGGCCTACAAGCTTACCGAAATCAGCTAAACTCCGAATGCCGGTAAGTGAGAGCGCGGCAGTGAGACTGCGGGGGATAAGCTTCGTAGTCGAGAGGGAAACAGCCCAGATCACCAGCTAAGGCCCCTAAGCGTGTGCTAAGTGGAAAAGGATGTGGGGTCGCTTAGACAACCAGGAGGTTGGCTTAGAAGCAGCCACCCTTTAAAGAGTGCGTAATAGCTCACTGGTCAAGTGGTTCCGCGCCGACAATGTAGCGGGGCTCAAGCACACCGCCGAAGCTGTGGCATTCACGCGTGTACTTCGCTGATCCTTTTTGGGGTTGGTGCAGGTGTGTGGATGGGTAGGGGAGCGTCGTGCCGGGGGTGAAGCAGCGGGGTGACCCAGCTGTGGACGCGGCACGAGTGAGAATGCAGGCATGAGTAGCGAAAGAAGGGTGAGAAACCCTTCCGCCGGATGACCAAGGGTTCCAGGGCCAGGCTAATCCGCCCTGGGTGAGTCGGGACCTAAGGCGAGGCCGAGAGGCGTAGTCGATGGACAACGGGTTGATATTCCCGTACCCGCGAAGGAGCGCCCATGATGAACCTCGTTGTGCTAACTGCCCGAACTTGGTGAGGTTTTCGGACTGATCTGAGGGAGCGCGGGAACCTGGCGGGTAGTAGTCAAGCGATGGGGTGACGCAGGAAGGTAGCTGATCCCGGCCGGTGGTTGTGCCGGGGTAAGCGTGTAGGCTGCATCATAGGTAAATCCGTGGTGTGTGAGGCTGAGACGTGATGCCGAGCCGATTCAGGTGAAGTCAGTGATCCTATGCTGCCGAGAAAAGCCTCTAGCGAGCTTCTAGCGGCCCGTACCCTAAACCGACACAGGTGGTCAGGTAGAGAATACCGAGGCGATCGGGCGAACTGTGGTTAAGGAACTCGGCAAATTGCCCCCGTAACTTAGGGAGAAGGGGGGCCGGAGACGTGAAGCCCTTTTCGGGTGGAGCGTTGTATGGCCGCAGAGACCAGGGGAAAGCGACTGTTTACTAAAAACACAGGTCCATGCGAAGAAGTAATTCGATGTATATGGACTGACGCCTGCCCGGTGCTGGAACGTTAAGGGGACCGGTTAGCTCTTCGGGGCGAAGCTGAGAACTTAAGCGCCAGTAAACGGCGGTGGTAACTATAACCATCCTAAGGTAGCGAAATTCCTTGTCGGGTAAGTTCCGACCTGCACGAATGGCGTAACGACTTTCCTACTGTCTCAACCACAGGCCCGGCGAAATTGCATTACGAGTAAAGATGCTCGTTACGCGCGGCAGGACGGAAAGACCCCGGGACCTTTACTATAGCTTGACATTGGTACTCGAATTAGCTTGTGTAGGATAGGTGGGAGACTGTGAAGCTGGTACGCCAGTATCGGTGGAGTCGTTGTTGAAATACCACTCTGGTTGATTTGGGTTTCTAACTTCGGACCGTGATCCGGTTCAGGGACAGTGTCTGGTGGGTAGTTTAACTGGGGCGGTTGCCTCCTAAAGGGTAACGGAGGCGCCCAAAGGTTCCCTCATCCTGGTTGGCAATCAGGTGTTGAGTGTAAGTGCACAAGGGAGCTTGACTGTGAGACTGACAGGTCGAGCAGGGACGAAAGTCGGGACTAGTGATCCGGCACTTGCGTGTGGAAGCGGTGTCGCTCAACGGATAAAAGGTACCCCGGGGATAACAGGCTGATCTTCCCCAAGAGTCCATATCGACGGGATGGTTTGGCACCTCGATGTCGGCTCGTCGCATCCTGGGGCTGTAGCAGGTCCCAAGGGTTGGGCTGTTCGCCCATTAAAGCGGTACGCGAGCTGGGTTTAGAACGTCGTGAGACAGTTCGGTCCCTATCCGCCGCGCGCGTAGGATACTTGAGAAGGGCTGTCCCTAGTACGAGAGGACCGGGACGGACGAACCTCTGGTGTGCCAGTTGTCCCGCCAGGGGCACGGCTGGTTGGCTACGTTCGGAAGGGATAACCGCTGAAAGCATCTAAGCGGGAAGCTCGCTTCAAGATGAGGTGTCCCACCCACTTTGGTGGGGTAAGGCTCCCAGTAGATGACTGGGTTGATAGGCCGGAGATGTAAGCCAGGTAACTGGTTCAGTTGACCGGTACTAATAGGCCGAGGACTTGACTTCGAAGATGTACGCGTCCACTGTGTGATTCTGGGCAAACGGGCACCGTGTGTGTTTGGTTTGTTGTTAGGGTTACGGCGGTTATGGCGGAGGGGAAACGCCCGGTTACATTCCGAACCCGGTAGCTAAGCTCTCCAGCGCCGATGGTACTGCACTCGTGAGGGTGTGGGAGAGTAGGTCACCGCCGGACATCTTTAC
>NZ_JBHMIQ010000077.1:0-4812 GCF_048060315.1 Micromonospora sp. LOL_013
GGAGCCTGTCCGAATTTCTGTGTAACGCCCTATCCTGTCCAACTATCGGGCATCGATGGGGATACGGTTCGGGAAGAACAGGTCCAACGCGTTGAGGGCCTGTTTCCAGCCGTGCACGCCGGCGCCTTCGACCAGCCGTGGCGGCGCGGTGCGGGAGTTCGCGGGTCTACCGGCCTCGGCGGCGCGTTGCCGGGCGCGTTTGTCCTCGATGTCGGCGATCGCGAGCCAGATCAGCTTGATCACGGCGTCGTCGGTGGGGAAATGCCCACGGTTCTTGATGATCTTCCGGATCTGGTAGTTGAAGCTCTCGATCGCGTTGGTGGTGTAGATGATCCGGCGGACCTCGGGAGGGAACGCCAGGAACGGAGTGAACCGTTCCCACGCCCGTTCCCAGACCGCGACCGCGGCCGGGTAGCGTCGGCCGAGCGGGCTGTCGGCGAAACCGAGCATCGCGGTCTCGGCCGCCTCCACCGTCGGGGCGGTGTAGATGTCCTTCAACGCGGCGGCCATCGCCCGACGGTCCTTGTAGGACACGAACTTCGTCGCCGCCCGGATGAGGTGCACCTTATGCCGATATCGGCATAAGGTGCATTACTCCGAGGTCGCGGTTATGCCGATGCCGGGTGCTCCGGCGCTGTTCAGTGGCGGTGCTCGTGGTCGTCGGGTCGGCATAATCACAGGGCTTCGAGGAAGGCGAGCAGGCGGTCGGGCGTGCGGTAGCGGCCGGGTTGTGTGCCGGTCGGAGTTGTTCGGTCGAGGGCTCGCTGCTTGAGTTCCATGTCCGCACGTAGGTAGATCTGAGTCGTGGCGACGCTTTCGTGGCCGAGCCAGAGCGCGATGACGGTGATGTCGACGCCGGCGTGCAGCAGGCGCATGGCGGCGGTGTGCCGCAGGACGTGTGGGGTGATGGTTCTTGCGGTCAGTCGGGGGCATCGCGCGACGTAGACGGCGAGCCGTTGGGCGAGTGCGTCGTGGCTGAGTGCGCCGCCGCGGTTGGTCGGGAACAACACGTCGTCGGGTTCGCCGCCGCGTTCGGCCATCCAGGTTCGGAGCAGGTTGACGGTGTCGGTGGTCAGCGGGGTGGCGCGCCGCTTGCGGCCCTTGCCAAGGCAGCTGACATGGGGTCCTGCGCCGAGATGGGTGTCCCGGCGACGCAGCGCGGTCAGTTCGCCGGCGCGAAGCCCTGTCTGGACGGCCAGGTGCAGCATGGTGTGGTCGCGGCGGCCGGTGCGGGTGGCGCGGTCGGGCTGGTCGAGCAGTTCGTTGGTTTCCTCGTCGGTGAGGAACTCGATGATGCGGTGATCGCCTCGTTTGGCGGGGATGGCCAACACTCGGGTGATGTCGTCGCTGTGCTCGGGGTGGTGCAGCGCGGCGAAGGCGAACAGGGAGTGGATCGCGGCGAGGCGGGCGTTGCGGCTGCGGACGCTGTTGGCCCGCTGTCGTTCCAGGTGATCCAGGAACGCGGCGACTGTGGTCGCGTCCAGGTCGGCGAAGTCCAGCTTGGACAAGGGCTTGGCGGTCCTGGTGCTGGCGAACTGCAGCAGCATGCGGATGGCGTCGCGGTAGGCGGCGACGGTGTGCGGACTGGCCTGCCGCTGCGCGATCAGTCGGTTGGTGAAGAAGGCCTGCACCGTGGTCGCGACGGCGGTCACGGCCGTGGTCCTGACGCCGATCGCAGCCTTTGGGCGGCCTCGGCCATCAGCTCGGGCGCGGCGTCGAGGTACCAGTACGTGTTCTTCGGCGACACGTGCCCTAGGTAGGTCGACAGCAGAGGTAGCCGGGTGTCGATGTCGGCGCCGTCGCGATACCAGCCCAGCAGGGTGCGGACCGCGAACGTGTGGCGTAGGTCGTGCGGCCGGGGACGGCATGACGGCGAGCGTGGGGCCAGCCCGGCCCGGCGGGCGAGCCGGGCGAAGGTCACGCCGACGTTGAAGACGAGCAGGCGGGTGCCTGCCTGCGACACAAGCAGGGCGGGGCTGACCGGGGTGGGGAACCACGCGTGGCGGATCGCGCGGTAGGCGGTCAGCGCGGCGACGGTGCTGTCGTGCAGCGGCAGCAGGCGCTGCTTGCCGAACTTGGCGTGCCGCACCACCAGGACACCGGCGTCGGCGTCGAGGTCGCTGTCATCGGCGGCCAGCGCCTCGCCCAGACGCATGCCGGTGACCGCGAGCAGCCCGATGAGCGTGCGCATAGTAGCGGTGCGCAGCGGTGTCTTCAGCGACTCGGTCTGCTGTAACAGGGCGGCCAGGTCGGCGTCGGAGTAGAGGTAAGGCACCGCCCGGCGTCCCCGGCTTGGCAGGAGTCCGGGCGGGACGACCGGCACCGTCGGGTCCAGGGTGTGCAGGTAGGCGGCGAAGCTGCGCACCACGGACAGCCGCATTCCCAGCCAGCCCGGGCTGGCCGGCTCCGGCAGCTTCGCCCAGGCCAACGCATCATCGACGGTGAACGCGGTGCGGCCGAGGTCGTCGAGATAGTCGAGGAACTGCACGATCAGCTTCTCATCGCGGCGTAGCCCATAGCCCAGCCCGCGCCGCAGCTTCAGGTAGTCGGCCAGCGCGGCCCGCAGATCGGTGGTCATCGAGTCACCTCCTGCGGCCAAGGCATCGCCAGGCTGCGCAGCGCCGCGATGTCGACCTTGGCGTAGATGGCCGTGGTCAACACGCTGCGGTGACGCAGCACTTGGCCGATCTCGGTCAGCGGCGCCCCCGCGGCCAGCATCGCGGTCGCCGCGCTGTGCCGCAGCCGATGGGCGTAAACAGTGCCCAGCCCGGCGCGGTGCCCGGCCGCGTTGACCACCTGCGTCACGCCGATGCTGGTCAGTCCACGACGCGGGGCCTTCACCCGGACGAACACGCACCGGTCCAGCGCGCCCGCAGGCCGACCCGCTTCGAGATAGTCGACCAAGGCCTGCCCGACGTCGACCGGCAGCGGCAGGCGGTCACGGTGGCCGCCCTTGCCGCGCACCACGACCTCGCCCTGCCTCCAGTCCAGATCGTCGAGCTGCAGCCCCGCGACCTCACCGGCCCGCAGGCCCATACGGGCCAACATGGTCAGGATTGCCCGGTCCCGCAGCCCGTTCACGCTGTGCGTGTCGCACGACGCGAGCAGTGCCGTGACCTGCTCTGCGGGTAGCCCTTTGGGCAGACCCGACGCGCGGTGCGCGACCTTCGGCACGGACACCGACAGATCGGTGTCGGCGACGCCGTCGAGGAACCAGAACCGCAGCAGCGCCCGCAACGCCGACGCGCGACCCTGAACGGTCTTGGGCGCCAACGAACGGGTCAACCCGGACAGGTACGCCGTCACCGTCCGCGCCGACAGCCTCGCCGCGTCAACGCCGTCGTCGACCATCACCGTGGACACGAACGGTCGCACAGACACGACGTAGAACTCGGCGACGTCAGGCTTCACCCCGCGTTCCGCCAGCAAGTACGCCCGGAACCGCTCCACCAGCGCATCGCCAGCCGACACAGCGGCAGGCGGCTCGGCCGGCGCCGCCTGCACGTCACGCAGGTACGACAGCAACGGGTCCAGTGACCGGGATGAACGGCAGGCACGGTAGCCGGCCGCCGCACGAGCCGCGACGTAACGACGCGCCACCTGCCCCGTCAACCCCGCCGCACCCAGCCCTTCACCCGCCAGCCACCGGCTCAGGTGCGCCACCAGCGTCATCCAGTTACGCCGCGTCGCGAAGGTGTAGCCGCGCTGCTCAAGATGCGCGGCGTACCCCGCCGCGTGCGACTCCAAAGGCCCGACCACCCGGGCTCCCAGAAGATCCATCACCACCAACCCCTCCAATCAAAGGAGAGGCCAGCGTCAACCCGCCGCGATTATGCCGACAACACCAGAACGGACCTGAACAGCCGCACCGGCATACGCCGCGGCATCGGCATAACCGCGACCTCGGAGTAATGCACCACGCACGTCTGGACGGTGGTGTGCGGCCACACCGCCTCGATCGCCTCGGGCAGACCGGTCAACCCGTCGCAGCAGGCGATCAGCACATCACGCACGCCACGGTTACGCAGCTCGGTGCAGACCTGCATCCAGAACTTCGCCCCCTCGGTCTGCTGCACCCAGATACCGAGGACGTGCTTGACCCCGTCGGTGTTGACCCCGACGACGAGGTAGCAGGCCTTGTTACGGACCTGCGCGCCGTCGCGGACCTTCACCATCAACGCGTCGACGTAGACGATCGGGTACACCTCGTCCAACGGCCGGTGCTGCCACGCCTTCACCTCCTCCAGGACCTCGTCGGTGATGGTGGAGACCGTGTCGGGGGACACCTCGGTGCCGTAGACCCGCTGCAGGTGGTGACAGATGTCGCGGACCGTCATCCCACCCGCGTACAGGCTGATGATCACGTCCGACAGGCCACCGAGCCGGCGGGCGTTCTTCGGCACCAGCATCGGGGTGAACGTGCCCGCCCGGTCCCGGGGCACCTTCACATCGACCGGACCGATCTCGGTCTGCACCGTCTTCGCGGTCGACCCGTTACGCGAGTTACCCGAGCCGTTACCCGCCGCGTCACGACGGGCGTAGCCCAGATGCTCGGTCAACTCGGCCTGCAGCCCCCGTTCCAGAACGGCACGTACCAGCTCGGACAGGAACCCGCCCGGCCCGGTCAGCCGCAGCCCGTCACCCTTGACCTGGGCCAGCAACGCGTCCAGGGCCTGCTTGTCGATCAGATCCGCCACCGCCCGGCGGGCCGCCTCACGCGCCGCCGCCTCATCCGGCACCGCCGCCGCCAGAGGCAGCCCGCGGCCCGTCAGCGGCGATCCGCCGCGTCAACGCCGCGACCTCCGCGTCGAC
>NZ_JBHMIQ010000078.1:0-4596 GCF_048060315.1 Micromonospora sp. LOL_013
CAGAGGGCACTTTCTACATCCGGGGTCCTGCCGGTCCAACCTTCATCGGTGGATCGAGGCTGAGGGGGCCCCGGCGCAGCAATGCGCCGGGGCTACCCGACGAGATCTTCTTCGGGATCATCACCCGCCAGGTCATCCGCCGCGGCACCTTCACCTCCGTGCCCGACCTGACCGCCGCGATCCGTGCGTTCATCGACGGCTACAACCAGCGATGCAAACCCTTCGCCTGGACCAAAACCGCCGACCAGATCCTCACCAAAGCCAACCGCAAAAAGACTTCAGACACGGGACACTAGCGCGGTCACCCGAGGGCTCACCAACGACGTCGTTGTGGTGCGGGTCGGTGTCGAGACCATGGGCTAGCCTCCTGTGCCGTAGAGCCCCTGCGGGGCGATCTTGCGTTCAACCCAGCGGCCGAGCGCCATCAACAGCAGTCCTTCGGCGACCACCACGGCCACCCCGGCGTAGACCACATCGGCTTGGAAGAAGCTTCGTGCCTCCATGACCAGTCCGCCGATCCCAACGGTGGTGAGCGTCAATTCGACGATCACCATCCCTACCACGCCCCGGGACACGGCTACCCGGAACGCGCCGCCGAGAGCGGGCAGTAGGCCCGGTAGAATCACCTTTGCCCACAGTTGCCACCGGGTGGGGGCGAACGCCGCCGCCATGTCGATCAGGTTGGCGTCGACGATCCGGGCTCCCGTGCGTACCAGGGAAACGACTAGTGCGAAGGCGAAGAGAAAGACGACGACGGACCGCGCCGTCAGACCAAGCCCGAACACGATGATGACGATCGGGATCAACGCGATAGTCGGAGTGGCCAGATCGATGTCGATGTACACGCCGAAGATCCGGTTGAGCAGTGGCGAGCGGCCTAGCGCGATTCCGATCGGCACGCCCACGGCGAGGGCGACCGACGTGCCTATCAGCAGCGCCTGGTTACTGCGCCAGAGCGCTGGGCCGAGTTCGCCCGACAGGGCTAGGTCCCAGGCGGCGGCGACGATCGCAGTCGGCGTCGGAAACAGGATCGAGTTGCTTATCTGCGCCGCGATCTGCCAGGCGAGCAGTAGCGTAAGCGGGCTGACGATCCGGAGCACCTTGACGGTGCGGGTCGTGCCGTGTGGGCCGTTGTCGGGTGTCGGTCCCCGCCGGGGCCGCCGCTGGCGCGGCAGCCCCGGCGTCTGCGACGCCGTCGACGATGTGGCGCTGATGGAGCTCGGCGCGGTCATCTGCGGCTCGCTCTCCTTTCCGGCTACGCAGTGCGGGCAGCTGGCGGACTACTCGATCATCGATTCGGCGACCTGCCAGATCGACGGGTCGATCAGCTCCGAGCCGGACGGGAAGCCGTCGTCGGGTTCGATCTGTTCGGTTTCAATCATGAGGTCGACCTGCTGGTCGACCGTTTCGGCGGCGACACCCATGTCTTCGAAGAAGAGCGACAGCAGCACCTCGGCACTCGGCGAAGTGGTCACCTCGTGGTAGGCGAGCCACTCGTCGAGCACGGCTGGGTTGTCAGCAAGTTCTCGTACCGATTCGGCGTGGTGCCGTTGGAACTCCTCCAGGAACACTCTGGTCTCGTCGTCAAAGCTGGCTTCGTTGTATGTCAGGACGGTGTCGAGTAGGAACGGGTACTCGTCCAAGGGGCGGTAGAGGACGTCGAATTCGCCCTGCTCGCCCTGCTCGGTGACTTCCTCGTCGAAGCCGATGGAGACTGCGGTGGCGTCGAGTTCGCCGGCTACCAGCGCTTCGACCCGTACGGCGGAACCGGTCATGGTGATGAACTGCGGTTCGACGTCGGCGTCGAGCACCCATAGCCGGGCGGCGAGGGTGCCGGCCGAGATCGGGGCCTGGTAGGCGACCCTCTTGCCGTCGAGGTCTTGCGGGCCGGTGATGTCCGTGCGGCCTACGATGGTGAAACCGAAGCGGGAGCCGCCGCCGAACACCCGCAGCGGGACCCCGCCGGCGACGGCGGCGAGCACTGTAGGTAGCGCTACGTTTATCGCGTCCGACTCGCCTTGGACGAGCGACTGAACGACGCTCTCGTTCGCCTCGATGAAGCGGGCCTCGACGTTCCAACCGTCGGCCTTCATCGCCTCGGCCGCCCGTACTGTGGGCATCTTGGCGACCGTGAAGTCGAGGCTCTTGCCGTCGACCACGACGCCGGGACCGCTGGTGGTGACGACCCAGGTCTTGTCACGAGCCTTGGCTGATTCGAGTACCGCATCGCGGCCTTCCTCGGCGATCGAGCCGCCGTCGCCTCCACCGCCGCAGGCGGTCAGGAGCAACGCCGTGCTGAGCAGGGCAGCGGTGGCACGCCAGCCGAGTTGTCGCCGTCGGCTGGTGGGGCTACCCGGGCATACTTGAGTAGATGTGTTCTTATCCATCCCACTGTTCCTTCTCAATCGGTCGAACTTTTTGGGACGGTGCGTGACGCCGGAGAAGTCGGGCGGCTAGGCGGATGCGCCGGAGGGACTTTCGTCGCCGGAGACCACTTCGTTCTCGATGAGCTTCCAGACCCGGTACCCGGATCATCAACGGCGACTACCAGCCTGGTGACCGGCTGGTGCTGCGGCGCATCGCGTACGAGTACGACGTCAGCGAGATCCCGGTACGCGAGGCGATCCGAATGTTGGAACGCGACGGCCTCGTGGAGATGATTCCGTACACCGGTGCCCGGGTCATCACGCTCTCCCCGCAGAAGATCCGCGAGTCACTGTTCGTCCGTGGTCACTTGGAGAGCATCGCCACTGGCTTGGCGGCCGACCTACTCACCGAGAGCCAACTCGACGAGCTGGATGCGATGATCACCGCGATGGAGACTGCGGCGGTGGGTCAGTCCACGGTCGACTACGCGGAGATGAACCGCACCTTCCACGGTTTGATCAACACGGCCAGCGGGAACCAGGTGCTGTACGACACCCTCGCCGATCTGGAAGGCGCGCAGGTCGGATTTCAGGCCCTGTTCCGGCTCCGGCCACACCGGTTCGAAGTGTCGCTTCAGGAGCACAAGGAGATCCTCGGCCACTTGCGGGCCCGTGACGCCAAGGCCGCCAGCGAAGTCGCGCTTCGGCACAAACTCGGTGCATCGGCCGAGCTGGAGGCGTTCTTCCTCGAGCACACCGTCCGACCGATCGAACCGACGAAGGAAAAGGCGACCGCGTGATGTCGCGTCGATACGACGTCGCCGTAATCGCCGGCGACGGGATCGGGCAGGAGGTGGTGCCGGCGGCGATCACCTGCCTCGACGTGGTCGCCGAACGGCACGGCTACACCGTCGACTGGCATGCGTACCCGTGGGGCTCCACCCACTTCCGTCAGCATGGCCGGATGATGCCGGCCGACGGCATCGATCAGCTACGCAGCCACCGTGCGATCTTCCTCGGTGCCGTCGGCGACCCGGAGATCCCGGACGCTGAGACGTTGTGGGGGTTGCTCATCCCAATCCGGCGTCACTTCGACCAGTACGTCAACCTACGACCGGTCCGCTCGTTGGTCAGTGTCCCCACCCGCGTGGTCAACGCCGGCGACATCGACCTCGTCATCGTGCGGGAGAACGTCGAAGGTGAGTACAGCACCGTCGGTGGCCGGATCTATCCCGGCGACGCCCGCGAGGCTGCGGTCCAGCAGACGATATTCACCCGCATCGGGGTGGAACGGGTCGCCAGGTTCGCCGGGGAGCTCGCCGCCCGCCGCCGGGGGCTGGTCACCTCCGCGACGAAGTCGAACGGCATCATCCACACCATGCCGTTCTGGGACGAGGTCGTCGGGCAGACTTTACGTGAGGTGCCCGGTGTACGGCTCGACAAGGAGCTTGTCGACGCGCTCGCCGCCAAACTCGTCCGCGACCCGGCGTCGTTCGACGTGATCGTCGCGTCTAACCTGTTCGGCGACATCCTGTCCGATCTCGCCGGTGCCGCCGCTGGTTCGATCGGCATCGCCCCGAGCGCCAACCTCAACCCCGAACGGGCGTTTCCGTCGATGTTCGAACCGGTGCACGGCTCCGCCCCAGACATCGCCGGTCAGGGCGTCGCGAACCCGATCGGGCAGATATGGGCCGGCGCCCTGATGCTGGAACACCTCGGTGAGTCGGCCGCCGCCGCAGAACTCATCGCTGCGTTCGAGGCCTGCCTTGCCGCCGGGGTACGGACCCGGGACCTCGGCGGCACCGCCGACACTCGAGAGTTCACCGATGCCGTCGTTGCTCACCTGCGGGCGCTTCCTGCACCGCTGATTGCGTCCGCCTGACTCGTCCGACCCGCCGGGCGGGGGCTGGTCAGTGGTGGTGCTTGGTCAGCTCGACGAAGGAGCGCCAGGCGGACGGGCCGAAGGCCAGGGTGCCGCCGTCGCGGTCCTTGGTGTCCCGGACCAGCACCCGGCCGGGCAGGTTGTCGGCCACCTCGACGCAGTTGCCGGATGAACCGTTCGACCGCGACGACTTCCGCCATGCTGGTTCATTGATCACTGGATCATCCCTAACATCAGGTCTCGGGTCTGGTCGGCGGACAGCGCCAACTCGTTGACTGCCTCCCAGACTAGTGCCGCGTCAGGCAACGTTGGCCCTGTTGACTACCTCGCGTAGGCGTTCGTCGGCGG
>NZ_JBHMIQ010000079.1:0-3855 GCF_048060315.1 Micromonospora sp. LOL_013
CGATGTCCGATTTTCAACACGGACAGAACGACTCAAGCCGGAACAACGCCGGGGCCGTGGGCTCTCCCCGGCTCGGAGTACTACGGCGGCTCCGCCCCGCACGTCGCATTCAGCAGTCGGTGTGCCTATCCCAGACCGCGAGCTGGACGCCCGCTGTCCAGGAGCCGCAGACGGCGGTTCCCGTGTTCACTGTGATTCGCTCGGCGAAGTAGGAGCCCGGCTGTGTCCCAGCGGCATCGCCACGAGTACGCCGCAGACTTCCTCGTGGCCTCCCGGGCAACAGCAATAAGAAACCCAAGGAGTTCCGGCCACCCGACAGGCAGCCGTACGCACCGCACCCGACCCATATCCACCAGATTCGAGTCGGTGACCGAGTTAGGACGTAACGACGCCGGTTCCTCTCGTACTGTCGACGACGCGTGAAAAATGACCCCGTGTCGACGGGTCAAAACTGACCCCCTTCAGCGATCTTGAGTTAAGACATGGAGGGTGATCAAAGTGGAGGATTGGGCGGAGATCCGCCGGCTCTACCTGGCCGAACAGATGCCGATCAAGGCGATCGCGCGCAAGCTCGGGCTGTCGCGTAACACGGTCCGTAGCGCGGTGCGGTCGGCGCAGCCGCCGAAGTACACGCGGGCGGCGAAGGGCTCGATCGTGGACGCGGCCGAGCCGCGGATCCGGGCGTTGTTGAAAGAGTTTCCGGACATGCCGGCGACGGTGATCGCGGAACGGATCGGCTGGACACGGTCGTTGACCGTGCTCAAGGAACGGGTCCGTGAGTTGCGGCCGGTGTACGCGCCGGTTGATCCGGTGTCGCGTACCGTCTACGGGCCGGGCGAGCGGGCGCAGTGTGATCTGTGGTTCCCGCCGGTGCCGGTCCCGTTGGGGTTCGGGCAGGTGGCGTCCCCGCCGGTGCTGGTGATGGTGTCGGGCTACTCCCGCTGGTTGTGCGCGGTGACGATCCCGACGCGGTCCGAGCAGGATCTGGCCCTGGGGCAGTGGGCGGTGCTGCGGCAGTTGGGGCGGGTGCCGCGCGAGCTGGTGTGGGACAACGAGTCCGGGGTGGGCCGCTACGGCGGCACGCAGCCCAGACTCACCGCCCAGTTCAGCGTGCTGCGCGGGATGGCGGGCACCAGGGTACGGATCCTGCGTCCACGGGATCCGGAGTCCAAGGGCCTCGTCGAGCGCGCCAACGGCTACCTGGAGACGTCCTTCCTGCCCGGACGCCGGTTCACCAGCGTGACCGATTTCAACATCCAGTTGACTGACTGGATCGCGTCGGCCAACACCCGGCCGAAGCGGGCACTCGACGCGGCGGCACCGGCCGATCGGATCGGCGCGGACCTGGCCGCGATGGGCGCGTTGCCGCCGGTCGAGGTCACCGCGCTGGGCTGGCGGCACGCGGTGCGACTCGGACGTGACCACTACGTCCGGCTCGACAGCTGCGACTATTCGGTGCACCCGAGCGCCGTGGGGCACCGGGTCGAGGTCGCCGCCGATCTGCACACCGTGCGCGTTCTGCGTTCCGGTGTTCTCGTCGGCGAGCACGAACGCTGCTGGGCCCGGCAGCAGACCATCACCGACCCGGAGCACGCGAAGGCGTCCGCGGTGATGCGGCAGGCGTATCAGGACCGGCCCCGGGGCCGCGTCGCGGACCAGGTGGCGTGTCGGGACCTGGCCGACTACGACAGGATCCTCGGCACCGGCACCGGCACCGGCACCGGCGCCGACGACCTGGCGGAGGTGGCCTGATGACCACCACGACCACCATGACGGTGGGTGCGTTGGCCGCCGCCGCGTCCTTGCTGGCCACCACCGCCGCGTTGACGCGGGCCGCAGCCGCGACACGCGTGTCGGTGACCGTGGCCGACGTCAACATCGACATCCAGGTCCCGGACCGCACCGGAGGCGAAGCGGACCGGGTGGCGGTCGTGGCCGCCTACGCACACGCGTTGTCGACGTCGGTGCGGCGCCGCACCGGCGGGGCGCACACGTGGATCGAGGCGCGCGGCACCATCGCCGGCCATCCGGTCCACGTCTGGACCGTCGCCGACGCCGACGCCGAACCAGCCACACGGCAGGCGGTGGCCTGATGCCCACAAGAGCCACCAACCAGCCGGCCGCACCAGCGCGGCGACCAGCCGGGACACCACCGCCGAGATCGCCTACCTGACCCGCGCGCTCAAAGCACCGACCCTGCGTGACGCCGTCACCCGGCTGGCCGAACGCGCCCGCACCGAGAACTGGACCCACGAGGAGTTCCTGGCCGCCTGCCTCCAACGGGAGGTCGCCGCCCGAGAGTCCCACGGCGGTGAGGGCCGCATCCGCGCCGCCCGCTTCCCCGCCCGCAAGGCACTGGAAGAGTTCGACTTCGACCACCAACGCTCGCTGAAACGCGATCTCCTCGCCCACCTGGGCACCCTCGACTTCGTCGCGGCCCGGGACAACGTCGTGTTCCTCGGCCCGCCCGGCACCGGCAAGACCCACCTCGCCACCGGCCTGGGTATCCGGGCCTGCCAGGCCGGCCACCGCGTCGCGTTCGCCACCGCCGCCGAATGGGTCGCCCGACTCGCCACCGCACACAACGCCGGCCGGCTACAGCACGAGATCACCAAACTCGGCCGCGTCCCACTGATCATCATCGACGAGGTCGGCTACATCCCGTTCGAACCCGAAGCGGCGAACCTGTTCTTCCAACTCGTCTCAGCCCGCTACGAACGCGCCAGCCTCATCGTCACCTCGAACAAGCCCTTCGGACGCTGGGGCGAGGTCTTCGGCGACGACACCGTCGCCGCCGCCATGATCGACCGCCTCGTCCACCACGCCGAAGTCATCAGCCTGAAAGGAGACAGCTACCGCCTCAAAGACCGCGACCTCGGCCGCGTCCCCGCAGCCACCAACGACGACCGATGAACCACCAGGGGGTCAAACTTCGACCGCCGCCAGAGGGTCAAATTTCAAATGTCGTTGACACGTACTCCTCTCCACCACGCTCACCGAGCCCGCACCATCTGGCAGTACTGACCCGTCCCGGCTTTGTCGGGGCTGCTCCCACCCTCCCCGGCGTCACCCGGATCAGGCTGCCCTCAGCTCCGCTGCCCTGCTGCGACAGGGCCAGCGGTGAAGGTTTCTCACCTCCACTCGAACCTGTGAGGTCGGACCGGGGCGCCCTGCCGACGTTGCCGCCGGTGGGTTTCCCCGGTCCGCCTCCCGAACCCGGCGTGCGCCGCTAAGCGCACCGGGCTCTCCACAAGCCCCGTGGGTTGGTGGGTGTTCCTTACGCGCTGCTCGGCCATGGTGTCGGGATGCGGGTGCCCCGGTAGTAGTAGCGGCGTGCGCTCACTCTCGCGGGGTCGAACAGCATCACGTCACCGTCGGTGGGCCAGATGCCGTAGCGTCGGCGCAGTTGCCTCCAGGGGGTGCGCCGATGCTTGCGGTTCTGCCACCTGACGATCTCCGCCCAGAGGTAGGAGCGCAGGTAGCTGAACGTCGCGTTCGAGCATCCATATTTAAAGTGACTGGTCCATCCCCGCAGCATCCGGTTGAGCTGGATGAGCAGGAGCCCGAGCGGCTGGTTCGTGTTCCTCCGGCAGATCGTCTTCACCTTCGCCATGATCGCCACGAGGGTCTTCTTGGCCGGATAGACGTAGACGTACTGCTTGCCGGTTCCTCGCTTGCGGTGACGCTGGATGCGCCAGCCGAGAAAGTCGAGGCCCTTATCGATATGGGTGATCAAGGTTTTCTCCGGTGACAGGCGTAACCCCACCCCGGTCAGCACCTCGGCGATCTCGTCTCTCAGCCTCGATCCACCGACGCGGTTCGTCTTGAGCTCGGTTGAGTAGTTTCGGTATTGGG
>NZ_JBHMIQ010000080.1:0-3479 GCF_048060315.1 Micromonospora sp. LOL_013
GCAGTTTTTCACGCCATAGCGGCGTGCTCGGCACAGGGTGACTCGTTCGACTTCGCCGCGACCTGGACCTGCGCCAGGACCACACCGGTCGACGTGTCGTAGGCCGACAGCAGATGGACCCGTCCTTCGGGCAGGACAGCACCCCGCACCACCTTGCCGTCGACAGCGATGACACGCCGCGCCGGCGCGGGCGCTGGTAGTCGGGAGCACAGCCAGTCGGCCAGGACCGACGTCAACGTCTTGGCGTCGACGCGGACCAGCAACCGCCACACCGTGGTCAGGACCGGTACCCGGCCGGTGAACCCGAGCCGGCCCCACGCCGACGCGTCGAGATCATCGACCCAGTCGCCGATCGCCGCGAACGTGGAAGCCCCGGCCACCACCGCACACACCGCAGCCGCGAGCACGCTCGCCAAGGGGTAGCGGACTCCTCGCGGGTCACGAGGATCGGGAACTCGGGCCAAGGCTTCCAACAGGCCATACGCCTCCCGGTCGGCGGGCATCGTGCCGGATGGGGCGGGGGCGTGCTGACGGATCACGTCGATCAGCGATGATGACATGCGCGGGTGTGGTCCTTGTCGGTGTCATGTTGTCGCAGCAACTCCATGATCACCTACGGGCCGCACCCGCCCTTTGTCACCCTCCAACCAGGTCGATGACAGCGCGTTCACGCAGGCCAGAAGTACTCTCAGGCGACTACGCAAAGCCCCTGCCCCGGACCTCGCGCCCCGGGCCTCGTGCTTCCTGCTTCCTGCTTGGGGCTTCGGGTCGGCGGGTCGGCGGGTCGGCGGGTCGGCAGACTTCCGGTACCTCATGGTGCCTCCGACGACCTGATGCCACAGGTGCATCTTGATGCACCTGTGGCATCAGCTCAACCGGCATTCCGCTACGGCGGGCAACATCCGAGGTTCCGGCCTCACGCCGACGGCGTACCGACCAGGTGTCTCATCGCTGCCAGGGTCTGGTCGATGGTGGCGGGGAGGTCGGGGTCGCCGTGCTGGTCGAGCCAGCGGGTCACCGCAGTCCGGAACGTGGTCACCGCGATCTCGGCCGCCAGCCGGGCGGTCAGATCGTCGATGCCGCGATCGCGGAAGCCCTGCTCCAGTGCCGCCGACAGCAGCGCGAACTTGCGTAGCTCGCGCTCGTGCAGAGCCGGTTCGGCGTCTATCACGGCCCGTCGGCGTAACAGGGTGCAGCGCCTGCGGCAGGCAGGCACCGAGGTGGTGGCGGTCGGCCGCGACCGGGAACGGCTGACCCACCGCGCCGCAGGTCGCGCGGGCCTGCCCGGCCGGCACCCACTACGTCGACGTCGGCAACGAACTGAGCGCGTTCGAGTCGCTGCACGCCATGCACCGGGAGGCGGTGGCGACCGGTCGCACCCTGGTCTGCGGGGCGAGCTTCGGTGTGCTCGCGACCGAGAGCATCCTGCTGCACCTGCTGGCGGGCGAGGAACAACCTTCCCGGGTACGCATCGACGCCGTCGCGTCGGTCGAGGTCGAACCCGGTGCCCTCGGCGAAGCCCTGGCCGCCACCATCGTGCACGCGTTGCGCGACGGCGGCCGCGAGGTTCGGCAGGGCCGGTTGGTACGCGTCCGGGCCGGCGGTGCCGCCGAACGGTTGACCACCCCCGACGGCGACGTGGTCACCACCGCTGCCATGGGCAGCGGCGAACTCTTCGCGGCCTGAGCCACCGAGGCGGATGAGGTCGAAACACGGCTGGACCGGTTCGCCCGTGCCCTGCTGCTGCCCGAGGCCGACCTGCGGGAACGGTGGTCCGAGTGGTCGGCGATCCCGGATGAGGTCATGCGGGACGCGGCAGTACGAGCCGGCAGCCATTATCAGGTCGACATGGCCACCTTGGCCCGCCGGTTGACCGAGCTGGGCCTTGTCCGGCCAAGCGGAGGCCGACAAGATTCGTGCGGTCCGCACCAGCAAGGCGGACATCGAGGAGAAGAACCTACTGCCGAGCCAGGAGCTGGAGCCGGGGTCGCTGCCGCGCAGCTACACCCAGGCGGTCCTGCGGCTTTACCGGCGCGAGGTCGTCACCCTCGACCGGGCGCTTGGTCTGCTGCTCGGCACGTTCGGCGCGGACGACCTACCCGAGCTGCCCCCGGCGAACGAGGCCGAGATCTGGGCCTTCGCTGACGAACCGTCCCGGAAGGAGCTGTTCACCGAACTCGCCGACCGATTCACCAAACTCGGCGGCGCAGATCTGCAGATCCCGGACCGAGCCCACCAACCTCGCGCGATCGAGACCTCTTGAAGCACTGTCTGCAACCAAGGATCGACTCCCACCGGCGTTCCGGCCGAGTCCGCGCTACTCTGCGACACCCCGACGTCGATCGCGGTGAGGTGGCCTTTACCGATGGCGTACACCTGACATCGGCCGTCGGTAAGCAGGCAGTCGATACGGGCCGAGAGTCGCACGCGCGCGACGACCGCCCCAGCCCGGTCCACGGCGACAAGCTGATTCCCGGAGCAGGCGAAGGGCGCACTTCAGCAGCTGCGGGTTGACCACCTGACATAAGGCATGGTTTATACTCGGGGCATGTGGGACGTGGTGCTGGTCGCCCCGGTTGAGGAGTGGTACCTCAGGCTGTGCGAGTCGGACCCGACCTCCGCCAACCGGGTCATGGAGGCGATCGACCACCTGGCGGAGGAAGGCCCTTGGCTTGGCCGGCCGATGGTCGACCGGATCCACGGCAGTCGGTTGCACAATCTGAAGGAGCTGCGGCCGGGCTCTGCCGGGCGCTCGGAGATACGTCTGCTGTTCGCCTTCGATGTCGAACGGGACGCGGTGATCCTGGTCGCTGGCGACAAGGCGGGCCGATGGAACCAGTGGTACCGGGAGAACGTCCCGGTCGCAGAGGCGCGGTACGAGGAGTATCTGGTCGAGCGCAAGAGTGGGGAGGGGTCATGACGGCCCGTCGGTGGAGCGATGTGAAGGCTGAGGCGGTCACCCGACAGCCGTGGCTCGCCAGTGAGGAAGCACAGGCGCAGCGGGCCGCGATTCGCGGCGAGAATATCGGCCGCATCCGGGGACACGAGTTGGCCGAGATGCGTAAGTCTGCCGGGCTCACCCAGGCCGAAGTAGCTGTGGCACTCGGGGTGAGTCAGGCCAGGATCTCCCAGATCGAGCATGGCCAGGTCGACAGCCTGGACACACTGCGCGCGTACGCCGAAGCGCTGGGTGCCGAGGTTTCGATCGTAGTGTCCCGTGGTCCGCTCACCCTGCGGGTTGCCTGACCAGCCCACGAGACCCCGGAGCAGAGTAGGCACCGAGCCGCTACCGGAATGTGGGCCAGTGCTCCGGCCTTCAGGCCGGGGGTGTAGGCCCTCGCTGGGAGGGCCGCCAGGGCCCGAGTGGTGCCCTAAGCCGGACGGTTCTGCTGCTCGATGTACTGCGTCACGATGCTCGGTGGCGCGCCGCCGACGGAGCCGGCGAAGTACGAGCCCGACCAGAGCTTGTTGGCCCGGTG
>NZ_JBHMIQ010000081.1:0-3069 GCF_048060315.1 Micromonospora sp. LOL_013
ACTACGCCCAGTGGGAGACCCAGGCCGCCGAGCTGGTCGCCCAGCACTGGAACAGCTGACCCGAAACAAGCTCAGCGCGAGGGCCGGACCCCGGGTACGGGGTCCGGCCCTCGCCCGTTGCCTGAGTCGCTGGTCGACAGTGGTGGCGACCACCGATCAGCCGGACAGTGACCGGCGGGCGGCGGCGAGCACCTCCGGGTCGGTGCAACCGGCCGCGTAGCCGGCGGATGTCGCGGCCCAGCAGCCACATCCCGACCCGGTCGGCGACCGGCACCGGCGGTCGGCCGTTCAGTGGCGGCGGCCGGGGCGGTGAGCTGTGCCGGCATGACGCCTGGATGCGGACCTGCTTCGACCGCAGCGAACATCTGCTGGACGTGCCGGCGCTGCGCCGGCTGTGGGGACGGTTGCGGGAGCTGCCGCGCGAGACACCGGACGCGATGGTGCACGGCGACCTGATCCCCGGCAACGTCCTGGTCCGCGCCGGTCGGCTGGCCGGGGTGCTGGACGTAGGTGGTCTACGGCCCGCCGATCCGGCGCTGGAGCTGGTGGCCGCCTGGCATCTGCTCGACGAGCGGCCACGCTCGGTGCTGCGTGAGCGACTGATCTGCACCGAGCTGGACTGGCAGCGCGGCAAGGCGTGGGCGTTCGAGCAGTCGATGGGCGCGGTCTGGTACTACCTGGACAGCTTCCCGGCGATGAGCCGGATGGGTCGCCGGACCCTGGCCCGGATTCTGGCCGACGGGGCGTGAGCCGGGTCCGACCGTGGCGGCCGGCAGCCCGGTCAGGGCAAGGTGGCGGCCGGCAGTCCGGCCCGTGCCGGTCAGAACAGGGTCAGCGGCTGCGCCGGGATCGGCTCGGGCAACGGGTCGAGCTGCGGCAGCGCGGACCGTACCTCGTCGTGGAAGCGGCGGGCCAGAGCCGGCGCGTCGGCGTTGTCCGGGGTGTGGATGAACACCGTCGGCGAGCGGCCCTGCCGCAGCCAGGCCACCGATGCTTCGACCCAGCGCCGCCAGCCGGCGACGGTCTGCTCCACGTCGTCGCGGCCGAGGTAGCGCACGATCGGCAGGTCGGTCAGTGCCCGGGTGCGCAGCGGGGCGCGGGGCTTCTTGACCCAGGCGTCGCGTTCGGCGTCGCTGGTCGGCTCGGCGGCGAAGAACGTCGTGGTGTCGAACGGAACCCACTCGGCGTCAACGTCCGTCAGTACCCCTTCGAGTAGCCGGGTCGCGGCCGGGTCGGTGAAGAACGCCGGGTGGCGGACTTCGACGGCGTACCGGTGGTCGCGGGGGAGTTGGCGCAGGAAGCGGGCCAGGGTGGGTACGTCGTCGGGGCCGAACGACGCCGGCAGTTGGGCCCAGATCGCATGGGTACGCGGTCCGAGCGGTGCGATCGCGTCGAGGAAGGCGTGCAACGGCTCGTCGGCGTCGGTGAGCCGGAGGTCGTGGGTGACGGTCCTCGGCAGTTTGAGCACGAAGCGGAAGTCGGGGTCGGTCTGCGTCGCCCAGGTGGCGGCGGTCTCCCGGGTCGGGGTGGCGTAGAAGGTGGTGTTGCCTTCGACGGCGGTGCACCAGGCGGCGTAGTGGCGCAGCCGCTCGGCCGGCGGTAGCGGGTGCGCGATCAGCCGCCCCTGCCAGGACTTGTGCGTCCACATCGCACAGCCAACGTGCAGTCGGGGTACTGCCGGCGACGGGGAAGCGGTGTCGGTGTTCGGCACGGCGACAACGATAGAGCCACTCGGTTGGAGCGCTGGACTTAACGCCGTATTCATCAACCTGTTCTGATCAAGGTAATTGAGGGGCTTAGATTTCCGGTGTCGACCTGCCCGCCGTATCCCCAGGCCGGAGCGCCCGACCCGGCCGCGGTGGGCAGCGACGCCAGGAGCCCTCATGGCCCACCGTGCCGCCACAGTCAGCGTCCGCCCCACCATCGGCGTCCGTCGTGCCGTCAGCGCCGCCGTCGCCGCGACGATCGCCGTCATCGTCTCGCTCACCCTGACCGCCGTCCCCGCACAGGCCACCCCACCCAACATCCCCTCCTACAGCACGGCGCTCAGCCGGCTGAACTCGCTGACCGTGGCCGCCGAGTCGCACCAGTCCAGCTACAACCGGTCGCTGTTCCCGCACTGGATCACCATCACCGGCAGCTGCAACACCCGGGAGCAGGTGCTCAAGCGCGACGGCAGCAACGTCGTGGTCAACAGCAGCTGCTACCCGACCTCCGGGTCCTGGTACAGCCCGTTCGACGGGGCCACTTGGACGCAGGCGTCGGACGTCGACATCGACCACATGGTGCCGCTCGCCGAGGCGTGGCGTTCCGGTGCCTGGGCCTGGTCCACCGCTCGGCGTCAGACGTACGCAAACGACCTCGGCGGGCCGGAGCTGTGGGCGGTCACCGACAACGTCAACCAGGCCAAGGGCGACAAGGACCCGGCCGACTGGCAGCCGCCACTCGTCTCGTTTCGTTGCACCTACGCCCGAGCCTGGATCCAGGTGAAGTGGTACTACGACATGACAGTGGACAGCGCGGAGAAGTCCGCCCTGTCCGGCATGTTGGCCACCTGCTGACCTGACCGGCCTGTCGGGCAATCCGGCTACCCTGCCCCGCATGAGTCTAGCGGTAACGGTCGGATCACAACGGCACTGTCCGGCATCGACGACGAGAGGGCGGCGCGTAGCCGCGCCGCCCTCGACCAGTTGAGCGCCGCGCTGGCCGCCGAGGGCGTCAACTGGCAGGAGCAGTACGTCGCGGCGGTGCCGTCGACCCGGCCGCACCTGCGCAGCCTGCCGACCAGCTGGCTGCACCAGCTGCGCCGGGTGCTGGTCCTGGTGGATCTGGACCGGCCGGTCACCCCGATCACCGACGCGAGTGGGCTGACCGCGGACCGGGAGCTGATCGACGATCAGGCGTCGATGCTGGAGTCGCACCTGCTGTGCCACTCCGACACCGCCGGCTACCGGAATGCGGGCCAGTGCTCCGGCCTTCAGGCCGGGGGTGTAGGCCCGCGCTGGGAGGGGCCGCCAGGGCCCGAGTGGTGCCCTAAGCCGGACGGTTCTGCTGCTCGATGTACTGCGT
>NZ_JBHMIQ010000082.1:0-2606 GCF_048060315.1 Micromonospora sp. LOL_013
GCGCGCCACCGAGCATCGTGACGCAGTACATCGAGCAGCAGAACCGTCCGGCTTAGGGCACTACTCGGGCCCTGGCGGCCCTCCCAGCGCGGGCCTACACCCCCGGCCTGAAGGCCGGAGCACTGGCCCACATTCCGGTAGCTAGTGGTGGCGGTTGGGTCCGTGCGGGTCGGGCCCGACTTCGTCGGGCAGCGCCTCGTCGTCGGGCCACGTCTGGTCGTCGGGCGCTGTCCCCTGTCGCGCGGCGGGCGGCGACTGGTAGGTGGATGCGGGCGGCTGGTAGATGGGTGCTGGCGGGTATTCCTGCGCCGGCTGTTGGGCCGGATCGGCGGGTGTCGAGGGGTACCCGGGCGTGGGCTGGTCCGGGTACCCGGACGCCGGCGAAAACGGGTATGTTGCGGCCGGGGACACCAGCTCGACCGACGCGGCCCGGCGGCGGGCACGGCGCCGCAGAAGCAGCACCACGAGCACGATCAGCCCGATCACCAGCGCGCCGCCGGCCGCGCCGCTGGCCCAGATCAGCCAGCCGGCTCCGTCGGCAAATTTGTCTTCGATCTTCTGCAGTTCGGTGGCGTTCTGCCGGTACGTCTGCGCGACCGAGTTCACCGGCGCGTTCTCTACGACGGTGCCGAGCTGGCTGATGGCGGTCTCGTAGTCACCGGCGAAGTAGGCGTCGAGCCCGCTGCGGAACAGTTTGTCGGTCTCGCCCAACGCGTTGTCGACGCCCGCCTCGGTGAGCAGCGCGGTGATGGTTTGCATCGGCACCAGCGCACGGTTCGCCCGGTCGGGCAGTTCCAGGTCGTTGTCGAGCACCCCGACGACGTGGCCGTTCGTGTCGATCGCCATCCCGCCGAGCGAGTGGATGCCGACGTCCTCGTTGACCCGGTACAGCGACGCGGAGCCGCGGGTGCCGGTACCGATGACCTTCACCGGCTTGGAGCGCAGCGAGTACGTCGCCGTGCGGGGATCGACCTCGTCGGTGGCGTAGCCGACCACGACCAGCGAAGCCCCCGGGTCGGGGGTGCCCGACGACGCCAGTTCGACCGCGGGCAGGTTCTGCTGTTCCAGCTTGACCAGGGCGATGTTGCCGGCGTCGGCGTCCAGCACCTCGACCACCTCACCGGGGATCGCCGGGCTCTCCGTCAGACCGCCCGTGGGTGCCACGCCGAGCTGCCCGTACACCTGATGGTCCGGCTCGTCTGCGGCCTCGATGCCGGTGAAGATGCTCTGGCGGAGGTTGTCGGCGACGTAGCGGTCGAGTGCGTCGGCCTCGAGGGTTTTCTCCGCGATCAGGATGCGTCCGAGCGAGTAGAGGGCGTTCTGCGCCGCGGTGTCCTTCGCCGGCCGAACGCAGAGCCCGTTGGTGATCACCTCGCCGCCGGTGCCGACGACGAAGCCGCTGCACCGCCGGGTGAACGTGATCGGCGACGCGCGCAGCGGTGCGCCGGACTGCTTGTCCCGCAGGTATCCGGTGTAGACCAGTTCGACGTAGACCAGTGACGGCGAGGCGATCGCTAGGGCACGCTCATCCAGCGTGTACGGCGGAGCTGCGGCCGCCGGGGTCGGCGCCACAAGGGCCGCCAGCGCCGCGGCGACCGCTGCCGCGTACGCGACGACGCCGGTCAGCCACGACGCGCCCGCGCCGACCGTACGGGATAGATCTCGCCTAACAGTCATTTTTGGACTCACAGGTTGGGCTGGTGCTGGTAGCGTCTTCCACCCTACGCACCAGTCGCGACCGCGACCGCCGAGGCCGAAGAGAAGCTGAACGCCGGCCGGAGGCCGGGTCACCACGGTTCACGGTGCCGTTGTGAAATTCGAGCGGATCACCGTCGACCCTGCTAGATGAGTGAGGCACCGTGTATCCGTGGGTTGCGCATCCCGGTGGCGACGGTGGTGGCGATGGTGGCGGACGGCATGAGCGCGGACGAGATCGTCTCGGAGCTGCCGGACCTGGCCGTTATGACGTCTGGGAGGCGCTGCGCTTCGCGGCCGAGGCTGTCCGGGAACGGGAACTCCCGTTGCATCACGCGGCATGAGGTTCCTGGTCGACAACAACCTGTCGCCAACGGCGGCGACGGGTCTGCGCTCTCACGGGCACGATGTCGAGCGCGTGAGGGGACGACGGCTTAAACGGGGTCGCTGGTGGGCTGTACGGCGGTTAGACTGCCGAACCTGGTCGCCCGCCTGCGTTACTGGGGGGTGTCCCTATGGGTTCTGTCAAGTAGCGAGGCGGGGTTCGTCCGCCGTTTTGGGCTGGTATGGCCGTTGGGTGCGGAGCATGGCGTGGAGGACGTCGACGCGGCGGCGGGCGAGGCAGATGAGTGCGGCGTTGTGCTTCTTGCCCTCAGCGCGTTTGCGGTCGTGGTAGGCGCGGCTGAGCGGGTCGGCGATGGCGGCGAACGCGGACGGGAAGGACGCGCGTTTTAGCTGTTTGTTGCCGCCCTTGGGTGGGTGTTCGCCGCGGATGCTGGTGCCGGAGCGGCGGGTGACCGGGGCCAGGCCGGCGTTGGCGGCGAGGTGGCCGGGGGTGGGGAACGAGGTGCATGCGTGGCGCGCGGGCTTTGACGATCTCGGTGAGTTTCGCCCGGCCGGCCCTGCGCAGC
>NZ_JBHMIQ010000083.1:0-2265 GCF_048060315.1 Micromonospora sp. LOL_013
ACGAACACGCCGTATCAACAGAAACCGCAGGACCCTCCAACCCGAGAACGTAGGACACCCGGCCGGAAGCGACACTGACCGACTTTCCAGTGAGCAGATATCCCTCGAACTCATGAGGCGCTTCGTGGAGGCGGGCGGCGTACTCCTGATGAGTCAGTCCGGAATAGACACCGGTGCGACTGCCCCGCAATCCCTCCGGGTCGATGCCGGCGCGCTCCAGTGCCTCCCAGGACGTCTCCAGCAGCAGACGCTGCTGGGGATCCATGGCCAAGGCCTCGCGGGGGGAGATCCCGAAGAACTCGGCGTCGAAGAACCCCGCGTCATACACGAACCCTCCGTCGCGCACATACGACTTCCCCGCCGCGCCGGGGGTAGGGTCGAAGAAGGAGTCGACGTCCCAGCCCCGGTCGTCGGGGGCGGGACCGATGACGTCGGCCTTGTTCAGCAGCAGTTCCCAGAGCTTCTCGGGGGTGTCCGCCCCGCCGGGGTAGCGGCAGGCCATGCCGACGATCGCGATCGGTTCGTCGACAGGCCCGAGGCCGGTCGCCATCGGGACGACGGGTTCGGGGGTGGCGCCGGTGAGGGCCTCCTCCACGAACGAGGCCAGAGCCGATGGGCTCGGGTGGTCGAAGACGACGGTGGACGGCAGGGTGAGCCCGGTCGTGGTGTTCAAGCGGTTGCGCAGTTCCAGCGCGGTGAGCGAGTCGAACCCCGCAGCCTTGAAGGCCCGGCCGGGGGTGACCGCCTCCACGGTGTCATGGCCGAGGACGGCCGCCGCTTCCCTGCGCACCAGTTGCAGCAGGACCTGCTGCCGTTCCGACTCGGACATGCCCACCACGCGCTGCGCCAGGCCGGAGGTCTCCGCTGCGGCGTCGGCCCGGCGGGCGTCGAGCGCGCTCTTGGCCTCGGGAACACCGTCGAAGAGCCGGCCGGGCCGCAGGTCGGCGAGTCGGGGGGCGAAGTCCGCCCAGTCGACATCGGCGACGGTCACGCAGACGTCGTCGCGGTCAAGGGCCCGCTGGAGGGCGCGGATGCCGCCGTCCGGGTCCATGGCGGTGATGCCGCGTCGGTTCAGGTTCCGCTCCCCGACCCCCTCAGCCATGCCGCCGCCAGCCCACAGTCCCCAGGCGATGGCGGTGGCGGGGAGGCCGGCGGCGCGGCGCTGCTCGGCGAGTACGTCCAGGGACGCGTTGGCTGCGGCGTAGGCCGCCTGGCCGCCGTTGCCCCAGACCCCGGTGATGGATGAGAAGAGGACGAAGGCATCGAGGTCCCGGTGTCGGGTGAGTTCGTCGAGGAGCAGTGCGGCCTCCGCCTTCGGGCGGAACACCGCCTCGACCTGGGCGAGGGTGAGGGTGTCCAGCACACCGTCGTGGAGGGCGCCGGCGGTGTGAAAGACGGCGGTCGGCGGGTGAGCCTCCAGGAGGGTGGCGAGCGCGGCGCGGTCGGACACGTCACACGCGACGATGGTCACCGCCGCGCCTAGCGCCAGCAGATCCGCTTCCAACTCGACCGCACCGGGGGCCTGGGCACCCCGCCGGCTGATGAGGACCAGGTGCTCGGCACCGGTGCGGGCGAGCCAGCGCGCCACCTGCGCGCCCAATGCTCCCGTACCGCCGGTGACCAGGACCGTGCCACGGGGGCGCCACTCCCGGCGAGGGGTGTCCGAGGCGCGCGTCACCCGTCGCCCGTAGACCCCGGAGCCGCGTACCGCGATCTGGTCCTCGCCCTCTCCTCCGGCCACCGCGCTGGCCAGGTGGTCCAGGGCCCGGGAGTCCGGTTCCCGCGGCAGGTCGACCAGACCACCCCAGCGGTCGGGCAGTTCCAGGGCGGCCACCTGGCCGAGCGCCCACACCTGCGCGCCGGCCGCGTCGGGCACCTCCCGGGACGTCACGCCGACCGCCGCCCGGGTCACGGTCCACAGCGGCACGTCGAGGCCCGCGTCACCGGCGGCCTGCACCAATGCCAGCGAGGCGGCTACGCCCTGCGCGATGGACGGGTGGTCGGGGTGGGTACCGGGTACCAGCCCGAGCAGGGACACGACGCCTGCCAGGGTGGTCGCGCCGTCGCCCATGGTGGCGAGCAGGTCGGCGAGGCGGGTACGGCTGCCGAGCGGATCCAGACTCAGCAGCTCGACCTCGGCACCCCGACGGGAGAGTGCCGCGGTGATGTCGGCGGCCAGAGCCGACCCGGCCGTCGCGGGGTCGGCCACCAGCAGCCAGCGTCCGGTGAGCCACCGAGGGCTACCGACCGGAAGCGGCTTCCAGG
>NZ_JBHMIQ010000084.1:0-2062 GCF_048060315.1 Micromonospora sp. LOL_013
TACCAGGCCACCAAGCACGCGTTGGAGGCGATCGGCGACTCGCTGCGGCACGAGGTGGCCCGGTTCGACATCAAGGTGGTGCTGATCGAGCCGTCGCCGATCCTCGGCGGATTCGTCCCGGACAGCGTCGCCGACCTCGGCATGCAGTCGCACGGCGACCCTGCGCTGTACAAGGACTTCTGGGACTACTTCGTACAGTGGCACCAGGCGTACCGGCTCAGCGACAACCCGCCGCTGCGCGGCAAGATGGCGGTCCGCGCCGAGCATGTCGCCAAGGTCATCGAGACCGCGGTCACCCACCCCAACCCGCGCGTGCGGTACCGACTCGGGATACCCGCCCGGCTGCTGACCCGGATGCGGGCGACGATCGGTGACCGCAACTGGGACCGGTTCGTCCGCGCGTTCTTCCCTATCCCCTGACAATGCCCAACGACTGATCGGCGCCGGCGGGCGGACCCGCCGGCGCCGATCAGTCGGTCTGGCGCGGCGACGGACGGCGCGCACTGCCCGCTGCCTGATCAGTCAGTCAGGATCGCGGTAGCGCAGTGACGTCGGCCGGCCGTCGCGCGGGCGCAGCCACAGCAGCGCGATCACCACGAACAGCACCAGCCCGTCGATGACCAGCAGGGTCGCGCTGAATCCGTCGATCTCGTGCGCGTGCTCGGACACCGCGTCGGTACGGGCCTCGCGGGTCGCGGCGTCCAGCGCGGCCGGCGGCACGCCGGTGCCAACGCTGAACCGGTAGACGTCAGTCACGTCCGAACCATCGGGAAACGTCACGTGGTACGCGACCGTGTAGTCACCGTCGGCGCCGATCCGCACCGGCTGGTGCACCCGGTCCGGCGCGACCTGCCGGTAGTCGCCGTCGGTGACCTCGTCGCCGGCGCCGTCGAACACCTCGACGTGCGACAGTTCCGGCTGCACGGTGTCGGTGAAGGACAGGGTCACGCCGGTCGGCGCGCCGCTGAGCGCCGCGTCGACCGGCGGGTCCGCCAGGAGCAGCCTGCCCTCCTCGGCACGGGCGCTGCCGGGAGTGGCCAGCAGCACCGCGGCGACCACGACGACGACGCCGGCCAGCCCGAGAGCAGCGGCTGGTACGCCAGGGCGCGGGTCAGGCCGCATCGGAGGCGAGCGGTCGGACCTCCGACCCGTGGCCGGCACAGCTGCAGCTCATCTGCTCCCGCTCCCGCTCGTTCGGGCGCAGGTGCAGGTACATCGCGATCACCATCGGGATGAAGACCACCGAGTTGTAGAACAGGTGCAGCTCGACGCGGGGCACGATCAACTGCACCACGCTGGTCACCACCGGCTGGCCGAAGAGAATGGTGCCGGTCTGCGCCTGGATCAGCAGCAGCAGATGTTCGATGTGGTGCCAGAACTGGATGGCCAGTGCGATGGTCCACCAGGTCCGGGCCCGTCCGGTGAACCCGGGGCGGAGCAGGAACAGGAAGACGAGCATCACGATGGCGTACCCGTAGTGCAGCCACTCGGAGCTGACCAGCCATGGAAACCACTGGCCGAGCACGCCTCGGGCCTGCGGGCGAGGGCTACCCAACACCCAGATCTGGTATGCCTGCACCAGGTGTTCGGCCCAGTGCGCGAGGACGACGACGAGGAAGGCGTTCAGGGCCAGCTTGTGGTGCGCGCCGTTGAGCCGGCCCACGAGGCCGGGGGAGCCGGAGGAGGCGGAGGAGGCGGAGGAGGCGGAGTGGGGGGCGGGATGGGCAGCGGAATGGGCCATTTCGCACACCTTCCGTGAGACAGGCATGACATCCTGTTGCGAAGCTAGCTGGCAAGATGACGTCGTAGATAGCTGAGATTGCCTAGTTGGCGGGTTCAACCGGTGATCCAGTTGGCGTGGAAGCCGCTGGGCACCCGCACCGGCAGGTGCACCACAGCCACCGGATCGCCGGTGAAGTCGGCGGCGTCGAGCACCACCAGGCTGCTACGGCCGACCCGGCCGTCGTACACGTAGGTGAGCAGCCAACCGTCGTCCTCCGCGCCGACCGGGCCACGCGGCACGAATACGGCCTCTCCCGCCTCCCGGTACGGCCCGAAGTCG
>NZ_JBHMIQ010000085.1:0-1763 GCF_048060315.1 Micromonospora sp. LOL_013
GTTGATGCGGGCGGTCGGCCCGGTCGGCGTGCGGTGGGCAGGAGAGGCTCCAGGACTGCCCGCTGAGTAGGCCCGGGGCGCGGTGCCGGGATTGCCCCCGGCCCGTCTCCCCGGACCTCTCGCCGAACCCGCCGTGCGCCTCTCAACGCAACGGGCTCTCCACGGTTTCTGCCGTCAGGTCTGTTGCAGGGGCCAGGGAGAGGGGATCGCTGTGCTGCGGTAGCGATACCGGGTCACCGGGATCGCGCTGATCTTCCGCAGCTCGGTCTCGCCCGCCGTGATCGGCTGCCACTGCCCGGAGGCTGTGACGAATCGGCGGCGGACGTCTGACCACGTCCAGTGATGCCGTTCGCGCAGCATGCGGATCAGCCTCCACCAGGTGAAGTTGTCCAACGTGCCAAATGTGTTCTTCGCGACGGCGTGCCGGAAGTAGTTGGCCCAGCCGTGCATGACCATGTTCAAGCTGGTCAGCACGTACTCCAAGTCCTGCTGCGACGTCTTGTAGGTCAGGGCACGGATCTTCGCCTTCACCGACCGCAAGGGCCGCTGGGCGACGAAGGTGTAGACGTACCACTTACTCGTTCCTCGCTTGCGGCGCCACTGGATGCGGAACCCCAGGAAGTCGAACCCTTCACTCATGTGCACGACCCTGGTTTTGGTTGGTGACAGCCGTAGACCGATGGGCCGAAGGACGTGAGTGATCTCTTCGCGCAACATTTCGGTGTCCGGTTCGGTCCCATGGACCAGGACCACGAAATCGTCCGCGTAACGGACGATCCGCCAGTTCGGTAATCCCTTGAGACGTCGTCGCCTCCGGCGGGCCTGAGTCGACATCGTCCCGCCTGACTCCCATGCCGCACATCCGTGCTCGTCGAGCATGGACAACGCGACGTTGGCAAGCAGAGGCGAAATGATGCCGCCCTGCGGAGTCCCGGTGCGGGTGTCCTGGAGTTCGCCGAGTTCCGTAAGAACCCCCGCTTTCAGGAACGCCTTCACCAGGGCCAGAACCCGTTTGTCCTTGATCCGCTTCCGGACACGGTCCATCACCGCGACGTGCTCGATCTCGTCGAAGCACGCCTGGATGTCCGCATCCAGCACCCACCGATAGCCGCGGGTCCTAAAGAAGTGGATCTCAGCGACGGCGTCCTGAGCCCGCCGGTTGGGCCGGAACCCGTAAGAGACCGGCTTGAAGTCGGCCTCGAAGACCGGTTCCAGCACCAGCTTCAACGCGGCCTGAACGACCCGGTCGGAGATCGTGGGGATCCCTAATCGCCGAACCTTGCCCGACCCTCCCGGCTTGGGGATCTTTCTCTCCCGCACCGGAAGCGGCCGGAACGTGCCCGCCTTCAGTTGGGCCCGTAGGTCGTCCAGGAAACCGGGGACACCGATCCGCTCTTCGACATCGGCGACCACGAGGCCGTCCACGCCGGCGGTTCGTGCTCCCTGATTGCCGGCAACCCGGTCGAACGCCATGATCAGCGTGGCCGGATCGTGCACGAAATTGAACAAGTCGTCGAACTGGCGGCCAGGATCAGCCACCGCCTAACGGTGAAGCTTGGCCTGCATCTCCGATACCCGCTGGAGCGGCCCCGCCGGGGTCGGATCCAGCACGGCCTCGATGTTCACCGAGGCGTCTTTCGGCATTGCAGCCTCCTCCCTCCGCAAATCCGCTGCCGCCCTTCCCCATGCACCGGGCTCTCCCCCACGGCCCCGGCGTTGTTCCTCTATGTCTGACTTGATCATTGTTTGTCAGATGTCGTAGA
>NZ_JBHMIQ010000086.1:0-1650 GCF_048060315.1 Micromonospora sp. LOL_013
CGAACGAGTCACCCTGTGCCGAGCACGCCGCTATGGCGTGAAAAACTGCGGTACGGTCGCCCGCCGACGCCGATGGGATCTTGGCACTTGAAGCCGTTAACGAGTCTGGCGCGGGGCCCGACCTCGATGGGTCGCACACTGTTGCTTCGAGCACGCCGGTCAGATTTCTTGGTTCCCGACCGTGGCCCACGGGCGACCTCCCACCCCCTTCTGCCCGTATGGAGCCCGGTGGCATGTCACGAGAACCTGAAGAGATCCACGACCCCGACCATGAGATCCGGTTGAGCCGGGTCGCGGCCATCGACGTCGCGAAGGCATCCGGCAAGGTCTGTACCCGGCTACCGCATTCGACTCAGCCTCACCGCAGGGTGACGCTGGTCTGGGACGTCGTGTCCACGACCAACGAGCTCTGCGCCTTGGCCCAGCGGTTGGTCACCAATCAGATCGAACGTGTCGTTTTGGAGTCGACCGGCGACTACTGGCGACCGTTCTACTACATCCTGGAAGCCCACGGGGTGACCGTGTGGCTGGTCAACGCCAACGACGTCAAGCAGGTCCCGGGCCGACCCAAGACCGACAAGCTCGACGCGGTCTGGCTGGCCAAGCTCAACGAGCGTGGGATGCTGCGGCCCTCGTTCGTGCCGCCGAAGGCGATCCGGGACATCCGCGACTACACCCGGCTGCGCCACGACCTCGTCGCGGACCGGACCCGCTACAAGCTGCGCTTGGACAAGCTGCTGGAAGACGCTTTGATCAAGCTGTCCACGGTGGCTACCAACTTCCTCGGGCTGTCCGGAAGAGCGATGATCGACGCTCTCGTCGCGGGTGAACGCGATCCCCGCCGACTGGCCGAGCTGGCCCTGGGCAAGCTACGGGTCAAACGTCCCGCTCTGGTTGAGGCGTTGACCGGCCGTTTCGACGACCATCACGCCACGATCGCTGTCGTCCTGCTGCAGCAGATCGATGCCCTTGATGTCGAGATCGACAAGCTCACCGTGATCATCGACCAGCTAATCGCCGCACTGCCTCCGACGGGTACTGGTGAGGACTGTCCTCCTGCGGCCCATCAGCCTTCGGTCTTGGAGCGGCTCGACGAGATCCCTGGTGTCGGACCTCGGGTCGCTCAGATCATCATCGCGGAGACCGGCGGGAACATGGCCCAGTTCCCCACCGCTGGCCACCTGGTGTCCTGGACGAAACTGTCCCCACGCACCATGCAGTCCGGGTCAAAGACCCGCCGCGGACCCACCGGCCGCGGCAGCCCCTACCTTAAAAGTGTGCTCGGTGACGCCGCCGCGGCAGCCGCCCGCACCGACACCTTCCTCGGCGAACGCTACCGGCGCCTGGTCAAACGCCGAGGCAAAGCCAGAGCCCTGGTCGCGATCGCCAGATCCATCCTGACGATCGTCTGGCACATCCTGGCCGACCCGACCGCTAGCTTCATCGATCTCGGCCCGGACCACTACGCCACCCATATCAACAAGCACCGCAAGACCCGTAGCCTCATCCGCCAGCTCGAAGCCCTCGGCCACACCGTTCAGCTCAACCCGGCCTGACCAGCACCACACCCAACGGACAAATTCAGAACCTCGTCGGGGCTGCGCCCCGACGCTGCCGCCTGCCCACTCACGGTTGTTTTTCCGGTCAGAT
>NZ_JBHMIQ010000087.1:0-1606 GCF_048060315.1 Micromonospora sp. LOL_013
CCTGATGGCTTATTCGGTGTAGGTCAGGCGGCGAGGGTGAAGTCGAGGCGTTGGAGGTGTGTTGTCCGGGTGCGGTCGAGGGGGCGTCCCGTCCAGTAGCTGTCGAGGCGGATGATGTTGATCGCGGTGGCCGCGAGGGTGTGTTCGAGTCTGGTCTTGGGCAGGCCCCGGTAACGGGCGGTACGGGTTCCGGTGACATGGGTGCTCTGGCGCATGGTGCCCTCGATTCCGGCGCGGGCGGCGTAGCGGGCCTTCCACTCGGAGGTGTTCTGCTGGATGCGGGCAGCGGTGAGGGCTTCGTGTAGGTCACGGGGGTGGATGGTGATCTGGCGGCGGGTGCCGCGGGTGCATTCCTGGCGGGTGGGGCAGGGCTGGCAGACGGTCTTCGGCCAGGACACCACGATGGTGTCGGTGTCGCGTTGTCGGCAGGGTGACCAGCTTGTGCTGGTGTTGCCCTGGGGACAGACGCCGTGGCGGGTGTCGAAGTCGAAGGTGAACGCGGCTTTGTCGTAGCCTTGCCCGGCGCGGGCCTGGGCGGACGGGTCGATCAGCATCGGGGAGATCAGGGTGATCCCGTGCCGGCGGGCGGCGGTGACGATGATCTCGGCGGACGGGTATCCGGAGTCGACGAGGTGTTCGGCGGGAGTCAGTGCCTTGTCGGCCAGTCGCTGGTGGATGATGGCGGTCATGGCCGAGTCCGGGACGGTCGCGGTGGTGGTGGCCACGTTCGTGATCAGGTTCGGGTGTTCTCCGCGCCCGGTTTCCCGGCCGGTGGTGCCGGTCGGTGGGTCGCGGGTCTCGGTGAAGTGGACCTTGTAGCCGCCCCAGCCGGTGTCGCGTTTGATGCTGTATCGGGCGTCCAGGTCGTATGGGGAGATGACGCGGTCTCTGCCGGGCGGGACACCGTCCCCGTCCGGGGCGTGTTCCCGCCGTCGCACCTCCTGCCCGGCGTTGTCGGTGTCCCGGTAGAACTGCTGGATCCAGATCAGGCGTAGCGTCTGCACCGCTGGGATCTGTGCCAGCCACTGCGGCGCGTCCGGGTGGTGCGCCGCGTCGAGCAGGTGGTAGCCGTCGATGCCGTAGCGGACCATCAACTCGTCGCGTCTGGTCCGGCTCTCGGGTAGGCGCAGGTTGTCGACGCGGGTGCCGTAGACGCCGGTCCAGGAATCGTCGATGACCGAGGTGAGCCAGTGCGGTGCCGCCGCGGCGAGGGCTTCCAACGCCGCCCGTAGTGTCTCTCCGGCCAGTTCGAGGCGGTTGAGGTCGCGGATCGCGCCGAGTATGTGGGTGGAATCGGTGCGCTGGCGGCCCCGGGCCTTGACCAGTCCGAGCCCGGCCAGGCGTTGCAGCAGGGCGTCCAGGGCCAGGCTGGTCAGGTCACCGGCGACCAGCCGGTCCCGGAACTCCGACAGGACGGTGGGGTCGAAACCCGGATCGTCGAGTTCCAGACCGAGGGCGTATTTCCAGGTGATCCGGTCCCGGACCGCGTCGGCGGCCTGACGGTCGGTCAGGTTCTCCGAGAACTGCAACACGCTGGCGGTCATTAACTGTGCCGGGGAGATCCCCGGCCGTCCCCGGACCCCGAACGCCGCCGAGAACCGGGCGT
>NZ_JBHMIQ010000088.1:0-1532 GCF_048060315.1 Micromonospora sp. LOL_013
GTGAAGCCGTCGGGAGCGACCGCGTCATCACCCGGCAACACCACCACCACATCAACCGGACCCACCGGCCCCGGCGGCGTCACCACCGTCAACGACGTACCCGACGGATCCACCACCAGATCAGTCCCCGGCACACCACCGAACGTCACATCAGTCGCCCCGGTGAACCCGGAACCCGTGACCGTCACCGTGGTACCACCCGTGTTCGGACCCGAATCCGGAACCACCGAATCAATCGTCGGCGGCACATAGGTGAAGATCCCCGCATCCGCAGTACCAGCCGGGAACACCAACACCACATCAGCCGGACCAGCAGCACCCGGCGGAGTCACCACCGTGATCTCCGTACCAGCCGGATTCACCGCGAACCCCGTACCCGCCACGCCATCAAACGTGACACCGGTCGCCCCAGCGAAACCCGAACCAGTAATCGTCACCGTGGTACCACCAGACGTCGGCCCGAAATCAGGATCCAGACCCGTCACCACCGCATCCGAACCATCAGCCAGATACGTGTACGCCAACGGATCAGTCGAACCACCATCAGTGGTCACCACCACATCCACCACACCAGGCGCATGCGCCGGAGTCACCGCCGTCAACGACGTACCCGACGGATCCACCACCACATCAGTGGCCGGCAACCCATCAAACGTCACCGACGTGTCACCCGGCACAAACCCCGTACCCGTGATCGTCACCGGCTGACCACCAGACTGCGGACCAGAATCCGGATCAATCGACGACGCCGTCGGCGGCGCGACGACATAAGTGAAGCCGTCCGGAGCGACCGCGTCGTCACCCGGCAGCACCACCACCACATCAACCGGACCCACCGGCCCCGGCGGCGTCACCACCGTCAACGACGTACCCGACGGATCCACCACCAGATCAGTCCCCGGCACACCACCGAACGTCACATCAGTCGCCCCGGTGAACCCGGAACCCGTGACCGTCACCGTGGTACCACCCGTGTTCGGACCCGAATCCGGAACCACCGAATCAATCGTCGGCGGCACATAGGTGAAGATCCCCGCATCCGCAGTACCAGCCGGGAACACCAACACCACATCAGCCGGACCAGCAGCACCCGGCGGAGTCACCACCGTGATCTCCGTACCAGCCGGATTCACCGCGAACCCCGTACCCGCCACGCCATCAAACGTGACACCGGTCGCCCCAGCGAAACCCGAACCAGTAATCGTCACCGTGGTACCACCAGACGTCGGCCCGAAATCAGGATCCAGACCCGTCACCACCGCATCCGAACCATCAGCCAGATACGTGTACGCCAACGGATCAGTCGAACCACCATCAGTGGTCACCACCACATCCACCACACCAGGCGCATGCGCCGGAGTCACCGCCGTCAACGACGTACCCGACGGATCCACCACCACATCAGTGGCCGGCAACCCGTCAAACGTCACCGCCGTGTCACCCGGCACAAAACCCGAACCAGTGATCGTCACCGTCTGACCACCAGACTGCGGACCAGAATCCGGATCAATCGACGACGCAGTCGGCGGCGC
>NZ_JBHMIQ010000089.1:0-1471 GCF_048060315.1 Micromonospora sp. LOL_013
CCACGGCCCCGGCGTTGTTCCTCTATGTCTGACTTGATCATTGTTTGTCAGATGTCGTAGACGGCGAAGGTGTCGGCGCGGTCGTGGAGGTCACGGCGGGCGTGGGCGATGTTGGCGCGTCCGGCGAGGCGGAAGGTGTTCAGGGCCAGGTTGCGCATGGCGGCGACGTTGCGGGGAGCCGCGCCCGTCCTGAGCTGGGAGTAGTCCTCGTTGAAGGTGACGTCACGGGTCCAGTGCAGGCGGGTTTCCACCGACCAGTGTCCTCTGACGTAGGTGTTGAGGTGTTGCGGTCCGGCCTGGGTGGCGTCGAGGCTGACGATGCCGTGGATGATCTGTTTGCTGGTGCGGATCCCGTCGAGTCCGCCGGTGTCGCGGCGTAGCCGGAAGACCTGGCGGGCTCCGGGGAACAGGGTGTCGTCGCAGTCGGTGACGCGGATCGTGCGGCGTTCGGTGCGTCCGTGTCCGCGATCGGCGTCGACGCCGGTCCGGTCGGCGAACTCGGTGTCGGTGCCGGACAGCAACGTGTGGGCGGCGTGCAGGGCGAGCGGCTGGTTCCCCTTCAGGATCAGCATGTAGTGGGCGTTCAGGGTGTCGGTGATCAGCCGGGCGGTCTTCCTGGTGGTGTGCAGGGCGTCCAGGGTGAGCAGCATGCCGGCGACGTTCAGCGGTGTGAGTAGGTCCTCGGTCGCGGTGGCCTCGCCGCGTTTGTCGGCGACCTGGCGTTGGCCCAGGATCACGGCACGGTCGTGGGTGACGGCGGCGACCAGGAACACCTGCCCGGTAGGGGTGCGGGTGCCGTGCAGCAGTTTCCCGTCGATCGCGGCGGCGGGCAGCAGTCCGGCCGGTGCCGGGTGGGTGAACGCCCGGGTCGCGGCGCGGCGTTGTTCGCGTTCGGTGGGTTCGTCGACGCCGGCGGGGATCTGCGGGGCCGGGGTGTCGCCGCGTGCCACGTCCGCGGCGTAGCCGCAGGTCGCCGTGTCGAGGGCGTCGCCGTCGACGGCGGCCAGGACCCGCCGGAAGGTCCGTTCGCTCGGTACGAGGTAGCGGCTGGTCAGTGGGTCACGGCGGGCGCCGAGGCGGTGCGGGACGTCCTGTGGGGTCCGGGCTGCCCACTGCCGGATCGCGGTCAGGCTGTCGTTGCCGGCGACGAGGGTGGCACACGCGGTCAGGACCAGGATCACCAGCAGCGGATGGCGCCGTCCGCGCGGCCGGCGTGGGTCCGGCACCTGAGCCAGGCGTGCTACCAGGGGCGACGCCATCGACAAGGGATCGGCCGGGGCTGGACCGGCGGCGAGTTCGGCTTCCCACAACGCCAGATCGGCGAGGTGGTCAACAACGGGGTCGGTCAGGGAAGATGTCGTCACGAGCGCGGCTCCAGCGATGAACTTCGAGGCTAGTCACCCGCAAGATCATCAGGAGTCGCGCTCGTCCCGCAACTCAGCCGATGTCCGATTTTCAACACGGACAGAAC
>NZ_JBHMIQ010000090.1:0-1442 GCF_048060315.1 Micromonospora sp. LOL_013
AGCCTCGATCCACCGATGAAGGTTGGACCGGCAGGACCCCGGATGTAGAAAGTGCCCTCTGAACTGGAAGGATAGGAGTTCTGACGCTTCTATCGTTCGGTTCGAGAGGGCACCTCGCAGGTGAGATTACGCTATGACGCGCCGGTGGTGCGCGCGACGTTCGACGATCCGAATCTGGTGTCGTGCGCCGGCCTTGTCCCGGTGATGCGCCTCGCCGAGCAGGCCGGCCTGCACGACGCGGTCGCAGACCGGGTCAGCCTGCCGACCGACAAAGGTGCCAACCCGGCCGGGAAGGTCGCCACGATCGTGGCCGGGATGCTCGCGGGCGCAGACAGCATCGACGACCTCGACATCGCCCGACACGGCGGCATGCGCTCACTGTTCGGCGGCGTGTACGCGCCGTCGACACTCGGCTCGTTCCTACGCACGTTCACCCACGGCCATGTCCGGCAGTTGCACGCCGCCGCCCGTGACACCCTGATCGGTCTCGCCGCACGGGTGCCGATCCTGGCCGACGCGGACGTGCTGACCTTCGTGGACATCGACTCGATGCTGCGCCGGGTCTACGGCAAACAGAAACAAGGCATCGGGTTCGGCCACACCAAGATCGGCGGCTACAACGTGCGGCTACGCGGCTACAACCCCCTGGTCGCGACGGTGGCGACACCACTGTCCGCGCCCGTCGTCGCGGCCACCCGGCTACGCGCCGGGAACGCCGGCTCCAGCCGCGGCGCCGCGAGCATGATCGCCGAAACGATCACCACCGCCCGATCCTGCGGCGCGACCGGCGAGATCGTGGTCCGGGCCGACTCCGCCTTCTACTCCAAGGCGGTCATCGCCACCTGCCGACGCCACAAGGTGCGGTTCTCCGTCACCGCCCGGATCGACGCCAAGGTCCGCACCGCATGCGACAGCATCGGCGACGACCAGTGGATCGACATCCGCTATCCGCAGGCCGTCTGGGACGAGGAAGAACAGCGGTGGATCTCCGACGCGCAGATCGCCGAAACCGAATACACCGCGTTCGCCGGCACCCGGCAGCAGGTGACCGCCCGGCTGATCGTGCGCCGCGTCCGCCGCGACGACCCCACCCAGGCTCCCGGCCAGGAAGAGCTCCTGCCCGCCTACCGGTACCACGCGGTACTCACCGACAGCCCGTACACCCTCGTGCAGGCCGAAGCCCAGCACCGCCAGCACGCGGTCATCGAGCAGATCAACGCGGATCTGATCGCCGGACCCCTCGCGCACCTACCATCCGGCCGATTCTCAGCAAACGACGCCTGGCTGACCTGCACCGCCATCGCCCACAACCTCACCCGCGCCGCCGGGCACCTCGCCGCCGGCACCTGGACCACCGCCCGAACCTCGACCATCCGCACCCGCATCATCACCGTCGCCGCCCGCCTCGCGCACCGGGCCCGCACCATCCACCTGCACCTACC
>NZ_JBHMIQ010000091.1:0-1391 GCF_048060315.1 Micromonospora sp. LOL_013
AAAGGATACGTAGGCAAATCAACCACCCGACCCCCAACACCAGCAAACACCGCACCCCAATCCACATCAACCCCACCAACAAAAGCCTCCGCCACCGAAACCAAAAACCGATCCAACCCACCATCATCACGCCGCAAAGACCCCACCACCACAACCGGATCCCCACCACCCACCAACCCAACAGTCTCCTCCACACCCGGCACCAACACCGGATGCGCACTACACTCCACAAACCCCGAAAACCCATCCCCCACCAAACGCCCCACAGTCTCACCAAACAACACCCGCTGCCGCAAATTCCGATACCAATACCCCCCATCCAAACCAACACCATCCACCACACCAGCCTCCACCGTCGAATAAAACGGCACCTCCCCCCGACGCGGAACCACCCCCGCCAACACCTCCAACAACTCAGCCTCAACAGCCTCCACCCGCACAGAATGCGACGCATAATCCACCGGAATCCTCCGCGCCCGAACCCCCTCCCCCTCACACCACGCCACAAAATCCACCACCGCACCCACATCCCCCGAAACAACAGTCCCCGACGGACCATTCACCGCCGCCACACCCAACCCACCACCAAACCCCACAAGCCTCGACTCCACCTCAGCCACCGGCAACGCAACAGACGCCATCGCACCCGGACCCGCCAAAACCCGACCAATCACCCGAGACCGCTCCGCCACCACCCGCGCACCATCAGACAAACTCAACACACCAGCCACCACCGCCGCCGCAATCTCACCCTGCGAATGACCCACCACCGCCGACGGCACCACACCCACCGACCGCCACAACCGCGCCAACGACACCATCACCGCCCACGACACCGGCTGCACCACATCAACCCGACCAAACACATCCACCCCACCACCACGCACCACCTCCACCAAATCCCAATCCACAAACTCCGACAACACCCCCGCACACTCCACCATCGACTCAGCAAACACCGACGACTCATCCATCAACCGCGCACCCATACCCACCCACTGCGCCCCCTGACCCGGAAACACAAACACCACCCGACCACCCGACAACCCACCCGACCCCCCACACACCACACCACCCACACCAAAATCACCCGACGCCACAGCCGCCAACCCACGATCCACAACCACAGAATCAGCACCAAAAACCACCGCCCGACGATCAAACACCGACCGCGTCGACACCAACGACCACCCAACATCCACCAACCGCGCACCCCCCAAAACACCCCGAAGACGATCAGCCTGCGCCCGCAACGCCACCTCCGACCTACCCGACAACACCACCGGAACCACCGGAAGCCCCCGCACCACCACCGAATCACCGACACCACCAACAGAAACAGACTCCCCCACCACAGGAGCCTCCTCCAAAATCAAATGAGCATTCGTACC
>NZ_JBHMIQ010000092.1:0-1351 GCF_048060315.1 Micromonospora sp. LOL_013
CAATGCTGCGTAGCTTAAGTTGATCTTGGGGTGTGGCCTGCGGTTGTGTGGCTGCTGTCGGGTGGTTCGGCGTGGCGGGCTGCGTGCCGACGGGGTTGGCTGTTCTGATTCCGGGTCATGTCGGTGGATGCGGTGGTGCGGCCGGACCAGGTCACGCTCGGGGTGTTGATTTCGCGGGTGTCGCGGGAGGAGGTCGACGCCGCGGTCGAGGTGTGCGGGGTGCGGGAGCAGCGGTCGGACGGGAAGTTGCCGGCGCATGTGGCCGTGTATCTGACGTTGGGGCTGACGTTGTTCCCCGACGATGACTACACCGAGGTCGCGGCCCGGGTCACGGGGTCGTTGGACCGGTTCGGGTGTTGGGACGCGGGGTGGAGCGTGCCGACGTCGAGCGCGATCACCCAGGCGCGGAAACGGTTGGGCCGTCGGGTGTTCGACGAGGTGTTCGCGCGCACGTGTGGGCCGGTCGCGGGCGGGTCGGGCCCGACCGCGTCGGTGGCCGCGTTGGGCACCGCGCGGGGGTCGTTCCTACGCCGGTGGCGGCTGCTGGCGATCGACGGGTTCACCGTCGATGTGCCCGACAGCGCCGCGAACGCGGCCGAGTTCGGCTACGCCGGGTCCGGGGAGAACCGGTCGGCGTACCCGAAGGCACGGGTCGTGGCCCTCGCGGAGTGCGGCACCCACGCGTTCGTCGCCGCGGAGATCGACGCCTACGCGGTGGGTGAGAAGACCCTCGCGCAGCGGCTGTATCCGCGGTTACGCGGTGACGAACTGCTCGTCGCGGACCGGGGGTTCCACTCCTGGCAGGCGTGGGACACCGCCGTCGCGTCCGGTGCGGCGCTGGTGTGGCGGGCGCCGACCCGGCTCGACCTGCCGGTCGTGCGGGTACTGCCCGACGGCACCTGGATCACCGTCCTGATCAGGCCGACGGTCCGGGGTGCCCGGCGGGAGCGGCTCCTCGCGGCCGCCCGCGCCGGGGCCGACCTGACCGACGTCGACACGGTTCCCGACGCGTTCGACAGGCAGGGCCTGCCGGTCGTCCACCTCGCGAGGGTGGTCGAGTACACCGTGCCCGACCGGGTCGGTAACGGCACCGGCGAGGTCGTCACCCTGATCACCAGCATCGTCGACCCCCACGACGCCCGCGCCGACGAACTCGCCGCCGCGTACCACGAACGCTGGGAGGAGGAAACCGGCAACGACCAACTCAAGACCCACCTACGCGGCCCCGGCCGGGTCCTGCGTTCCCGCCTGCCGGACCTGGTCCATCAGGAGATCCGGGCCTACCTGATCGTCCACCACGCGATCACCGCGCTGATCGCCGAGGCGTCAGCCGCCGCCGACATCGACCCCG
>NZ_JBHMIQ010000093.1:0-1256 GCF_048060315.1 Micromonospora sp. LOL_013
TGTCCCGCACCGGGTTTGATGGAGACATCGAAACCTGGGAGGAACACCAGCGATGCCCGCACCGAAGAAGTACTCCGACGAGCTGCGTGAGCGTGCGACCCGGTTGGTGGTCGAGGCCCGCCGGGACCCGGCGTCCGCGGTAGGGGCGATCCGGCGGATAGCCGACCAGCTCGGCGTGCACCCCGAGGCGTTGCGTGGGTGGGTGAAGAAGGCCGAGACCGACGCCGGCGACCGTCCGGGCACCACCAGCGGCGACGCGGAACGCCTCGCCGCGTTGGAACGGGAGGTCCGTGAGCTGCGGCGGGCGAACCAGATCCTGAAGTCCGCGGCGAGTTTCTTCGCGGCCGAGCTGGACCGGCCGTCGAGATGAGGGTCGCGTTCGTCGACTCGCAGAAGGCCGAACACGGTGTCCAGTCGGTCCTGCGGGCGCTTGAAGACACGCCCGCCGGGATCGCACCGTCGACCTACTACGCCGCCAAGGCCCGCCCCGCCTCGGCCCGATCGAGGCGCGATGAGGAGCTGACCGCGATGATCGCCCAGGTCCACAAGGCCAACTACGGCGTCTACGGGGCCCGCAAGATCTGGCACGAGCTGCACCGCCAAGGCGTCGACGTGGCCCGGTGCACCGTCGAGCGGCTGATGCGCGAGTCCGGACTCCGTGGGCTGCTACGCGACAGGTCACCGCGCACGACCCGACCGGCCGCCGAGACCAGCCGGCCCGCTGACCTGGTCAACCGTGACTTCACCGCGATACGGCCGAACCAGCTGTGGGTCGCCGACCTGACCTACGTGCGCACCAGCGTGGGCTGGGTGTACGCCGCGTTCGTCCTCGACGTGTACTCCCGGATGATCGTCGGCTGGCAGGTCTCCACGTCGCTCTACACGGATCTGGCGCTCGACGCGCTGAAGATGGCGATCTGGCGCCGCGAGAACCAGGGCGCCGACCTGGGCGGACTCGTCCATCACTCCGACCGGGGAGTCCAGTATCGAGCGATCCGCTACACCCAGCGGCTCGCCGAGGCCGGCGCCGTCACCTCCGTCGGATCCAAAGGGGACTCGTACGACAACGCCATGGCCGAGGCGTTCAACTCCCTGTACAAGGCCGAACTCGTCCGCAACACCGGTCCGTGGCGCGGCCTCGACGACCTGGAGATGGCCACCGTCGAGTACATCGACTGGTACAACAACCGGCGGCTCCACGGCGAACTCGGACACGTCCCGCCCGCCGAGTACGAAGCGCTACACGCGATGACCCA
>NZ_JBHMIQ010000094.1:0-1156 GCF_048060315.1 Micromonospora sp. LOL_013
CTACGACATCTGACAAACAATGATCAAGTCAGACATAGAGGAACAACGCCGGGGCCGTGGGTTATGTCCGTCGCTTTACCCGGAAGGCTGGCCTAGGGTGCGGGTGGATGTAAACCTCAAGTATCGGTCGTGCGGCGGGGCGGGAGCGTTGCGAACGCGGCCGGAATGTAGATATTGGAAAGCACTACTGCATGCCGAGAGCGAATTGTGGGACATTGGCGGGAACCATCCACTACCGAAGAAGGCGGGCGGGCCGCGGTGCCGTCGCGCGGTCGCCGGTGCCGAACGTGCTGGCCACGGTGCTGACCAGCACGAGGAACTGGCGGTGGGCGCGGGTGCTCAGGCCGCGACGGCGTACTCCTCGGCGGGTCGGCTCTGCTCGGTCAGCCGGCTCAGCGCGTAGGTGCGGACGTTGAGTAGCGCGAGTAGCACCGGCGGGTCGAGGGCCCGGCCCGGCCGCAGCTCGAGCTCGGTCGAGATCGACTTGCCGGAGCGGACGACGAGCGGCCCGGCAGTGGCGACGGAGACCGGCCGGTCTGCGTGATCGCGACACAGCCCGGGCGGGCACCGGTCGGCCGAGACCGCTTGGGCGAGCAGGTACCACTGGCCCAGTGGTGCATGGTTGAAGGTGATGTGCCGCGAGTCGCGCAGTACCGCACAGCGGACCGGACGGCCCTCGGGCACGCGACCGGGGAACAGGCCGACGAACGTCAGCGTGTTCTCGTCCCGGCTGGCCGGTTGCACCCCGCAGGAGATGCTCGCGTCGCTGAGGCGGACGCCGTCGGAGTCGGCGAGGATCTCACTGGCGTAGCCAGCGCGCTGCCGAAAACTGGTGGGCGACATGCCGACGCTGCGGCTGAACCGGGAACTGAACGTGCCGACGCTGTTGTAGCCGACGCTGACGCTGATGTCGGCAACCTTCATCGGCGTCGAGACGAGTAGCTCCTTGGCACGCTGGAGGCGCAGCGCGGAAAGGAATCGGCCGGGTGAGACGCCGGTGACCCGCTGGAACATCCGCGTGAAGTGAAATTTGCTGAACATGGCAGCCCGCGCCATGTCATCGACCCTCAATTGCTCGCCTAGTCGTTCATGCATCGAGGCTTATTCAGCAGGGCCCCGATAACCCACAGTGGACCCCCCGATAAATGAGACGGCC
>NZ_JBHMIQ010000095.1:0-1122 GCF_048060315.1 Micromonospora sp. LOL_013
TCACGCCGCACCCCCTTCGATGAGTGTCGCTGTACTCATGCGACTTGCGTGTCGCACGATCCAGTTCAACCACGACGAGTACGTGGGCAGGAACACCAGGTCGACGCGGTTGGCCGTGCACCAGGCGCGGACCTCGGGATGCTTGTGCGGGGAGAAGTTGTCCACGATCAGGTACAGGCGCTGGTCGGGCCAGCGGGCGCGCAGGGTCTTGAGGAAGGCCAGGAACTCGTGCCAGCGTTTGCGGTCCCGGATGCGGTAGTGCAGCCGGCCGGTGGCCAGGTCAAGGGCGGCGATCATGTGCCGTACCCCGTGGTCGCGGGTGTAGGTGGCCCTCAGCCGCACGGGTCGGCCCTGGGGTCGCCAGGCGCGGCCGGGGCGGGGTTGCAGGTTCAACGGCCCGAACTCGTCCAGGCACAGCACCCTGCCGTCGGCGGGCGGAGTGTCGTACAGCTCGAGCACCCGGCGCATCCTGGCGGTGAGGTCGGGGTCGGTGCTGGCCTTCCACGTCTTGCTGGCCTGCCAGGACACACCGCGTTCGTGCAGGACCCGCCGGACGGTCTCGACGCTGACCGCGTCAACGTAGCCGGCGGCGATCAGGTAGTCGCGCAGCTTCGCCAGGGACCAGCAGGAGAACGGCTGGCCGAGGAAACGGGGGTCGCACCGGGCGATGACGCAGATCCAGTCACGGGTCTGCTCATCGATCCGTCTCGGTGCGCCCCCGCTCCATTTTGGGTTCAGGGCGTCGAACCCCCGCTCGTTGAAGGCGTGGATCACGTCGCGGACGTAGTCCTCGCTGGCTGTGAGCAGGTGGGCGATGTCCGGGGCCGGCTGTCCCTGGGCGGACATCAGCACCACGATCGCCCGTCGCAGCTTCACCGGGTCCTTCGCGGTCCGGGTGATCTTCTGCAACCGCTGGCCCTCGGCCATCGACACCTGCCGGACGAACACCTCTGGCCGTCTACCCACCGGCCATCACCTCCCACCACGAGTGTTGGGAGACAGCCTGCCCGATCCGTCCTCAGAACCGACGGATTACACGATCAACGTTCAAAGACGAGGCACTAGGGCGTGTATCAAAGTCGGCCGTGGGCGGGTGACGACTTTCGGCGTGTCGCTGCCCGG
>NZ_JBHMIQ010000096.1:0-1063 GCF_048060315.1 Micromonospora sp. LOL_013
CATGGTGGCTGTTTCGTTGGCGGAGATCGTTCGGGCGCCGAAGGTGCTGCTGCATGACCATCTGGATGGTGGTTTGCGGCCGGCGACGGTGGTGGAGTTGGCGGACGAGGTGGGTCATGTGTTGCCGGTGACGGATCCGTCGGAGTTGGGTCGGTGGTTCGTCTCGGCGGCGGATTCGGGGTCGTTGGAGCGGTATCTGGAGACGTTTGCGCACACGGTGGCGGTGATGCAGACGGAGGCGGGGTTGTTCCGGGTGGCGGCGGAGTGTGCGGTGGATCTGGCGGCGGACGGGGTGGTGTACGCGGAGGTGCGGTTCGCGCCGGAGCAGCATCTGTCGCGGGGGTTGGGGTTGGGCCAGGTGGTGGAGGCGGTGCTGGCGGGGTTCGCGGCGGGGTGTGCGGAGGCGGCGGAGGCGGGTCGGGTGATCCGGGTGGGGACATTGTTGACGGCGATGCGGCATGCGGCGCGGTCGCAGGAGATCGCGGAGCTGGCGGTGCGGTACCGGGATGTGGGGGTGGTGGGGTTCGATATCGCGGGCGCGGAGGCGGGTTTTCCACCGACGCGGCATTTGGACGCGTTCGAGTTTTTGCAGCGGGAGAATTTCCATTTCACGATTCATGCGGGTGAGGCGTTCGGGTTGCCGTCGATCTGGCAGGCGATTCAGTGGTGTGGTGCGGATCGGTTGGGGCATGGGGTGCGGATTGTGGATGACATCGAGGTGGGTGGGGGTGGGGTGCGGTTGGGGCGGTTGGCGTCGTATGTGCGGGACAAGCGGATTCCGTTGGAGTTGTGTCCGTCGTCGAATGTGCAGACGGGTGCGGTGGGTTCGATTGGTGAGCATCCGGTGGGGTTGTTGCGTGATCTGCGGTTCCGGGTGACGGTGAACACGGACAACCGGTTGATGAGTGGGACGTCGATGTCGCGGGAGATGTGGTTGTTGGTGGAGGCGTTCGGGTGGGGGTGGTCGGAGTTGCGGTGGTTGACGGTGAACGCGATGAAGAGTGCGTTCATCCCGTTCGACGAGCGGCTGGCGGTCATCGACGACGTCATCAAGCCCGCGTAC
>NZ_JBHMIQ010000097.1:0-1033 GCF_048060315.1 Micromonospora sp. LOL_013
TGAGCCTTTGCGAGTAACGGTCCGCGACTGGGTGTAGTGCCGGTACTCGGCTCAGGTGGTTCGGTTGTGCTCGATGTGGAGGATGACCAGTGCCGCAGCGACGATGTTCCCGATCTTCCACGGGCACAGGCTGACGTTACGTAAGGCCTTGAACGTCGTCTTGAGCAGGCTGTTCCCGCGTTCACCGACCGCGCGGAGCCGGTTGTGGGCGTGGTTGAACGTCTGCTGCAGGTCGGTGAGCTCACCGTTCTTGGGCTTCTTGAACGCGACGGCGATGGTGTCGGCTTCGCCCTCGTAGCCGAGGTCGGCCAGGGTCCGCATGTTCTCGCGGATCTCGGTGAGGGTGGTCAGCAGGCCGGGGTGGGCGCGCAGGCAGCTGGTGTCGTGTTCCCGGCCGGGGCGTACCGGCGAGGTCCACAGCGGCCAGCCGTCCGGGGCGGTCAGGACCTGGATGTTGCCGCCGTGGTTCTTGTGTTTGGCCGACCACCACAGGTCGACGCCGGGGGTGGGACCCGGGGTGGCGATCCGGTCGGTCTCGATCAGGGTTCCGTCGAGCAGGACGTGGTCGTAGCCGGCGGCCTTCGCTGCCAGCAGCGCGCCGTGCAGGCCGGGTGCCTGGGCGGCCAGGACCGTGATGGCCTCGTGCAGGTGGGCGTACCCGGTGGACAGGCTGATCGTGTTGTCGCGGGCCAACTGGCTCATCCGGGTGCCGTCGAGCAGCCAGCGCAGGACCAGCACGGCCTGGCGGAAGCAGGTCAGCACCCGCCGTCCCCGGCGGGTGCCGCGCCGGAGACGTTCGGCGTGCAGCAGTCCGGAGAGGTGGAACACGGTCTCGTCGCGTACGGGCAGCGTTGCGGTATAGGTGATACTCATGAGCGGCGCGGGACTCCGGGGTCGTGGTCTGTGAGAGGAACACTTCGTACCGGCGTTCCGCGCCCTCATCGTTTATCCCGGCTCACCAGGGCGATTCCCACACATCTTGACCGTTCCGGACACCGCGCCCGGTGATCAGAGCCTTACCCGGAAAGGCTCA
>NZ_JBHMIQ010000098.1:0-994 GCF_048060315.1 Micromonospora sp. LOL_013
TAAGAGCGACCGGCAATAGGGTCCAAGATCCGGACATGCGGGTACCTGGAAGTAGTAGGCAGGCACGGGTCCATCGATCATCGGAGTTCTCTACGCTCTGCAACCGATGGAGTCCCGTGCCTGCGCTGCAATCATCGTTGCTCGAACCCATCTGGGTCCAGTTCGCCGCGTTGTGGCCTGAACAACCCGAGTTCGACCCGGCCCATCCGCTGGGCTGTCACCGCCGGCGGATCCCGGACCGGATCGTGTTCGAGCACGTCATCGCCGCTTTGGTCCATGGATCCGGCTATGAACGCGTCGCGTCGGGTGACTGTTCGGACCGGACGATCCGTCGCCGTCTGCGGTTGTGGGCTGACGCCGGTCTCGGTGAGCAGGTCCATGAACTCGCCCTGGACGCCTACGACCGCATGATCGGCCTGGACCTGACTGACGTCAGCGCTGACGGCGCGATCACGAAAGCGCCGTGTGGCGGCGACCGGGCCGGCCGCTCACCGGTCGACCGCGGCAAGGGCGGTATGAAGCGCTCGACCGGTGTGGACGGCTACGGCATCCCGCTCGGGATCACCGGTGCCCCGGCCAACCGGCCCGACTCGCCGCTGCTGCGCGACACCTTCGAAGCGTGCAGCGCCCAACTCCGCCATCACTGGCCTGAGCAGGTCACAGCCCACCTCGATCGCGGCTACGACAGCAACCGCGCCCGGGAGCTGCTCGATGAACTCGGCTTCGACGCCGAGATCGCCCGCAAGGGCGTACCCGCCCCGATCCAAGTCGGTAAGCGGTGGGTGGTCGAGCGCACGAACTCGTGGATGAACGGCTTCGGCAAGATCCGCCGCTGCACCGACCGCAACGCTACGATCATCGACTTCTACCTCTACCTGGCCGCCGCGATCGTCACGATCCGTCAACTCATCCAACGAGCCCGCACGCTCTACCGCTGGGACACCCGGCCGACAACCCGCCGACTCAGGTAACGCCTATTGCCGGTCGCTCTAAG
>NZ_JBHMIQ010000099.1:0-984 GCF_048060315.1 Micromonospora sp. LOL_013
CATCGATCAGCGGGCCTACCGCATCCGCCCTGAGCTGCGAGATCAACTTGGAAAAGGCTCAGTGATCTGCGAGATAGTTAGCGACTGTTGCGCCGCACGATCGAATGGCGGCAGCCCATGTCGCCACGTGTCCTGTCCGTCTACACCCGATTGTCGACAGTGCGGACGACAGTAGACATAGATCCACTTTGGTCGACGTCGTCGCGAAATGCCGGTAACGTGGGGTGTGCGTACGGTAGTTCGACGATTGCGGCAAGTGAGCTACTGGCGTGTCCATCCCCTACATCGCTAGGAGTCGAGTTGGAAGCACGACGGACGGTGCGCCTCACGCTTAGCTGGGCTGGCGCTACCCTTCTCCTCGTTGCCGGTGCGACAATCGCTGGAATCTCGCCTGTCCAGGCCGACCCAACCGAATCGCTGTGCTCCCCGGCGCGCGTGGGGGAAGCAGATGGCCAGGCTGAGAACGAAGCTGTAAACCTGGCGACTATAGAGATGCGTCAGCGGGGGGAGGGCCAGGCTGCAATCGACAGCTATTTAGAGGCTCAGCATAATATGACTCTGGTATCGGGCGAGTCTTCATCTGAGGATTTGCAGCTGCAGGGGCAAAGTGCGCTTACGGTTCCAAAACCTTCTGTTTACCGAGATAGCTGTACGGGCAGGTACAGCGTCTTCGCTACCTGGCAATTCACAAACATTGACGGAATTGACGATGGTCACCCTCTCGGCTGCGTCGGTACTTGTAACGTCTCTGGCGAGGATGGCTTCGGCATAGCTCTTAATAGATCTGTAAATTCGGTGTCCGGATACTCGCTCACGACCTGCGGTAAGACGACCACTTTTGCGTGCTCAACCAGCCGGATGCACGTTGAAGAAGGCGGGGCGGCCGGCGTTGGTTACGCTGGGCTGGACAAGATGTACTATGGTCAATGCTGCGTAGCTTAAGTTGATCTTGGGGTGTGGCCTGCGGTTGTGTGGCTGCTGTCG
>NZ_JBHMIQ010000100.1:0-954 GCF_048060315.1 Micromonospora sp. LOL_013
TGGTCCGCGACAGCAAGAACCGCACCGGCGGCACCCTCACCTTCACCCCCACCGCCTGGTCCACCTTCGTCACCCAGGTCAGCACCGCCGGCCATTGACCACCCGACACCGGCCTCCTTGGAGGAGGACGCAGAGCCGGCACGCATCAGCGCTGACCTATCCGCCGGATGCATCCGCCGCTCGACGTGCAGGGCGTCGGCCCTCAGCACGTCCGAGCGGCCGCACTCGCCGCCGAGAGTCCGTACAACTTGGGACGGGCGACCGGCCGAGCCTCCAGGAACGCCGCAGCTGTTCACCGGATCGGGTGGGCACCAGCGCGCGCTCATGCCGATGAGCGGATGGGCTACTGGATGATCGTCCCTGTGCTGCTTTGATCACAGTCAGTATCGTGAGCGAGCGTCCTGCTCTGGTCGCTGGTGGCGGCGGTCGGGTAGCGGCCACAGCTAGTGTCGGTGGTAGATGCTGGGGTGGTCGACGACGAGGTCGGGTTGATGCTCGTCGCGGCAACGGTTGCGATCGGTACGAGTGGGGGGGTACCCACTGATAAATGCGGAAGGGAGTCAAACAATTTCATGCCAGATGATCGATCAACGCCAAGGATAGCGGCCTCCGGTGACCGATCCGTAGCCGCCTCAGTGAACTACGGTTTCGTCAACACCGGTTCGTCGGCGGTCTTCGTCGGCAGAGACATCGTTGCCTACAACCACGGAAGGTTTGATTCGGCACACGGAGACATCGAACAAAAGAATCTACTATTGACTGAGGCGGAAGCTGCGTTAGGGCCCGATCACCCAGAAGTCGCCGAACGCCTCAGCGACCTAGCAACGGCGTACAGAGACCAGGGACGCACCTCGGAAGCGATTCCCCTCCTGCAACGAGCGATGACAATCAGTGAAGCTGCGTTAGGGCCCGATCACCCAGAAGTCGCCGAACGCCTCAGCGACCTAGCAACGG
>NZ_JBHMIQ010000101.1:0-895 GCF_048060315.1 Micromonospora sp. LOL_013
GCAGCTCAGGGCGGATGCGGTAGGCCCGCTGATCGATGGGTGCGAGGCTCCGGGTAGGACAGCTGTCGACCAAGACTCGAAGCCCCGACCGGGAGCCTCGCCATGCTGTCCTACCCCGCCACGATCTCGTTGTCCAGCCGCACCCTGAACCACCTGGCCGAACGCATCCGCAGCCACCGTAAGCAGCGCCGATCGCGGTGGCGGCGCCTCCAACCCGGCCGGCAGGCGCTGCTCGCCCTGGCCCATCTGCGCAACGGCGACACCTACACCCGACTCGCGGCCGGCTTCGAGACCGGCGTCGCCACCGCCTGGCGCTACGTCCAGGAAGCGATAGCCCTGCTCGCGACGGCCGCCGATGACCTGGCCACCGCCATGGTACGGATCCGCCGACTGGCGTACGCGATCCTGGACGGCACCCTGATTCCGATCGATCGGGTCGCCGACCAGCGACCCTACTACTCTGGGAAACACAAGCACCACGGCGTGAATGTGCAGGTCATCGCCGATGCCGCTGGCCGGCTCGTCTGGGCTTCACCGGCGCTGCCCGGTTCGGTTCATGACCTGACCGCAGCCAGGACCTACGGCATTATCGATGCGCTGACCAGGGCGGACGTGATGACCTTCGCCGACAAGGGCTACCAAGGAGCCCGCGGCAGCGTGCGCACTCCGTTCAAGCGACGCCGCTTCCGCCCGAAGCTGTCACGCCGGCAGAAGGCCATCAACCGCGCCCACGCGAAGATCCGCGCCCGCGGTGAACGCGCAATCGCCACCCTCAAGGCCTGGAAGATCCTGGCCAAGCTGCGCTGCTGTCCACGGCGAGCGACCGCGATCGTGCAGGCCATCCTCGTTCTGCACCACGTCGAGACCGACCGCTACGCAGCATGAAAAGGGCTCA
>NZ_JBHMIQ010000102.1:0-869 GCF_048060315.1 Micromonospora sp. LOL_013
GGCGGGATCAAGTGATCATGGCGACACTGCGTTCTTGACCAGATCGTTGAAAACTTCGATCGGCTTCAGCCAGTTCAACGTCTGACGCGGTCTGCCATTCAACTCTGCAGCGACCTTATCAAGATCCTCCTGGGTGTGCAAGGAAAGATCCGTACCCTTCGGAAAATACTGCCGGAGTAGACCATTCGTGTTCTCGTTGCTCCCGCGCTGCCACGGCGAATGCGGGTCACAGAAATAAACCGGCATCCCCGTCCGAACCGTGAAATCAGCATGCCGGGCCATCTCCTTCCCCTGATCCCAGGTCACACTCCCACGCATGAACTCCGGCAACGTCTCCATCTTCGCCGCGAGCAGAAAAGCGACCCGGTCAGCGGTACGGTCGAACGGAATCCGCACCAGCATGACGAAACGAGTGGTCCGCTCGACCAACGTGGCGATCTGGGACCTGTTGCCCTTCCCGATGATCAGATCACCCTCCCAGAACCCGGGAACGGCCCGGTCCTCGGCCTCCACCGGCCGCTCGCTGATGTTCACCATGTCCTTGACGGAACCCCTGGCCACGGCAGGACGCGACCGGTTCACCCGCTGCGTACGACCACGCCGCAGAGCCAGCTTCAGCTGCGTCCGCAGCTCCCCACGCGCCTGGAGGTACAGGCACTCGTAGATCGTCTCGTGCGACACCCGCATCTCCGGGTCATCAGGATGATCCACCCGCAACCTCTCGCCGATCTGCCGCGGTGACCACTTCTCCGCGAAACCGTCGTTGACCACATCGTGCAACCGCCGCGAAGACTCCAGCTTACGTGGCTTCGGTCGCAGACGATTCCCGTCGCAACGCGCCTGCGCCTCGACCGCACGGTAATCCCACG
>NZ_JBHMIQ010000103.1:0-859 GCF_048060315.1 Micromonospora sp. LOL_013
CAAGTTCCGGACCTTCTTCAGGTCCCCGTCCCGCGACGCCGCGAAGATCCGCTGCCGTAGCCGCCGTACGTTGTCCTCGCAGGTCCGCCAATCGATGGCGTCCCAGCCAGCACGATCGTCCTCCGGTCCGTTCACGCCGAGAGCCGCCATCGCCACCGCGAAGGCATGAGCTGTCATCGTGTCTAACTTGCCCTTCGGTTCCGAAGCTGTGGTCAGCAGTAGCTCCGCAGGCTCACCCGACCCGCGTCAGCGCCCTTTCAGGCCAGGGCACATGCCCTTATCCGGCCGGTTATCCGGCGACCGCTGGCGGAGGAGCCAGCATCACCGCCGCCGGTTTCCCGCTGCCTTTCGGCCACCGGCATTCGCTTCTCGGGTCGTCCTGCGCCCGCTGGGACATCGTCCGCCCTCACAGGCGGCCTACCAGCCGAATCACTGTCCGTCTGGACCCCATCGGGGTTGTCACGTTCCGCATGAGACAGATACGACCGGGTAGGGCGCCCTCTGAACCCCGGGGACGGTGGTGCGCTCCCGCCCGGCTAGATTCCTCCGAGCGGCACCTGCCGCCTTGCAACGGCTGGCCCCTGTCTCCCGCTGGCGCGTCCCATCGAGCGGAAGTGCCTATGACGAGGCGTCATCGAGGGTTCACTTGCGTTCACCCGTCCGGTCTTCCCCAGCCGGTAACCCCTGGATGGAACAGGAGTCCTTGGGCCCTTCCCCGGGCTTCGCACCCCGCGGTTACCCGCGACGCACGCCGAGGCGGGGACGGTCCTTGCGCACGGGACCGGACACTACATCCGCGACGTCACGCCGCACCCCCTTCGATGAGTGTCGCTGTACTCATGCGACTTGCGTGTCGCAC
>NZ_JBHMIQ010000104.1:0-837 GCF_048060315.1 Micromonospora sp. LOL_013
GGCGGTCAGCTCGGCCAGCAGGTCGCCAGTATCAGGATCCCAGACCCGCACCGTCCCATCGCCCCGACCGCCGGTGACGATGCGGTGCCGCCCATCCAGGCCCGGCAACACCGCTACTGACACCACTCCATTGACGTGGGCAGTCAGCTCGGCCAGCAGGTCGCCAGTATCAGGATCCCAGACATGCACCGACTCGTGCCTCCAACTGCCGGTGACGATGCGGTGTCGGCTATCCGGGCCAGGTAACACCGCCAACGACACCTCGCTGGCCTGAAACGTGAGTTCGGCCAGATGGTCGCCGGTGTCAGGGTCCCAGATATGCGCCGTCCCATCGAGGATGTCGCCGGCCGAGACGATACGGTGCCGGCCATCCCTGCCTGGCAACACCGCCAACGACACCACCGCGGCGATGTGGCCAGTCAGCTCGGCCTGCTGATCGCCGGTATCAGGATCCCAGACCCGCACCGTCCCATCACCCGGGTAACCGCCGCCGGCGACAATGCGGTGTCGGCTATCCGGGCCGGGTAGCACCGCCAGCGCGTTGACCCTACCGACACTCGCTGATTCGGTCAGATGGTCGTCGGTGTCAGGGTCCCAGATAAACACCGTTTCATAGACCATCATATCGCCGCCGCCGATAATGCGGTGCCGGCCATCCCTGCCTGGCAACACCGCCAACGACACCACCGCGCCGACGTGGGCGGTCAGCTCGGCCTGCTGATCGCCGGTATCAGGATCCCAGACCCGTACCGCATCACCCAAGCCGCCGCCGCTCGTGTCAAGCCCCGGGTTTGATGGAGAGTTGGTTAGCTGGTTTTCAGGGGTGCGGTGACCGGT
>NZ_JBHMIQ010000105.1:0-787 GCF_048060315.1 Micromonospora sp. LOL_013
GCCGTCGCCCCCGCGCTGGAGGTCATCGACTCCCGCTACCGCGACTTCACCTTCTCGCTGCCCGACGTGATCGCCGACAACACCTCCGCCGCCCTGTACGTCGTCGGCCCCTGGCAGCCGGTCCCCGACGAAGTCGACAACCTCGGCGTACTCCTCGACATCGACGGACACACCGTGCAGACCGGATCCACCGCCGCGATCCTCGGCGACCCCCGCCGGGCCCTCGCCGCCGGCATCGCTCTCGCCGACCGGCACGGCCCGGCCCTGAGGGCCGGCTGGATCTTCCTGGCCGGCGCGGCCACCGCCGCCGTCCCCCTCCCACCCGGCGCGCACGTGCGGGCCACCGTCCAAGGGCTCGGCACCGCCGCCTTCACCACCACCGGCGGTACGCGATGACCGCGCATCTGGTCGCGGGCAAGGCCACCCCGCGCGGGGCGTTCCCGCACGTCAAGGTCGCCGGCGGATTCATCTTCGTCTCCGGCACCTCCAGCCGCCGCCCCGACAACACCATCGCCGGGGCCAGCGTGGACGAATACGGCACCACCCAACTCGACATCCGGGAACAGACCCGTGCGGTGATCGCCAACATCGCCGACCTGCTCGCCGCCGCCGGCGCCAGCCTCGCCGACCTGGTCTCGGTCACCACGTACCTGGTCAACATGAACGACTTCGGCGGCTACAACCAGGTCTGGGCCGAACACTTCGACCACACCGGACCCACCCGCACCACCGTCGCCGTCCACCAACTGCCCCACCCGCACCTGCTCATCGAGATCCAGGCCGTCGC
>NZ_JBHMIQ010000106.1:0-771 GCF_048060315.1 Micromonospora sp. LOL_013
GCGACGGCACGGTTGCGCTTGAGCCGGTTGATCCCGCACTCGACCGCGTGGCGCTGCTTGTAGATCTCGGGGTCGAAGGCCGGCGGCCTGCCGCCCTTCGACCCCTTCTTCCGGCGGTTGGCGTCCTGGTCGGCCTTCGACGGGATCGTCGCGGCGATACCCCGTCGACGCAGGTAGGCGCGGTTCGCCTTCGACGTGTACGCCTTGTCCGCCAGCACCCGGTCCGGACGGGTCCGGGGCCGACCGGCCCCGACCCGGGGCACCCGCACACCGTCGAGCACCGTCGTGAACTGCGGGCTGTCGCCACGCTGCCCACCGGTCAGCACGATCGACAGCGGTTTCTGTCCCTGTTCACAGCCCAGGTGCAGTTTCGTGGTCCGTCCGCCACGGGAACGCCCCAACGCGTGGTCGTCGGGTTCCGACCCGGTACCGCCGGGTGGCTCGGCCTGCAGATCCCCCTTTTACGCGCTCCGGCCGCGTGCTGGTGCGCTCGGCTGATCGTGGAGTCCACGGACACGTCCCAGACGATCCGTCCCGCCGCGTCGGCCAGGGCCTGCAACGCGGTCAGGATCCGTGCCCAGGTCCCGTCGCGCTGCCACCGGCGGAACAGGGCGTACGCCGCCGCCCAGGAGCCGTAGTGGTCGGGGATGTCCCGCCACGGGGCGCCGGCCCGGGTCCGCCACCGGATCGCGTCGATGAGCTGCCGTTTCGTTGATGCGGGCGGTCGGCCCGGTCGGCGTGCGGTGGGCAGGAGAGGCTCCAGGACTGCCC
>NZ_JBHMIQ010000107.1:0-627 GCF_048060315.1 Micromonospora sp. LOL_013
GGGCCGTCTCATTTATCGGGGGGTCCACTGTGGGTTATCGGGGCCCTGCTGAATAAGCCTCTATGACACACTTCAGCTCGCTCGGGCCGTGGCGCACGTGGACGGCCGGCAAGTAGCGACTGAGACAATCCGAGAAGCTGATCAACTCGGGGCGGAGTTCGAGATCAGCGGCGACGACCCGCCGCCGTGGCACTACTACCGGTCGTCTGCCTTCCTGACAATGGAACGCGGCCTCGTACACGCGATCCATTCCGGCGTTGACCGGCATGCCGCCGATGCCGCGATCGCAGACCTGACCGCTGGTCTTGCTGCCCTTCCTTACGAGCAGCGGCATGCGGAGTGGGCCGGTGACTATCTACTCGCATTGGCCGACGTGCATTCGGCGATCGGCGACCGGAAAGCGGCGACGAAGGCGTTGGACGAAGTCGCTGTGGTCGCCGACGCCACTGGGTCGGCGCGTCTGCGTCAAGCTGTTCGCAAGCGGCCGGCGAACGGCTGACCAGTGGACCTTACTGAATGTGCCGGGCAGGCTACTTGCAGAGGTTGTGCCATCGCTTCCCGTATCGGGAGGTCTATTCACAGGCGATCCTGTAGAAGTGCAGCCCGATGACACAGGAGATCGTTTCC
>NZ_JBHMIQ010000108.1:0-603 GCF_048060315.1 Micromonospora sp. LOL_013
CGATCAGGGCCTGCTGCACCGCGTAGGCGGCGTCGACGTCGACCCGGTGGGCGTCGGCGAGCTGCGGAATCGGGGTGCCGGTGACCGCCGCCTCGTCGAGCCGGGCGGCCAACCCGGCGAGGTCGACGTCTGCGCTGGTGGTCACTGCGCACCTCCGTGGGCGGTGTTGGCGGCGTCGGCGAGGTCGAGGGCGACGTCGGTGATCATGTCTTCCTGGCCGCCGACCATCCTGCGGCGGCCGAGTTCGACCAGGATGGACCGCACGTCCAGGTGGTAGCGGTCGGCGGCGCGTTCGGCGTGGCGCAGGAAACTGGAATAGACGCCGGCGTAGCCGAGCGACAGGGTTTCCCGGTCGACCCGCACCGGCCGGTCCTGCAGCGGCCGGACCAGGTCCTCGGCGGCGTCCATCAGCGCGAAGGTGCCGCAGCCGTGCTTCCAGCCGTGCAGGTCCGCCACGGCGGTGAAGACCTCCAGGGGGGCGTTACCGGCCCCGGCGCCCATCCCGGCCAGGGAGGCGTCGACCCGGGTGGTGCCGTGCCGCACGGCGACGACGCTGTTGGCCACACCGAGGGACAGGTTGTGGTGGGCGTGAATGCCGATCTG
>NZ_JBHMIQ010000109.1:0-593 GCF_048060315.1 Micromonospora sp. LOL_013
TTGCCGCAGGGCGCGGCGCCGTCGACGGTGACCGTGTCGCAGGACGCGGCGGGCCGCTGGTTCGTGTCCCTGCTCTGCGACGACCGGAGCGAACCGGCCAAGGCCCGGTTGGCGGTGGCCCGGGTTCATGCCCGGATCGCCGACCGCCGCCGCGACCACCTGCACAAGTTGACCGCTCGGCTCGTTCGTGAAACCCAAACGATCGTGATCGAGGACCTGACCGTCCGCACCATGATGGCCGGTCACCGTCTGGCCCGCGCCGTCTCGGACGCGGGCTGGCGGCGGTTCCGCAGCATGCTGGGGTACAAGACCGACTGGTACGGCCGGGACCTGGTGGTCGTGGACCGCTGGTTCCCGTCGACCCGGCTGTGTTCGGGCTGTGGCGTGCTGGCTGACCGGATGCCGTTGGCGGTCCGGTCGTGGACCTGCCGGTGCGGGCAGGCCCATGACCGGGATGTCAACGCGGCCCGGAACATTCTCGCGGAGGGGCTCTCCGTGATTGCCTGTGGAGGCGGTGTGAGACCTCACCGGGAGTTCTCCTCTCGGACGGGGCGGTCGTCGGTGAAACAGGAACCCCCGAGCGCGACCAAGGG
>NZ_JBHMIQ010000110.1:0-551 GCF_048060315.1 Micromonospora sp. LOL_013
CGCGGCGGACGATCAGCCGGGCGGTCGCCTCGTGTCGGGTGCCGGCGAACGCGGTGTACGTGGTTTCGGCGATCTGCGCGTCGGAGATCCACCGGCCGGCGTCCTCGTCCCAGACGGCCTGCGGATATGTGATGTCGACCCACTGGTCGGCGGCGATGCCGTCGCACGCGGCGCGGATCTGCGGGTCGATGCGGCAGGTGACCGAGAACCGCACGCCACGACGCCGGCAGCCGCTGATCACCGTCTTGGCGTAGAACGCCGAGTCCGCTCGCACCATGATCTCCCCCGAAGCGCCGCATGCCCGGGCGGTCGTGACGGCCTCGGCGATCATGGTGGCGGCGCCCCGGGCCGAGCCGGCGTTACCCGACCGCAGCCTCGTGGCGGCGGTCACCGCGGACAGCGGGGTGGACAGCGTCGCGACCAGGGGGTTGTAGCCGCGCGGGTAGACGTTGTAGCCGCCGACCTTGGCGTGGCCGAACCCGATGCCCTGCTTCTGCTTGCCGTACACCCGCCGCAGCATGGAGTCGATGTCCACGAAGCACAGGGTGTCG
>NZ_JBHMIQ010000111.1:0-546 GCF_048060315.1 Micromonospora sp. LOL_013
ATTGGGGTGCGGTGTTTGCTGGTGTTGGGGGTCGGGTGGTTGATTTGCCTACGTATCCTTTCCAGCGACGCCACCACTGGGCGCCGCAGACGGACGGGGCCACCTCACCGGTCCTGGTCGACGACCAGGCAGAGCCGGAGCTTGCCCCGGAAGTCGGCGCGCCAGGACTCCACGCGGAACTACTGACGCTGTCCGACGCCGAGCAACTGAACCGGCTGCTGACCGTCGTCCGGGCGAGTACCGCCGTCGTGCTGGGCCTCGACTCCGCCGAGGCGGTCGATCCGGAGCGGACCTTCAAGGAACAGGGCTTCGAGTCCATCACCGCCGTCGAACTCTGCAACCACCTGCGACTCGGCACCGGCAAGCGGGTGCCGACCACCCTCGTCTACAGCCACCCCACCCCGTTGGCCGCCGCCCGTCACCTTCGCGACGAAATCCTCGGTCGATCGACTACCCAGGACAATCATCTTCCTGCCGCTCGCACGGCTGTTGTGGATGATGATCCGGTTGTGATTGTGGGGATGGGTTGTCGGTTGCCGGGTGGTG
>NZ_JBHMIQ010000112.1:0-531 GCF_048060315.1 Micromonospora sp. LOL_013
ACTGCCGTCGGACCCGTCGTCCGTGACGGTCATCCGGGACGCCGCCGGTAGGTACTTCGCCTCGTTCGTCGTCTCGGCCACGGACGAGCCGTTGCCGCCGACCGACGCCGAGGTGGGGATCGATCTGGGGCTGACGCACTTCGCGGTCATGCCGGACGGCACGAAGGTGGCCGCGCCCAGGTTCCTGCGCCGCGCTGCCCGCAGGTTCAAGCGGCTGCAGCAGGCCCTGTCGCGTAAACAGCGGGGCAGTAACCGCCGTGGGAAGGCCGTCGTGAAGGTCGCCAGGGCGCACGCCCGGGTGGCCGACACCCGGCGGGACTGGCAGCACAAGCTGTCCACGACGATCATCCGTGAGAATCAAGCGGTGTACGTCGAGGATCTGTGTGTCGTCGGTCTCGGTCGGACCCGGCTGGCGAAGTCGGTGCACGACGCGGGATGGTCGTCGTTCGTCGCCATGCTGGAGTACAAGTCGGCGAGGTACGGGCGTACGTTCGCCCGGGTGGACCGGTGGCTCCCGTCCACCCGGATGTG
>NZ_JBHMIQ010000113.1:0-510 GCF_048060315.1 Micromonospora sp. LOL_013
GCTGCGTTAGGGCCCGATCACCCAGAAGTCGCCGAACGCCTCAGCGACCTAGCAACGGCGTTCTATTCAATGGGCAAGGCAAGCGAAGCTTTGCCCTTAGAACGCCGAGCACTCGAGAGCACTGTTACAGCTTTCGGCGAGCATCATCCTCAGGTAGCGATTCGACTTGGAAATCTTGCGGCTATCCTCTATTCCTTGGGACGGGAATCCGAGGCACTTCCGCTCGAGGAGCGCGCCTTACTTGTGAGCCAGGAAATATTCGGTGATCATCATCCCGATGTTGCTACGAGGCTTAGCAATCTCGCAGTTACCCTCCACGCCCTAGGTCGCGCTTCGGAAGCAATTCCGCTGCTGCAACGTGCGGTAAGCATCAGCGAATCCACGCTCGGAGGAGATCATCCTGATTATGGTGCAAGGCTGAGCAATCTGGCGGCTGCGTATAGGGATCTTGGCCGGGCGGCCGAGGCAATCCCGCTTCTGCAGCGCGCGCTTGCCATTACAGAGTCCGCC
>NZ_JBHMIQ010000114.1:0-499 GCF_048060315.1 Micromonospora sp. LOL_013
ACACATCTTGACCGTTCCGGACACCGCGCCCGGTGATCAGAGCCTTACCCGGAAAGGCTCAGTGCCTTCGCCTGAACGGTATGGCGAATGGTGGTAGCTCGGGCAATTTCACCTGCTCAATCTTCTGATCGAGCTATGTCGGTGCGAGGGCCACCGCAATTGCGATGGGTTCTCGCGCCGGCCCCTCGCCGACGTGTGGACGTGAGGGGGATCTTGTACGATCTGTCAACAGCGCAGGAGGAATGCCATGTCAACCCAGCAAGAGTCACTCAGTCCGGAGCAAACGAACTCCAAAATTGGTCTTGTGGCGGTCCTGTCCGTCCTTGGCCTGGCGACGTTGATCGTGAACTTCCTGCTGGCCGGTGCAGTAGGGGCTGCCGGTGCGGTTGCTCCAATCTGGGGACTGCGTACCGATCGGCGACACCGAACCGCGTATCAGGAGGCTTATTCAGCAGGGCCCCGATAACCCACAGTGGACCCCCCGATAAATGAGACGGCC
>NZ_JBHMIQ010000115.1:0-498 GCF_048060315.1 Micromonospora sp. LOL_013
CTGATGCTGTCCTGGGAGTACCCACCCGTCGTGGTGGGCGGACTGGGCCGGCACGTACACGCCCTCTCCGTCGCCCTGGCCAACGCCGGCCACGAGGTCACCGTCGTCACCCGCCACGCCCCCGGCGCCCCCCTCGAGGAATACGCCGACGGCGTCCGCATCATCCGCGCCGCCGAGGACCCACCCCTGTTCCCCCTCGCCACCCCCAGCCTCCTCGCCTGGACCATGGCCTTCAACCACACCCTCACCCGCGCCGCCCTCCGCGCCACCCAGACCGCCGAATACGACGTCATCCACGCCCACGACTGGCTCGTCACCCACACCGCCATCACCCTCAAGGAACACCTCGACATCCCCCTCATCGCCACCATCCACGCCACCGAAGCCGGCCGCCACCAGGGCTGGCTCCCCGACGAGATGAACAAGTCCATCCACTCCATCGAACACTGGCTCGGCCACGAGTCGTGCCGGGTGATCACCTGCTCCGGCTACATGCGC
>NZ_JBHMIQ010000116.1:0-494 GCF_048060315.1 Micromonospora sp. LOL_013
GCTGCGCAGGGCCGGCCGGGCGAAACTCACCGAGATCGTCAAAGCCCGCGCGCCACGCATGGGCGCCCGCCCGGTCGACCAGATCCTCACCGCGCTCAACGCGCACCCTCTCGCCCCGGTCCTGACCTCGATGCCCGGCATCGGCGTCAGGACCGCAGCCCGCACCAGATGATCACGGACCTGCATGGCAGACACACACGGCGTCGCTCCATGGCCGCAGCGCTTCGAAGCCGGCGCGCACCTGGCCGACAGCAGCGGATTCGCCCTGCTCAGCTTCGAGCGGGACGATCCACCACTCGGCTACATCGAGACCCTGGCCGGTGAGCTGTTCCTTGAGTCGACCCGTGACCTGGCCCGGGTCTCGGCGGCGTACGACAATCTGAGGATGCTGGCAATGTCGCCCGCCGAGTCGGTCAAGCTGATCAAGGGCTACTACCAGGCCACCAAGCACGCGTTGGAGGCGATCGGCGACTCGCTGCGGCACGAGGTGGCCC
>NZ_JBHMIQ010000117.1:0-491 GCF_048060315.1 Micromonospora sp. LOL_013
GAGGCTTATTCAGCAGGGCCCCGATAACCCACAGTGGACCCCCCGATAAATGAGACGGCCCGCCCTCCCATAGGATGGAGTTACCACACAACAACCAAAGAAAAGCGGACCGCCGAACATGTATCATACCACCGGCTTCACGACCGATCAGATCCGCGACCTCTGCGTGCTGGTCCGCGCCGAATGCCGGAACCTGGGCACGGAACCGTGGCCACCGATCCTCGGCCTCTACCGTGCCCTCGTGGTCACGTTGACCTACATGCGGCGCAACCGCGTCCAAGCGGAGATCGCCGAGGCGCACGGCGTCTCCCAGTCGACGATCTCACGGGCGGTCACCGGCATCACCCCGGTCCTCGACCGCGTGCTGGCGGGGTTCGCGCCGACCGCCGACGAGCTCGACCCGACCGTCCAGTACATCGTCGACGGCACCCTGTTCCCCTGCTGGTCATGGCGCACGGACCGCTGTCTGTACTCCGGCAAGCACAAGACCA
>NZ_JBHMIQ010000118.1:0-405 GCF_048060315.1 Micromonospora sp. LOL_013
AGGTGCTGCGGCTGTCGGAGTCGCTGGACATGGTGGCGATGGTCGGCATCGACCCGGAATCTGACGGGCTGGCCCGGGCCCGCCGGTTGGGTGTGGCGACCACGAGTGATGGGGTCGACGGCCTGGTGGCGATGCCCGAGTTCGCCGACGTCGGGTTGGTGTTCGACGCCACGTCGGCGGGTGCGCACCGGCGCAACGACGAGATTCTGCAGGCTTACGGGCGGACGGTGGTGGATCTGACCCCGGCCGCGGTCGGCCCGTACGTGGTGCCGCCGGTCAATCTGGACGCGCACCTGGCCGAGCCGAACGTCAACATGGTCACCTGTGGTGGGCAGGCGACCGTGCCGGTCGTCGCCGCCGTCGCGGCGGTGGCCCCGGTCGCGTACGCGGAGATCGTCGCCTCGA
>NZ_JBHMIQ010000119.1:0-403 GCF_048060315.1 Micromonospora sp. LOL_013
CCCTGCGCACCTTGAGCACCTTGGGCACCATCAGCACCCTGCGCACCCTGCGCACCCTGCGCACCTTGGGCACCATCAGCACCTTGAGCACCTTGGGCACCATCAGCACCCTGCGCACCCTGGAAACCCTGCGCACCCTGCACGCCCTGCACGCCCTGCGCACCTTGAGCACCCTGGGCACCATCAGCACCCTGCGCACCCTGCGCACCATCAGCACCCTGCGCACCCTGGGCACCATCAGCACCCTGGAAACCCTGCGCACCCTGCACGCCCTGCACGCCCTGCGCACCCTGCGCACCTTGGGCACCATCAGCACCCTGCGCACCCTGCGCACCCTGCGCACCCTGCGCACCCTGCGCACCTTGGGCACCATCAGCACCCTGCGCACCCTGCGCACCCTGCG
>NZ_JBHMIQ010000120.1:0-393 GCF_048060315.1 Micromonospora sp. LOL_013
CGGCGACGACGCTGTTGGCCACACCGAGGGACAGGTTGTGGTGGGCGTGAATGCCGATCTGCGTTTGCGGGTCCAGGACCTCGCGGTAGGCGTCGACCCGCGTAGCGACGTCGTCCATCAGCAGCCGGCCACCGGAGTCGGTGACGTAGACGCAGTGCGCCCCGTACGACTCCATCAGCTTGGCCTGCGCCGCGAGCCCGGCCGGGGTGTTCATGTGCGCCATCATCAGGAACCCGGCCACGTCCATGCCGTTGTCGCGGGCCCAGCCGATGTGCTGGGCGGCGACGTCGGCCTCGGTGCAGTGGGTGGCGATCCGGACGCTGGTCACGCCCAGGTCGCGGGCCGCTTTCAGGTCGTCGATGGTCCCGATGCCGGGCAGCAGCAGCGTCGTCA
>NZ_JBHMIQ010000121.1:0-383 GCF_048060315.1 Micromonospora sp. LOL_013
GCCGACCGGGCCACGCGGCACGAATACGGCCTCTCCCGCCTCCCGGTACGGCCCGAAGTCGACGTCGTCGCGTTCCCCGGCCGGCGCGACCAGACCATCGACCAGGACCGCGTCCCGACGGGCCGGGTCACGGACCCGCTCGTACAGCGGGGTCAACACCTCGTCCACCAACGGTTCCACCTCCTCCCGGTAGCGCTCCACGGTCGTCGAGCCGCGGCCGAACACCTCACCGAGCACGTCCGACGCGAGGTTGTGCCGCAGCCCGAACAGCACCATCACCAGCGCCGTGTCCAGCGGCACGCCCGCGGCCGTCCCACCGGCGGGTCCCAGTCCAGCAGCGCGTCCACCTGCTCGACCAGCCAGTCGACTTGATCGGAGTCCAA
>NZ_JBHMIQ010000122.1:0-374 GCF_048060315.1 Micromonospora sp. LOL_013
TGGTCATGCGCCGGCTGGCCGACCTGCACCCCGGCACCGCGAAGACCGACGCCCGCGACGCCTACGTCATCGCCGACGCCGCCCGCACCCTGCCCCACACCCTGCGCCGGGTCGACACCGGCGAAGAGACCCTCGCCGAACTGGAGGTGATGGTCGGCTACGACGACGACCTCGCCGGCGAGGTCACCCGCGTGGGCAACCGCATCCGGGGCCTGCTCACCCAGATCCACCCACCCCCGGAACGCGTCCTCGGCCCGAAACTGCAGCACCCCGCCGTACTCGAGGCACTCTCACGGTGCGGCGTACCCACCGGGCTGCGCAGGGCCGGCCGGGCGAAACTCACCGAGATCGTCAAAGCCCGCGCGCCACGCATG
>NZ_JBHMIQ010000123.1:0-365 GCF_048060315.1 Micromonospora sp. LOL_013
TCCCGATGCCGGGCAGCAGCAGCGTCGTCAACGTCGCCCGGCTGATCGACTCGGCGGCGGCGGTGATCCAGTCGGCGTCCGACGCGGCACCGTGGCCGTAGGTGACGGACGAGCCGGCCAGGCCGTCGCCGTGGGCGACCTCGATCGCGTCGACCCCTGCGGCGTCCAATGCGGCGGCGATCACCCGGACCTCGTCGACGGTGTAGCGGTGCCTGATGGCGTGCATGCCGTCGCGCAACGTGACGTCCTGCACGTACAGGCGGGTCATGACCGTGCCTCCGCTCGGACAGCGACCAGGCGTTCCGCGGTGCGAAGCGCCGCCGAGGTCATGATGTCGAGGTTGCCGGCGTACGCGGGCAGGTAGT
>NZ_JBHMIQ010000124.1:0-364 GCF_048060315.1 Micromonospora sp. LOL_013
CTCGCCGACGCCCACCGGGTCGACGTCGACGCCGCCTACGCGGTGCAGCAGGCCCTGATCGTCCGGCGCACCGGCCGGGGCGAACGCCTCGTCGGCGTCAAGATGGGCCTGACCAGCCGGGCGAAGATGGTCCAGGTCGGCGTCGACTCCCCGATCCTCGGCCAGCTCACCGACGTCACCGCCGTACCGGACGGGGGCAGCGTCGACATCTCCGGGCTGATCCACCCCCGGGTCGAGCCGGAGATCGCCTTCCTGCTGGACCGGCCGCCGACACCCGGGATGCCGTTCACCGATGCGGTGCGGGCCGTCGCCCCCGCGCTGGAGGTCATCGACTCCCGCTACCGCGACTTCACCTTCTCGCTGC
>NZ_JBHMIQ010000125.1:0-364 GCF_048060315.1 Micromonospora sp. LOL_013
GCAGCGAGAAGGTGAAGTCGCGGTAGCGGGAGTCGATGACCTCCAGCGCGGGGGCGACGGCGCGGACCGCGTCGGTGAACGGCATCCCGGATGTCGGCGGCCGGTCGAGGAGGAAGGCGATCTCCGGTTCGACGCGTGGGTGGATCAGCCTGGAGATGTCCACGGCGGCGCCGTCGGGCACCTGCGTGGTGTCGGTGAGCTGGCCGAGGATCGGGGAGTCGACGCCGACCTGGGCCATCTTCGCCCGGCTGGTCAGGCCCATCTTGGCGCCGACGAGGCGTTCGCCCCGGCCGGTGCGGCGGGCGATCAGGGCCTGCTGCACCGCGTAGGCGGCGTCGACGTCGACCCGGTGGGCGTCGGCGAG
>NZ_JBHMIQ010000126.1:0-355 GCF_048060315.1 Micromonospora sp. LOL_013
CGGGTCTGGCGGTCGACCAGGTGCCCGCGGCGAGGTGTCCGGCGGCGCGGGTGAGGTTGTGCGTGATCGCGGCGCGGGTCAGCCAGGCGTCGTCGGCGCTGAAGTGTCCGGAGGGTAGGTGGGCGAGGGGCCCGGCGATCAGGTCGGCGTTGACCTGCTCGATGATCGCGTGTTGCCGGTGCTGGGCTTCGGCCTGTACGAGGGTGTACGGGCTGTCGGTGAACACGGCGTGGTACCGGTAGGTCGGCAGGAGTTCGTCCTGGCCGGGGATCTGTTGCGGGTCGTCGCGACGGACGCGGCGGACGATCAGCCGGGCGGTCGCCTCGTGTCGGGTGCCGGCGAACGCGGTGTACGT
>NZ_JBHMIQ010000127.1:0-353 GCF_048060315.1 Micromonospora sp. LOL_013
CGGGCAGCGACACGCCGAAAGTCGTCACCCGCCCACGGCCGACTTTGATACACGCCCTAGGCGGAAGTGCCAGTTCGGGCGCGGGTCGGTGTGTTCGATGACGTGATCGAAGCGGTCGCCGCGCAGGACGTCATGGTCATCGCCCGAGCCATGGAAGTAGTCGGGCAACGTGCCCGCTACCCCCACCCTGACCCGCCGCATACCGTAGTGCTTCAGCACCTGTTGGAGCGGGTCGACGAGTGCGCCATCGAGCACGGTGACTACGCTTTGGTTATCGCTGACGAACGCGCCAGTGGTGCGCGCGACGTTCGACGATCCGAATCTGGTGTCGTGTGCCGGTCTCGTTCCGGTGA
>NZ_JBHMIQ010000128.1:0-319 GCF_048060315.1 Micromonospora sp. LOL_013
CGCGGCGGCCGGCCGTTGATCGTTTGAGTCCACACAACCCGAATGATCTAGACGATGCCGGCCGCCGTCTCCACAAGCGACACGCCCGAGTTGATCACACCCCGGCCGTCACGCCACGTTACATAGACAAAGATTGGCTCCGAATCGGCGGACCCCTTTCGGGAAGTCCTCCGGGTTGCTGCCGCTGCGGCAGCGGCGTATCGGCTGGACGCGAAGGTCGAACTCCATGGGCACGAGATCTTTCACGCGGGTGGCGGTTAGGGCGTGTATCAAAGTCGGTCACAGCCACTCGTTGATCGCCGCGACCTGCACGGTCGCC
>NZ_JBHMIQ010000129.1:0-273 GCF_048060315.1 Micromonospora sp. LOL_013
GCCCTCGCGGACCTGAACGCCGCGTACCGCACCTTCTTCCACTCCGTGTCGGGCAGGCGCAAGGGCCGCATGGTGGCGCCGCCGAGGTTCCGGTCCCGTAAGGACAACCGGCAGGCCATCCGTTTCACCCGCAACTCCCGGTTCACGGTGCTGGACAACGGCCGTCTGCGGCTGCCGAGGATCGGCGACCTCACGGTCCGCTGGTCCCGGACACTGCCGTCGGACCCGTCGTCCGTGACGGTCATCCGGGACGCCGCCGGTAGGTACTTCGCC
>NZ_JBHMIQ010000130.1:0-269 GCF_048060315.1 Micromonospora sp. LOL_013
CGCGGGCGAACATCGACGAGTTCACCCAGACCACCGCCCGCGCCCTGGAGGTCGTCGGCGGTGCCGGCAGGGGTAAGGCGATCATCGTGCTGAACCCGGCGGACCCGCCGCTGCTGATGCGCGACACCGTCTACTGCCTGGTCCCAGCCGGCGTGGACACCGGCGCGGTAGCCGCCTCGGTGGAAGCCATGGTCCGGTCGGTCGCCGGGTACGTGCCCGGCTACCGGCTCAAACAGCGGGTGCAGTTCGATCCGGTCGACGCGTTCGTG
>NZ_JBHMIQ010000131.1:0-253 GCF_048060315.1 Micromonospora sp. LOL_013
GCAGATCGCGCTGGCCCGGGCGTTCGGATGCGCCCGGGTGGTGTTCAACGACGGGCTGCGCGCACGGCAGGAGGCACGCGAGCAGGGTCTGCCGTACGTGTCGGACGCCGAGCTGTCGAAGCGGGTCATCACGCGGGCCAAGTCGACTCCGGAGCGGGCGTGGCTGGGCGAGGTGTCGGCGGTGGTGTCGCGGCAGGCCCTCGCGGACCTGAACGCCGCGTACCGCACCTTCTTCCACTCCGTGTCGGGCAGG
>NZ_JBHMIQ010000132.1:0-253 GCF_048060315.1 Micromonospora sp. LOL_013
CGCGGTTCGTCTTGAGCTCGGTTGAGTAGTTTCGGTATTGGGTGGTTTCGGGGCGTGGCTGAATCGCCGATTACGTGGTCGGCTTGCTCCGGGTGTTGTCGTTCGGGGTTGGGCGGGGGTTCGTGGCCTGTGGTCGGGCCGCCTGGTCGCGCGTCGGTGTTGCTGTGGTCAGCCGGGTGTCGGGCGGATGGCGGTGAACAGGTTGTCGAACGCGGCCTGCCAGGGCCAGTGCTCGGGTAGGTGCAGGTGGATG
>NZ_JBHMIQ010000133.1:0-243 GCF_048060315.1 Micromonospora sp. LOL_013
GGGGTGCAGGTCGGCCAGCCGGCGCATGACCAGACCGGGCAGGTAGGCCACCTGGTGGCCGTAGGCGCGGGCGACCGCGACGGGCAGCGCGCCGATCGACGCGGGCTGGTCGACCACGGCCAGGATCCGGCCGTGTCGGGCGAGTTTGTCGAACAGTTTCCGTAGCCCGGCTTCGGTGTTGGGCAGTGTCGCGTCGTGCAGCCTCTTGCCGTGGCGGTTCAACGCGACCGCGTGGTGTCCTTC
>NZ_JBHMIQ010000134.1:0-232 GCF_048060315.1 Micromonospora sp. LOL_013
GCTGGGACACCCGGCCGACAACCCGCCGACTCAGGTAACGCCTATTGCCGGTCGCTCTAAGGACAACCGGCAGGCCATCCGTTTCACCCGCAATTCCCGGTTCACGGTCCTGGACAACGGCCGTCTGCGGCTGCCGAAGATCGGCGACCTGGCGGTCCGCTGGTCCCGGATACTGCCGTCGGACCCGTCGTCCGTGACGGTCATCCGGGACGCCGCCGGTAGGTACTTCGCC
>NZ_JBHMIQ010000135.1:0-229 GCF_048060315.1 Micromonospora sp. LOL_013
ACTCCTGCAGGGCGGTGGCGATGGCGACCACGGCGGCCCGCTCGTCCATGCCGGCCTTCTTGGTGGCGGCGATGATGCCCTTGACGTTGTCGGTCTGCTCGCCGGACAGGGTGATCCGGGACTGCTCGCCCTGCACGCCGTGCGGGGTCAGCGTGCCGGTGTCCACGCCGCCGGCGGCGGCCACGGGTGCGGCCAGGGCGGTGGGGGCGTGCTCGGCGGCCAGGGCGGG
>NZ_JBHMIQ010000136.1:0-226 GCF_048060315.1 Micromonospora sp. LOL_013
CGAACCATCAACACGGAGACCTCGTGACCAGCGTAGCGGTGACGAGGCGGCACGACCTGACCGACGCGCAGTTTGCGCCGTGAGGCGCTGGTGCGCCGTGAGGCGCGAAGGATCGAGGGAGGTGGAAGACCTTCCCGCCGGGTTGTCGCAGCAGCCTGGTAGGAGCTGAGCCTCGATCCACCGATGAAGGTTGGACCGGCAGGACCCCGGATGTAGAAAGTGCCCT